>NZ_JBJJBR010000081.1:0-243 GCF_045449635.1 Sabulicella flocculans | reverse complement strand
AGATGTGGCTCGATCGCCGCCCACTGCACGTCGCTCAGCCAGAATAGGCGCGACACCGTTCATCCCCCGCCGTTTGGCAGGGTGAATCATTGCGCCGCACCTACGTCAATTGGGTACAGACCCTAGGTTGGGGACTCATTTGCTCCATTCGGTGACGGCAGTGACGAGGGCGAGTGCGGCGAGGAAGTTTCGGGCGAGGCGGTCGTAGCGCGTGGCGATGCGTCGCCAGTTCTTGAGCCTGCA
>NZ_JBJJBR010000080.1:0-246 GCF_045449635.1 Sabulicella flocculans | reverse complement strand
CCAGCACCGTCCACGCCTGCTCGGACAACCAGAACAACCGCGCCATGGCCAATCTCCACCGCTGAACCTCAATCAGTGGCGAAACGCACAAACGATTCAATGGGTTGTATTGGTTCCCTACCTAGGGTCTGGACTCAATCAAGCCCAATAAGTGATGGCGGAGACGAGGCAGACGGCGGCGAGGAAGTTGCGAGCGGTCTTGTCGTATCGTGTTGCGATGCCGCGGAAATCCTTGATGCGGCAGAA
>NZ_JBJJBR010000079.1:0-250 GCF_045449635.1 Sabulicella flocculans | reverse complement strand
TCATTTGCAGGCTCAAGAACTGGCGACGCATCGCCACGCGCTACGACCGCCTCGCCCGAAACTTCCTCGCCGCACTCGCCCTCGTCACTGCCGTCACCGAATGGAGCAAATGAGTCCCCAACCTAGGGTCTGGACTCAATCAAGCCCAATAAGTGATGGCGGAGACGAGGCAGACGGCGGCGAGGAAGTTGCGAGCGGTCTTGTCGTATCGTGTTGCGATGCCGCGGAAATCCTTGATGCGGCAGAAGGT
>NZ_JBJJBR010000078.1:0-255 GCF_045449635.1 Sabulicella flocculans | reverse complement strand
GCCTGTCCAACGCGCTGGCCCGGGCGCTGTCGGCCGCCGCCCGCGCCGTGGACAGCGTCCGCCAGGGCGCCGGCCTGCGCAGCGAGGAGGAACGCCTCGCCGGGCTGCGCCGCCAGGCCGAGGCGCTATCGGCCCAGATCGGCCGGCTGGAGAGCGAGGGCGACGGCCGCGACAGCCTGCGCGCGCCGGTCCGCCGCGGCAGCATCCGCCCTGGCCTGGTTGGCGTTGCCGAGCAGCAGGCCGGCGTCGACAGCC
>NZ_JBJJBR010000077.1:0-255 GCF_045449635.1 Sabulicella flocculans | reverse complement strand
TGCGCCTGCTGGTCGGGCCGAGCCTCGAGCTCCCCGCCCGCCAGCTCACCGTGCCGGTCGCGGCCAACCAGGTCACGCAGGAGAACGTGTTTGCGTCCTTCGTGCAGCCGGTGGTGGAGCCGCTGGTCCAGGCGAACCGCTGGTATCTCTTTGCGG
The DNA here is from genome assembly GCF_045449635.1 of Sabulicella flocculans. NCBI lineage: Bacteria > Pseudomonadati > Pseudomonadota > Alphaproteobacteria > Acetobacterales > Acetobacteraceae > Sabulicella > Sabulicella flocculans. The sequence goes on along the minus strand of NZ_JBJJBR010000077.1, from coordinate 99 downwards.
AGCCGAGCGCCGCGCCCGTCTACGTCTACGGCTACCTCAACGGCGCCGAGGGGCCGCAGGTCACCACCGGCCCGGTCCAGGGCGTGGATGGCATCGAGG
>NZ_JBJJBR010000076.1:0-255 GCF_045449635.1 Sabulicella flocculans | reverse complement strand
ACAGCGGCGAGGCGGGCGACAACATCGGCGCGCTGCTGCGCGGCACCAAGCGCGAGGACGTGGAGCGCGGGCAGGTGCTGGCAGCACCCGGCTCGATCAAGCCGCACTCCAAGTTCAAGGCCGAGGCTTACATCCTCACCAAGGAGGAGGGCGGGCGCCACACGCCGTTCTTCACCAACTACCGCCCGCAGTTCTACTTCCGCACCACGGACGTGACGGGGGTGGTGAAGCTGCCCGAGGGCGTGGAGATGGTGA
>NZ_JBJJBR010000075.1:0-255 GCF_045449635.1 Sabulicella flocculans | reverse complement strand
CCTCGATGCCATCCACGCCCTGGACCGGGCCGGTGGTGACCTGCGGCCCCTCGGCGCCGTTGAGGTAGCCGTAGACGTAGACGGGCGCGGCGCTCGGCTCCGCAAAGAGATACCAGCGGTTCGCCTGCACCAGCGGCTCCACCACCGGCTGCACGAAGGACGCAAACACGTTCTCCTGCGTGACCTGGTTGGCCGCGACCGGCACGGTGAGCTGGCGGGCGGGGAGCTCGAGGCTCGGCCCGACCAGCAGGCGCA
>NZ_JBJJBR010000074.1:0-255 GCF_045449635.1 Sabulicella flocculans | reverse complement strand
GCTTGCGGAACATCTCCACGCCGGTCACCGTCGTCTTCACGGTGTCCTTCAGGCCGATGATCTCGACCTCCTCGCCCACCTTCACGATGCCGCGCTCCACGCGACCCGTCACCACCGTGCCGCGGCCGGAGATCGAGAACACGTCCTCGATCGGCATCAGGAACGGGCGGTCCTTCGGGCGCTCGGGCTGCGGGATGTAGCGGTCCACCTCGGCCATCAGCTGCAGGATCGCCTGCTCGCCGATCTCGGGCTGCT
>NZ_JBJJBR010000073.1:0-255 GCF_045449635.1 Sabulicella flocculans | reverse complement strand
TGGTGAGCGTCGGGCCGTCGCCATTGGCGGAGTTCAGCAGGCCATAGGCGGTGGCGTTCTCGAAGTCGGCCACGCGGCGGCCGATGGCAGCGGCGAAGTCCGTGAAGGCGCCGAGGTCGTCGTTCACCAGCATGGGCCGCGTGACGCGGATGCGCCGCGCGAAGGTCTGCAGCAGGACGATCTCCTGGCTTTCGGACATGGTGCCGGCCTGGATCTCGCCGTTCTCCAGCAGCGGCAGCAGGGTCGGGAAGTCGC
>NZ_JBJJBR010000072.1:0-264 GCF_045449635.1 Sabulicella flocculans | reverse complement strand
CGATCGTCTCCTCCGGGATCGGCCGGCCGGCGCGCTCGGCGCGCTGCACCAGGTCGCCGAGCCGCTCCAGCCGGCGCTGGTAGCGCTCATAGGCGGTCTCGTTGTCCTGGATGAGCCGCTCGCGCTCACGCAGTAGGTCGTTCAGCTGCCGCTCGGCGTCGCGCGCCTCCCGCGCGCCCTCGGTGCTGGCGCGGCGCACGGCGGCGACACGGGGTTCCAGCCGGCGCAGCGCCTCGTCGCGCTCCTGCAGCGCCAGGGTCTCGA
>NZ_JBJJBR010000071.1:0-264 GCF_045449635.1 Sabulicella flocculans | reverse complement strand
CGATCGTCTCCTCCGGGATCGGCCGGCCGGCGCGCTCGGCGCGCTGCACCAGGTCGCCGAGCCGCTCCAGCCGGCGCTGGTAGCGCTCATAGGCGGTCTCGTTGTCCTGGATGAGCCGCTCGCGCTCGCGCAGAAGATCGTTCAGCTGCCGCTCGGCGTCGCGCGCCTCCCGCGCGCCCTCGGTGCTGGCGCGGCGCACGGCGGCGACACGGGGTTCCAGCCGGCGCAGCGCCTCGTCGCGCTCCTGCAGCGCCAGGGTCTCGA
>NZ_JBJJBR010000070.1:0-274 GCF_045449635.1 Sabulicella flocculans | reverse complement strand
TCCAGGACGATCGCCTCGAATGCGACGTGTGGGGCTGGGCGGAGGGGTTCTCGTCCTGGCTCGTCGATCACGTGGTGATCCCCGGCAGCCCGCGCGACCGGGAGCCCTGGGACGGACTGGCCAAGCTGCTGGCGAGAGACTGGCCGTGCCACGGCGGCGGCGCTATGCGCATCGCCCGGCTCTGCGTCGACACCGGCGGCCGCGACACCGCCGCCGTCTATGGCCACCTGCGTCGCCTACGGGATCCACGCATCGCGCCGACCAAGGGCGTGGA
>NZ_JBJJBR010000069.1:0-407 GCF_045449635.1 Sabulicella flocculans | reverse complement strand
ACCAGCGGCTCCACCACCGGCTGCACGAAGGACGCAAACACGTTCTCCTGCGTGACCTGGTTGGCCGCGACCGGCACGGTGAGCTGGCGGGCGGGGAGCTCGAGGCTCGGCCCGACCAGCAGGCGCATCTGCGCGCCGACGGCGATGGGCAGGCCGTCCAGCGTGCGCTGGCGCATCACTGCGGAGCGGCCCTGGGCGAGGGAGCCGAGGTCGAGCGCGCTGCCGGCGGAGGCCTTGTTGGCGCGCGCGGCGGCGGTGCCGAACACGGCCGCATTGCCGGTGGTGAGCGTCGGGCCGTCGCCATTGGCGGAGTTCAGCAGGCCATAGGCGGTGGCGTTCTCGAAGTCGGCCACGCGGCGGCCGATGGCAGCGGCGAAGTCCGTGAAGGCGCCGAGGTCGTCGTTCAC
>NZ_JBJJBR010000068.1:0-452 GCF_045449635.1 Sabulicella flocculans | reverse complement strand
CCCAATCCTGCTCGAAGAACACGCCATTGTCGCTGTCGAACAGGCCGACGCGGCGCTGCATCGACGTGAAGGGCGGCGGCGCGCCGAACAGCACGGCGGCGGAGGCATAGATGCCCTTGGAGGGCTGATAGCGGAAATAGGGGCGCGACTGGCGGATGGCGATGTCGCCGGCCGCGGGGCAGCGCATCCGCACGCCGCCCTCCTGCGGCATGTGGAGGATGGTGGCGCCGCCGCTCGAGAAATTCTCCCAGCGCAGCGGCTGGAGGCCGTACTCGAAGTCGACGTCGTAGATGTTCTGGCTGCGGGCGATCTTGAGGCGGCCGGCCGGGTCCAGGAAGGCGTCCGCGAAGCTGACCGGGGGCGCGCCCCAGTCCTGGTCGGCGATGAGCATGGGGTGGTCTCCGCGAAGGGTGCAGGCCGGGGAGTTGAACCCCGCCGGTCCCGGGAATGAG
>NZ_JBJJBR010000067.1:0-454 GCF_045449635.1 Sabulicella flocculans | reverse complement strand
GCCTGCCTGCGGTGAAGCGGTCAGCGCAGCCAGTTGCTGCGCGGGGCGAGCCAGGTGGTGGGGCGCGTGGTCGTCGGCGGGGGAGTTGCCGGCGATGGGGCTGCAGGCGGCGGCTCGGGCTGTGACATCACCAGCGGGGCATCTGCGATCTGCTCGCGCAGCTGCCCCCAGAAGCGCTCGCCATAGCGGTCCGCGCCCAACAGCCAGAGCGCGGCGCGCGCCAGCACCGCGCAGTCCAGGGCCTCGTTGCGCTCTCGCAGCTTGGCCCATTCCTGCCGCGCGAAGCCGCGCCGATCCTTGGTGGTGCGCAGCTGCTCGGCGACGAGTTGCTTGACCCACTCGGCCTCGACGCCGCGCGGCAGGTGCACCCAGCCGGGCGGGAACCCCTCCGCATCGCCGCGGCCGAGCCAGAGCCGGCGATAAAGATCGGCCTTCCAGGTCGAGACCGAGACGG
>NZ_JBJJBR010000066.1:0-516 GCF_045449635.1 Sabulicella flocculans | reverse complement strand
CTCCGGCGCGGCGGCGTCGCGCCGCGCCTCCGCCCCGCGCAGCCGGGCCAGGGCCTGCAGCCGCGCCGCGCCGGCGGCGGCGGCGCCTGGGGCCAGCACGTAGCCATCCCAGCGCCACAGCGCCCCGCCGCGCGACACCAGCGCCTGCCCCGGGCGCAGCGCGGCTTGCAGCGGCGCCCCATCCTCTGCCAGCCCCACCTGCGACAGCGCGCGCGCCAGTTCGGGCGGCGCCTGCACCAGCGCCGCCAGCGGCGTGGCGCCGGCCGGCAGGGCGGGGGCGGCGTCCAGCGGCGGCAGGGCGCGCCAGAAGCGGCGCCCCTGCCCGCGCCCGCCATCCAGCCCCTCGCCCAGGGCGGCGCCCAGCGCGGCTTCCAGCCCCTCAGGGATGCCCAGCGCCGCGGCGATGGGCTGCGCCTCGGCGCCGCCGGCGGCGGTGGCAGCGCGCAGTCCCTCGGCCTCGGCGGCCAGCCGGGCCAGGGCGGCGCGGGCGGATTCGGCGGCCTCGCGCGCCGCGCG
>NZ_JBJJBR010000065.1:0-530 GCF_045449635.1 Sabulicella flocculans | reverse complement strand
TCGTTCAGCTGCCGCTCGGCGTCGCGCGCCTCCCGCGCGCCCTCGGTGCTGGCGCGGCGCACGGCGGCGACACGGGGTTCCAGCCGGCGCAGCGCCTCGTCGCGCTCCTGCAGCGCCAGGGTCTCGAGGCGGGTGCGCTCGGCGGCGGTGACGCCACCCGCGGCCTCGGCCTCGCGCAGGCGGCGGACCCGCTCCTCGTACTCCCGGTTGATCCGGAAGCGGTCGTCGAGGTCGCGGGTGAGCTCCTGGACGTCCTGCGTGGCGCGGCGGCGGCGCGCGTTGGCGGCGGCCTGGCCGGCGCGCTCTCCCTCCTCCAGGCGGCGGTTCAGCGACTCCCGCTCGGCGGTGTCGATCTCGGCCAGCGTGGCGAAGTAGTCCCGGCGCAGCTCCTCCAGCCGCGCGCGGCTGTCGACGCCGGCCTGCTGCTCGGCAACGCCAACCAGGCCAGGGCGGATGCTGCCGCGGCGGACCGGCGCGCGCAGGCTGTCGCGGCCGTCGCCCTCGCTCTCCAGCCGGCCGATCTGGGCCGA
>NZ_JBJJBR010000064.1:0-599 GCF_045449635.1 Sabulicella flocculans | reverse complement strand
GCGCACCGTGGTGTCGGCGGCGAGCGCCGCGGCGGTGGCGATGCCGACCTGGAAATTGCCGGTGGCGGTGGTGGTGAGGCGCCGGTTCGCATTGTCCCAGAACAGCCGCGCGCCGGCGGTGATGGCCAGCGCGGGCTCCTTGGCGAGCTCGAACTCGCCGCGGGTCTCGCACTCGACCAGGGCGTTCTGGGCGGCGTCCATGGCGGCCACGCCAAAGAAGGCACCGACCAGCATGCCCTGGCCGGAGAGGATGCCGCCGGCATAGGGGACCGGCATGGGGACGGAGCGGGCGTCGGGGCGGATGCAGTTGCGCATGGGGATGGGTCTCCAGATGCGCGAAAGGCGCCGCCCGGGATTCCGGTGGCGCCTTTCGCGGGATGGTCAGGAAGGGTGGGAGGGGATCAGGTGCCCGGGTTGAAGTAGCCGCCACGCCAGTCGATGGCGCCGACACCGAAATCGAAGATCACGCTAACCTCGATGCCATCCACGCCCTGGACCGGGCCGGTGGTGACCTGCGGCCCCTCGGCGCCGTTGAGGTAGCCGTAGACGTAGACGGGCGCGGCGCTCGGCTCCGCAAAGAGATACCAGCGGTTCGCCTG
>NZ_JBJJBR010000063.1:0-672 GCF_045449635.1 Sabulicella flocculans | reverse complement strand
GAGATCGAGAACACGTCCTCGATCGGCATCAGGAACGGGCGGTCCTTCGGGCGCTCGGGCTGCGGGATGTAGCGGTCCACCTCGGCCATCAGCTGCAGGATCGCCTGCTCGCCGATCTCGGGCTGCTTGTCCTCCAGCGCCATCAGCGCCGAGCCCTTGACGATGGGGATGTCGTCGCCCGGGAACTGGTAGGAGGACAGCAGCTCGCGCACCTCCATCTCCACCAGCTCCACCAGGTCAGGGTCGGCCATGTCCATCTTGTTGAGGAACACCACCAGCGCCGGCACGCCCACCTGGCGGGCCAGCAGGATGTGCTCGCGCGTCTGCGGCATCGGGCCGTCGGCGGCCGAGCACACCAGGATCGCGCCGTCCATCTGCGCAGCACCCGTGATCATGTTCTTCACGTAGTCGGCATGCCCCGGGCAGTCCACGTGCGCGTAGTGCCGGTTGGCCGTCTCGTACTCCACGTGCGCCGTGGAGATCGTGATGCCGCGCGCGCGCTCCTCGGGCGCCTTGTCGATCTGGTCGTAGGCCGTGAAGGTCGCCCCACCCGCCTTCGCCAGCACCTTGGTGATCGCCGCCGTCAACGACGTCTTGCCATGGTCCACATGGCCGATCGTCCCGATGTTGCAGTGCGGCTTGTTGCGCTCGAACTTCGCCTTGGCCATCGTC
>NZ_JBJJBR010000062.1:0-798 GCF_045449635.1 Sabulicella flocculans | reverse complement strand
CGACGTAGTTGCTGGCCAGCAGCGGCGGGGCGTCGGTCGGCTGCCAGTTCTTCGCCGGGTCGACGTAGACCGCCCGCACGCCGTTGAAGAGATCCCGCCGCGGCCGGCTGCCCTGGATGGTGACGTCGCCGCGCAGGTCGTCTGAGGTCAGCGTCGCCGCCGGCAGCGCAGGCCCGCCGGCATGGATGAAGAACCGCCCGCCCGAGACCACCAGCGCGCCGGCCATGGCGGCGACCAGCTTGCGCGTGATGGCGATCTTGCCCTCGCCGAGCGAGACGCGGCCATTCACGGTGTAGCGCCGCTCGGTAACCCCGGCGCGGGTGCCGATCAGCTCGTCGCATATGTTGGCCGCGGCGATCATGGCGGGGATATCGATGTCATCCCAGGACGCCTTCCAGCCGAAGGGAGCCGTCAGGTACCAGGCGAGGCAGAGCGCCGGGTTGTCGGACCAGCCGATGGCCCCCGTCCGCGGGTCGAGGATGGTGTCCGCGCCCTCGACGAGCGCGGCGATGTTCGGCGGGCCGGAGGGGAAGGCTTCGGCGGTGATCTTGAGCCGCACGGCGACATAGGCGCGACCGAGGCCACGGTGCTCGGCGGTCCACTTGCCGCCGGTTTCGGCGATCAGGTTAGCGTTGGCTGCCTGGTCGGGGTCGCCCAGGTGGCGATCGACACGGACCAGGCCGGCGAACTTCGGATCGGTGGCCAGGCTGTCGCCGAGCCAGACATCGCCGATGGCGCGCACGCGGTGCGCGGCGAGCACGACGACGGCGTAGAACCAGCCATCGGCGCGGCCGTCGT
>NZ_JBJJBR010000061.1:0-798 GCF_045449635.1 Sabulicella flocculans | reverse complement strand
CGACGTAGTTGCTGGCCAGCAGCGGCGGGGCGTCGGTCGGCTGCCAGTTCTTCGCCGGGTCGACGTAGACCGCCCGCACGCCGTTGAAGAGATCCCGCCGCGGCCGGCTGCCCTGGATGGTGACGTCCCCGCGCAGGTCGTCCGAGGTGAGCGTGGCCGCCGGCAGCGCCGGCCCACCAGCATGGATGAAGAACCGCCCGCCCGAGACGACGAGCGCGCCGGCCATGGCGGCGACGAGCTTGCGGGTGATGGCGATCTTGCCCTCGCCGAGCGAGACGCGGCCGTTCACCGTGTAGCGCCGCTCGGTGACGCCGGCGCGGGTGCCGATCAGCTCGTCGCAGATGTTCGCCGCGGCGATCAGGGCCGGGATGTCGATATCGTCCCAGGAGGCCTTCCAGCCGAAGGGCGCGGTCAGATACCAGGCGAGGCAGAGCGCCGGGTTGTCGGACCAGCCGGTCGCGCCGGTGCGTGGATCGAGGATGGTATCGGCGCCCTCGACGAGGGCGGCGATGTTGGGCGGGCCGGATGGGAAGGCCTCTGCGGTGATCTTCAGGCGGACGGCGACGTAGGCGCGCCCGCGGCCGCGATGGTCGGCAGTCCACTTGCCCCCCGTTTCGGCGACCAGGTTGGCGTTGGCCGCCTGGTCGGGGTCGCCCAGGTGGCGGTCGATCCGGACCAGGCCGGCGAACTTCGGATCGGTGGCCAGGCTGTCGCCGAGCCAGACATCGCCGATGGCGCGCACGCGGTGCGCGGCGAGCACGACGACGGCGTAGAACCAGCCATCGGCGCGGCCGTCGT
>NZ_JBJJBR010000060.1:0-845 GCF_045449635.1 Sabulicella flocculans | reverse complement strand
GGTTGGGGACTCATTTGCTCCATTCGGTGACGGCAGTGACGAGGGCGAGTGCGGCGAGGAAGTTTCGGGCGAGGCGGTCGTAGCGCGTGGCGATGCGTCGCCAGTTCTTGAGCCTGCAAATGAGGCGTTCCACGAGGTTTCGCCGTCTATAAGCGCTCCTGTCGAGTGGATACGGCGTGCGCCGCGCGGCACTGGACGGAACCACGGCCTCGGTGCCACGCGCTGCCAGCCAGCGTCGCAAGCTGTCAGCGTCGTAGGCCTTGTCGGCGATCAGGCGCTGGGATGGCTCGACGGCGCCGAGCAGCTGCGGAGCCACTGTGATGTCGGCGACACTGCCCGGTGTCAGCAGCAGCGCGACCGGTCGGCCGCGACCATCGGCCAAGCAATGAAGTTTCGAGGTGCGCCCGCCCCGCGAGCGACCAATCGCCTGCGTCCACTCCCCCCTTTTCCGCCAGCCGCCGAGCGGTGCGCTTTCACGTGCGTGCTGTCAATCATCAGCTCGTCCGGTACCTCGCCCGTGGCGGCCACCCGCTCGAACAGGCGGGTCCAGATGCCGCGCTGGGACCACCTGTTGTAGCGGTTGTAGACCGTGGTCGGCGGGCCGTACTCGGGCGGCACATCACGCCAGCGGCAACCCGTCTTAAGCACATGCAGGATGCCGCTGATCACGCGACGGTCGTCCACTCGCGGCCGGCCTGGCTTGCCCCGCGGCAGGTGCCGCTCCAGCACCGTCCACGCCTGCTCGGACAACCAGAACAACCGCGCCATGGCCAATCTCCACCGCTGAACCTCAATCAGTGGCGAAACGCACAAACGATTCAATGGGTTGTATTGGTTCCCTACCT
>NZ_JBJJBR010000059.1:0-854 GCF_045449635.1 Sabulicella flocculans | reverse complement strand
TAGGGTCTGGACTCAATCAAGCCCAATAAGTGATGGCGGAGACGAGGCAGACGGCGGCGAGGAAGTTGCGAGCGGTCTTGTCGTATCGTGTTGCGATGCCGCGGAAATCCTTGATGCGGCAGAAGGTCCGCTCGATGACGTTGCGCAGCTTGTAGCGCTCGGCGTCGTGCGGGATGGCAACCTTGCGTGACGAGGTGCTGGGGATGACCGCGGCGGTCCCGCGCTCGGCGAGATAGCGTCGTAGGTGGTTGGCGTCGTAGCCTTTGTCGCCGACGAGTTCGCCGGGCGGTGTCACGGCCGAAACCAGCGTGGCGGCGGCGGTGATGTCAGCGACGTTGCCGCCGGTCAGCAGGATCGCGTGCGGACGGCCTTGCTCGTCGCAGAGTGCGTGGATCTTAGTGGTGCGCCCGCCCCGCGAACGGCCGATCGCTTGGCGGCAGGCATCGCCTTCGCCCCCTTTTTCGCGCCAGCCGCCGAGCGGTGCGCCTTCACAGCGGAACTGTCGATCAGCGTGACCTGCGGCGGGTCGGCGCAGGCGACAAGGGCGGCAAAGATGCGAGGCCAGATGCCGCGCTGGCTCCAGCGGTTCCAGCGGTTGAAGACCGTCGTGTACGGCCCGTATTCCGGCGGCAGGGCGCGCCATCGGCAGCCTTCGCGGAAGCGGTGCACGATGCCGCTGATCACCCGACGGTCGTCCACGCGCCGCGGCCCCGTATGTACCATCGGCAGATGTGGCTCGATCGCCGCCCACTGCACGTCGCTCAGCCAGAATAGGCGCGACACCGTTCATCCCCCGCCGTTTGGCAGGGTGAATCATTGCGCCGCACCTACGTCAATTGGGTACAGACCCTAGG
>NZ_JBJJBR010000058.1:0-947 GCF_045449635.1 Sabulicella flocculans | reverse complement strand
GCGGACGGTGTTCACCGAGCCGGCCAGCGCCGCGAGCAGCCCTTCGAGCAGGCCGGCGCGCACGCGGTCGAGCGGATCGAAGGTGGCCTGCGCCACCCAGCGCGCGCCCTCGCGCCGCAGCACCTGGGTGGCGCGAGTGACCGGCGAGACGAAGCGCGTGGTGTTGTGCTGCAGGTAAAAGGTCAGCCGCGTCGGGCGCAGCGCGTCGGGCCAGGCATACTCCACCATGGCAGCTACCCCCGCACCGTCTCGTAGGCGCTGCCGCCGCGGCGGATGGCGTCGAGCGTCATCGCCGAGGCCTGCCGCGCGATCTGCCCGGCGAGCAGCCGCAGCCGCGCCTCGACGCCGGCGTCCGCGCCGCGCGCGTCGATGTTGATGGTCTGCTGGATGACCGGGCCGCCGGGCACCATGCCGTTCGGCAGCACCGTGCCGCCGCGGTCGGGCACGAACCATTCGGGCCCGCGCTCGCCGACGATGTAGGGCTGGCCGGCCGAGACCGGCCCACCCTCGGCCCGGAACAGCCCACCGAGCCAGGAGCCGATGCCGTCGAACCAGCCCCCGGCGCCGAAGCTGGTGAGTCCGGCCGAGACGGCATTGCCGAGCGGCTCGGTGATCGTGCGCCGGGCGATGATGCGGGTGATGTCCTGCAGCAGGCCCTGCATGACCTTCGACAGCTTGTCGCCGCGCACGATCGCGTCCTCGAACGCGGAGGAGAACGCGAAGCCGAGCTCCCGCGCCGCCTCCCGCGTGCCCTCGGTGCTGCGCTGCAGCCGGCGCTCGGCCTCCTCCAGATCCTCCAGCGCGCGCTGCGCCTCGCGCCCGATCGTCTCCTCCGGGATCGGCCGGCCGGCGCGCTCGGCGCGCTGCACCAGGTCGCCGAGCCGCTCCAGCCGGCGCTGGTAGCGCTCATAGGCGGTCTCGTTGTCCTGGATGAGCCGCTCGCGCTC
>NZ_JBJJBR010000057.1:0-1016 GCF_045449635.1 Sabulicella flocculans | reverse complement strand
CGGACCAGGCCGGCGAACTTCGGATCGGTGGCCAGGCTGTCGCCGAGCCAGACATCGCCGATGGCGCGCACGCGGTGCGCGGCGAGCACGACGACGGCGTAGAACCAGCCATCGGCGCGGCCGTCGTCGTCGGTGGCGGAGTGGATGAAGACGATCGGGCCGCCGACCTTGCAGCGTCCGAAGACGATCTGGTGCTCGGTGATCGGCTGGCGGAAGGACTGCGTGCGGCCGGCGCCAGGCGCGGTCGGGTCGTCGCCGGAGCGCATGGAGATGGTGGACGGTGCGGTCGGCCGCTTGGCGGGGAACACCGAGGCGCCGATGGTCGAGACGACGAAGGCGGCGCCGGCGCCGACGATCGCGCCGATGATGCCGCCGCCGACCGCGGCGGAGGCGACGCCACCGGCGACGACGGCGATGAGGGGAACGGCGGCGGGCATGTCAGCCGATCCTCCAGGCGATGGTGCAGAGGGTGATCGGCGCGCGGACCAGCCCGCGCGGCCCGACGAAGGCGACCCGGCCGGCGTCGAGCACCACGCCGAGGCGCTCGGGATCGGGCGCGAGGACGATGTCGCCCATGCGGGCCCGCAACGGCGCCTCGCGCGGGAAGCCAGCGGTGTCAGCGGAGGCCTGGAGGTCGGGCAGCACCCGGAAGGCAGGCCGCTCTCCCGTCACCGCCTCCACCGCCGCCAGGGCGAAGCGCCCGCAGTTCCAGCGATGGGCGTCGAAGGCGCGCGTCTCCACCGTCGACAGCAGGGCTGCCAGCCGCACCGCCCAATCCGGCCGCCGCGTCACTGGGCGGGCAGCCGGATCTCCGCCTCCTGCAGGGCGGGAACGTATTCGAAGAAGCGGTCGCCGGGATACTCGGCCTGCTGGTCTGCGTCGGTGTAGCGCCGCACCTCGGCGCGCTCGAGGTCCACGAGCCGGCTCTCACAGGTGAGCCCGACGCGCGGCTCCGCGCCGTCCGTCACCTCCATGGTGTCCATCAGCCCCGCCCAGAGCGGGAACGGATCCGCGAC
>NZ_JBJJBR010000056.1:0-1060 GCF_045449635.1 Sabulicella flocculans | reverse complement strand
CCAGGTGCTGCGGCGCGAGGGCGCGCGCTGGGTGGCGCAGGCCACCTTCGATCCGCTCGACCGCGTGCGCGCCGGCCTGCTCGAAGGGCTGCTCGCGGCGCTGGCCGGCTCGGTGAACACCGTCCGCGTCTGGGACTGGCGGCGCGAGTTCCGCACCGGCGACCCGCGGGTGCAGGGCGACGTGCCGAGCGGGCCTTTCTCCTACTCGGACGCCACCATCTTCACGGACGGCACCGGCTTCGTGGTGGGCTCCGGTAACCCGGCGCTCGCGGCCGGCGCGCCGCGCGGGGCGCTGGCGATCCAGACCGGGGGCTGGTGGCCGAACGGTGTGGCGGTTGGTGCGGGCGACCTGATCGGCCTGGCGGGGCGGCTCTACATCGCCACCGAGACCGTCACCGCCGCGGGCGCGGGCACGGCGACGATCCCCATTGCGCCACCGCTGCGCGAGGCGCTGCTGATCAACCAGCCGCTGGTGCTGACCAGGCCCACCGTCGCCATGCGCCTGGTCTCCGACGACGAGGCCGCCAACCCGACCCGGCCGGGCCGCTTCACCGCGATCACCATCCGCCTCGAGGAGGCGCTGTAGTGTCCGACACGCACGGCACGCCGCGGCTGTCGCCACACGCGGCTGCCTCGGCCACCTCGCCGGTCGCCGCCCCGGTCGTGCTGGTCGAGCTCGACTTCGCGTCGGGCCCCTTCCGCGCCTGGACCGGGCTCGGCCAGCTGAACTGGGCGGGGAAGGTGTTCGAGGGCGTCGGCTCGATCGGTGCTGTCGGCGAGGTCGAGGAGACGGTCGAGCTGCGCGCCGTGCGCCTGACGCTTGCGCTCTCCCCCGTGCCGCAGGAGGTGGTGGACATCGCACTCGCCGAGCGGAGCTTTCGGCTGCGCCCGGCGCGGCTGTGGGGCGCGCTGCTCGATGCCGAGGGCGCCTTTGTCGCGGATCCGTTCCCGCTCTGGGCGGGGCTGATGGACACCATGGAGGTGACGGACGGCGCGGAGCCGCGCGTCGGGCTCACCTGTGAGAGCCGGCTCGTGGACCTCGAGCGCGCCGAGGTGCGGC
>NZ_JBJJBR010000055.1:0-1060 GCF_045449635.1 Sabulicella flocculans | reverse complement strand
GCCGCACCTCGGCGCGCTCGAGGTCCACGAGCCGGCTCTCACAGGTGAGCCCGACGCGCGGCTCCGCGCCGTCCGTCACCTCCATGGTGTCCATCAGCCCCGCCCAGAGCGGGAACGGATCCGCGACGAAGGCGCCCTCGGCGTCCAGCAGCGCGCCCCACAGCCTGGCAGGCCGCAGCCGGAAGCTCCGCTCGGCGAGCGCGATATCCACCACCTCCTGCGGCACGGGGGACAGTGCCAGCGTCAGCCGCACGGCGCGCAGTTCGACCGTCTCCTCGACCTCGCCGACGGCGCCGATCGAGCCCACGCCCTCGAACACCTTCCCCGCCCAGTGCAGCTGACCGAGCCCGGTCCAGGCGCGGAAAGGGCCAGCGGCGAAGTCGAGCTCGACCAGCACCACGGGGGCGGCGACCGGCGAGGTGGCGGAGGCGGCCGCGTGTGGCGACAGCCGGGGCGTGCCGTGGGTGTCGGACACTACAGGGCCTCCTCCAGGCGGATGGTGATCGCGGTGAAGCGCCCCGGCCGGGTGGGGTTGGCGGCCTCGTCGTCGGAGACCAGGCGCATGGCGACGGTGGGCCTGGTCAGCACCAGCGGCTGGTTGATTAACAGCGCCTCGCGGAGTGGCGGCGCGATCGGGATCGTCGCCGTGCCCGCACCGGCGGCGGTCACCGTTGCGGTGGCGATATAGAGCCGCCCGGCCAGGCCGATGAGGTCGCCCGCACTGACCGCGACGCCGTTCGGCCACCAGCCCCCGGTCTGGATCGCCAGCGCCCCGCGCGGCGCGCCGGCCGCGAGCGCCGGGTTACCGGAGCCGACCACGAAACCGGTGCCGTCCGTGAAGATGGTGGCGTCCGAGTAGGAGAAAGGCCCGCTCGGCACGTCGCCCTGCACCCGCGGGTCGCCGGTGCGGAACTCGCGCCGCCAGTCCCAGATGCGGACGGTGTTCACCGAGCCGGCCAGCGCCGCGAGCAGCCCTTCGAGCAGGCCGGCGCGCACGCGGTCGAGCGGATCGAAGGTGGCCTGCGCCACCCAGCGCGCGCCCTCGCGCCGCAGCACCTGG
>NZ_JBJJBR010000054.1:0-1262 GCF_045449635.1 Sabulicella flocculans | reverse complement strand
CGCAGGTACTTCGCCAGGTCGGTCTTGGAGATGTTCTGGCCGAGGACCATCAGGTCGTCGATGCGGGCGGCCATGGCTGCCTCCAGTGAGCGTGGTTGGGGAGGGCTGCGGCGCGCCGCGGCGCGTCTTTCCCGCGCTGGCGGCGTCAGCCGGCTTGCCGATGCAACCAGCATCGGCGGCGCCGCCTTCCTGGCCAGCACGAGAAATCCATCGCCGCTGCATCGCCGGTCCCTCCCCAACCGCGCTCAGAGCGCGGTGGCGGTGACGGGCCCGGCGAGGGCCGAGACGTTGCCCTCGGCGGAGACGGCGCGGAGCCAGTACCAGCGGGCCTGGCCGGCAGTGAGGCCGGTGCGGTCCCAGGGCAGCGCGGTGGGCTCGGTGGCGAGCTTCACCGCAGCGGCGAGGCTGTTCGAGGTCGCCTCGAAGACCTGCAGCTGCACCGCGTCCGCCGGGAAGCCGCCGGACAGCCGCACGCCGCCGGTGATGCCGAACGCGGTGGGCGCGGACACCGCGGCCGGGACTGCCGCCTCCCGCCAGCCAGACACCGCCCCGCTGCGCGCCACGGCGCGCGCCCGGAAGGCGGTCGGCTCGGCGGTGGGGATCGAGGCCGCGGTGGCGCCCAGCGCGCCGCCGTAGCCCTGCCAGGTGGCGACGGAGGCGGGGCGGAACTCGAGCTCGTAGCCGGCGAGATACGCGCTGCCGACCGCCGCCCACGAGACGCCGATGGTGGCGAAGGCGACGCTGGTGGGCGTGTCCACCGCGATCGACGCCGGCGCAGCAATGACCCCGGGGTTCGGCAGCACCACGGAGGGGCTGTCGCCGGCGGCGCGCTCGTCCACCGCCGGATTCCAGTCCCACACCGCCGGGTCCTCCTCGGAGAGCGTGAGGTCCACGCCGCCATCGGGGGACAGGCGCCATCCCGTCACCCGCGCCGGAAATGGCCCGACGCGGTCGAGGGCGACGGTCACCCCGTCCCACGGCCGCAGCCGCAGCGCCGAGAGGTTGGCCGGGAAGGCCAACTCGCGCTGGCGGCGGATCCGCTCCGGCTCGGCCTTCATCAGGCGCTGCACCGTCGCGACCGAGGTGGTCAGCGGGAACTCCATGTCCCGGTAGATCTGCTCGCCGCCATCCTCCGCGACGTAGTTGCTGGCCAGCAGCGGCGGGGCGTCGGTCGGCTGCCAGTTCTTCGCCGGGTCGACGTAGACCGCCCGCACGCCGTTGAAGAGATCCCGCCGCGGCCGGCTGCCCTGGATGGTGACGTC
>NZ_JBJJBR010000053.1:0-1289 GCF_045449635.1 Sabulicella flocculans | reverse complement strand
CCCAATCCTGCTCGAAGAACACGCCATTGTCGCTGTCGAACAGGCCGACGCGGCGCTGCATCGACGTGAAGGGCGGCGGCGCGCCGAACAGCACGGCGGCGGAGGCATAGATGCCCTTGGAGGGCTGGTAGCGGAAATAGGGGCGCGACTGGCGGATCGCGATGTCGCCGGCCGCGGGGCAGCGCATGCGCACGCCGCCCTCCTGCGGCATGTGGAGGATGGTGGCGCCGCCCGCGGTGAAGTTCTCCCAGCGCAGCGGCTGGAGGCCGTACTCGAAGTCGACGTCGTAGATGTTCTGGCTGCGGGCGGTCTTGAGGCGGCCGGACGGGTCCAGGAAGGCGTCCGCGAAGCTGACCGGGGGCGCGCCCCAGTCCTGGTCGGCGATGAGCATGGGGTGGTCTCCGCGAAGGGTGCAGGCCGGGGAGTTGAACCCCGCCGGTCCCGGGAATGAGCCGGGCGCGGCCACCGGGCCTGCCTGCGGTGAAGCGGTCAGCGCAGCCAGTTGCTGCGCGGGGCGAGCCAGGTGGTGGGGCGCGTGGTCGTCGGCGGGGGAGTTGCCGGCGATGGGGCTGCAGGCGGCGGCTCGGGCTGTGACAGCACCAGCGGCGCATCGGCGATCTGCTCACGCAGCTGCGCCCAGAACCGATCGCCGTAGCGATCCGCGCCCAACAGCCAGAGCGCGGCACGCGCCAGCACTGCGCAGTCCAGCGCCTCGTTGCGCTCCCGCAGTTTGGCCCATTCCTGCCGCGCGAAGCCGCGCCGATCCTTCGTCGTGCGCAGCTGCTCGGCGACGAGCTGCTTGACCCACTCGGCCTCGACGCCGCGCGGCAGGTGCACCCAGCCGGGCGGGAACCCCTCCGCATCGCCGCGGCCGAGCCAGAGCCGGCGATAAAGATCGGCCTTCCAGGTCGAGACCGAGACGGTCCAGAGCTTGAGGCCGCGGCGGAGCTTGCGGCCGTCGACCAGCGCATCCACCGGCGTCGGACCCTGCACCGGCTGCGCCCGGTTCCAGCCGTCCACGCCCTTGGTCGGCGCGATGCGTGGATCCCGTAGGCGACGCAGGTGGCCATAGACGGCGGCGGTGTCGCGGCCGCCGGTGTCGACGCAGAGCCGGGCGATGCGCATAGCGCCGCCGCCGTGGCGCGGCCAGTCTCGCGCCAGGAGCTTGGCCAGTCCGTCCCAGGGCTCCCGGTCGCGCGGGCTGCCGGGGATCACCACGTGATCGACGAGCCAGGACGAGAACCCCTCCGCCCAGCCCCACACGTCGCATTCGAGGCGATCGTCCTGGA
>NZ_JBJJBR010000052.1:0-1464 GCF_045449635.1 Sabulicella flocculans | reverse complement strand
GCGCTCGACGAGATCGGCAGCACCATGCGCGACGCCCTGTTGAACTGGCCGGCGCGCGTGTCAGGGCTGATCGCTGCCGAGATCAGCGTGGACCCGCATTTGCTGCAGACCATTTTGCAGAGCCATATCAACGACCTTCTGACGGAGGCCGCCGATCGCTTCGATCCCGCAGGTCTCGACGGCAGCGCCGCCGGCTGAAATCGGGCCGCGCACGCGCAGCCACGTCCGTCGTCGCGTCGGCGCCATGCTCCGCCCGCCGCCGCAGCTCACCGTCTCGGAATGGGCCGAGCGCCACCGGATGCTCGGCAGCCGCGCCTCCGCGGAACCCGGCCCGTGGCGCACCAGCCGCACGCCCTACCTCAAGGACGTGATGGACGCGCTCTCGGCGGTGCATCCCGCCCGCCGGGTCGTGTTCATGAAAGGGGCCCAGGTCGGCGCGACCGAAAGCGGAAACAACTGGCTCGGCTACATCATGCACCATGTGCCGGCGCCCGCGCTTGCCGTGCAGCCGACCGTGGAACTGGCCAAGCGCTTCTCCCGCCAGCGCATCGACCCGCTGCTGGAGGAGACACCGGCCCTCAAGGAGCGTGTCGCCCCGGCCCGCGCGCGGGACAGCGGCAACACGATGCTGTCGAAGGAATTCCCCGGCGGCATCCTGGTGCTGACGGGCGCCAACAGCGCGGTCGGGCTGCGCTCGATGACAGCGCGCTTCCTGTTCCTCGACGAGGTGGATGCCTATCCCGGCGACGTCGCCGGCGAGGGTGACCCCATCGCCCTGGCTGAAGCTCGCGCCCGCACCTTCGGCTGGCGGCGCAAGACCTTCCTGGTCAGCACGCCCACCATCGCCGGCCGCAGCCGGATTGAGCGCGAGTATCTGGCCTCCGACCAGCGGCGGTTCTTTGTGCCGTGCCCGGCATGCGGGGAGATGCAGTGGCTGCGGTTCGAGCGGCTGATTTGGGAGAAGGGCGCGCCGGAGACAGCGCGGTACCACTGCACGGCCTGCGACCATCCGATGGCCGAGCATGACAAGACCGCCATGCTCGGTAGCGGCGAATGGCGGGCGACGGCCGAGAGCCAGGACCCGCACACGGTCGGCTTTCACATCTCGGCGCTGTACTCGCCCGTGGGCTGGCTGTCCTGGGCGCAGATCGCGCGCGATTGGGAGGCGGCGCAGGGCAAGCCAGAGGACATCAAGACCTTCAAGAACACCGTCCTCGGCGAGACTTGGCAGGAGCAGGGCGAGGCGCCGGATTGGGAGCGGCTGGTCGAGCGCCGTGAGGATTTCCGGATGGGCGTGGTGCCCGCCGGCGCGCTGGTGCTGACCGCGGGCGTGGACGTCCAGGACGATCGCCTCGAATGCGACGTGTGGGGCTGGGCGGAGGGGTTCTCGTCCTGGCTCGTCGATCACGTGGTGATCCCCGGCAGCCCGCGCGACCGGGAGCCCTGGGACGGACTGGCCAAGCT
>NZ_JBJJBR010000051.1:0-1510 GCF_045449635.1 Sabulicella flocculans | reverse complement strand
AGCCGGCGGGCAGCGCGCCGATGGCGGCGGCCAGCACCACCGCGGCCAGCGCCGCCCAGGGCCCCGGCGGGCCGGCCAGCGCCAGCAGCGCGGCGCCCAGCAGCGCGGCGCCGGGGGCCAGGAAGCGCGGCGCGGTGTCCGTCAGCAGCAGGGCCACCAGCAGGGTGGTGGCGACCGCCAGCGGCAGGGCGCGCGGCGCCTCGTTCCAGGCCAGGGGCGCGCCGGCCAGCCACCAGCCGCCGGCCAGCGCCGCGACGCCACCCAGCAGCCCCGCCGCCCAGCGCCCGCGCAGCAGCGCCGCCGCCAGCCCCAGCAGGGCGCCGCCGGCCAGCAGCGGCAGCAGCCGCGCGGGCAGGCTGCGCGGCCATTCCCACGCCACCCCCAGCACCAGCGCCCAGCCGGCCAGCGCCCCCAGCGCGAAGCCCCATTCGGCCAGCGCGCCGCGGCGGCGCAGCAGGGCGCTCCAGCCCAGGGCGAGCAGCAGCGCCAGCAGGGCGGCGCGCCCGTCGGCAAGCGAATCCGGCAGCATGGCCGCAGCTTGCCCCGGATCGCCCCCGCCGGGCACCGGGGGGGGCCTCAGCGCGCGGCGCCGGGCACCCAGGCCACGTCACGGGCGCCGTCGTCGTTCAGGTGGCGGCCCAGCACGAACAGGTGGTCGCTGAGGCGGTTGAGGTAGCGCAGGGCGGCGGGGTTCACCGCCTCCTCCGCCGCCAGGGCCACCAACAGGCGCTCGGCGCGGCGGGCCACGGTGCGGGCCAGGTGGGCATGGGCGGCGCCGGGGCTGCCGCCGGGCAGCACGAAGGAGCGCAGCGGCGGGATGCGCGCGTTCATCGCCTCCAGCTCGCGCTCCAGCCGCAGGGATTGCGCGTCGCTCACCCGCAGCCGGTCCTCGCCGGTGCCGGGCACGCAGAGGTCGGCGCCGAGGTCGAACAGGTCGTTCTGCACCCGCGCGGCCATGGCGTCGGCCTCGCCCGACAGGTGCAGGCGCAGCAGGCCCAGGCAGGCGTTCAGCTCGTCCACCGTGCCGTAGGCCTCCACCCGCAGCGCGTCCTTGCGCACGCGCGCGCCGTCGCCCAGCGAGGTTTCCCCGGCGTCGCCGCCGCGCGTGGTGATGACGTCGAGGCGGACCATGGGCGTTCCCTTCAGCTCAGGCGGAAATGGACTGAGGTGCGGACGGTGCCCGGCACCGGCCGGCCGTCCAGCGTGGCCGGGCGGAAGCGCCAGGCCTGGGCGGCACGGCGCGCCGCCTCGTCCAGCGCGGGGGAGCCGGAGGAGCGGGCGATGGCCACGTTCAGCACGCGCCCATCCGCGCCGACCGCCAGCTCCAGCCCCACCGACCCGGTCTCGCCGCGCAGCCGCGCGCCTTCCGGGTAGGGCGGGCCGGCGTTGCGGAAGGCCGGGTCGGGGCCGGGCGGCACCACCTGCCCGGTGGCGCGGCCGATGCCGGCGGCGGCCGGCGGGGTGGGCTCGCTGGGCGGGGCCGGCGGGCCGGGCGGGGCCGGGCGGGCCG
>NZ_JBJJBR010000050.1:0-2570 GCF_045449635.1 Sabulicella flocculans | reverse complement strand
ACCTTCTGCCGCATCAAGGATTTCCGCGGCATCGCAACACGATACGACAAGACCGCTCGCAACTTCCTCGCCGCCGTCTGCCTCGTCTCCGCCATCACTTATTGGGCTTGATTGAGTCCAGACCCTACGCCCTCGGCATTGTCGCGCTGGTCGTCGCGCTGCGCGGAGGAGCGCGGGCCGATCGGATCGTCGCAGCGGTGCTCGCTGCGATGTGGCTCTGGACGGGCGTGGCGTATCACCTGCTCCACTTCACAGTGATCAACCCGGCTGCGTGGCTGTTTGGCGCGGCCTTCCTCGGGCAGGGCACCGCGTTCCTCGCCGTTGCGGCGCGAAGCCGTGGCCTGCCCTTCGCGCTGAGCGGGGGCGGCAGCCGGCGTATCTTCGGCTTGGTCCTGATCGCCTATGCGATGGTGCTCTATCCGCTGCTCGGCCGCGTCGCCGGACATCCTTGGGCGGAGATCCCGGCCTTCGGCGTCACGCCCTGCCCGATGACGATCTTCACCTTCGGGATGCTCTTGCTGGCGTCCGCACCCGTTCCGTGGTGGTTGCTGGTGATCCCGGCGCTGTGGGCGGTCGTCGGCGGCTCGGCGGCTGTGCTGCTGGCCGTGCCACAGGATTGGGTGCTGCTTGTTGGCGGTCTCGCTGCGACGACCTTCCTGGTCTTCGGCAAGCGGCAGATGCCGGTCAGGGCAAGCGCCGCTTCGTGACCTGCACGGCCAGTGGCGCCGCGGCGAGATCCACCGTCGACGCGCTGACGTTGCTCGCCGTCACGCGCACGCTGTTGTTGCTCCACACGTGGCAGTCCAGCACGCAGGCGATGCTGCTGCTGTCGAGCGAGGCGTCCGCGAAAACGCCCCGCCGCGCGCCGGGCACCGTGACGTCGACGTTCGCTGTCGCGCCGGGGCCGAGGCTCGGCAGGTCCCAGCTGGTCTCGATCGCCAGCGTCCGCGTCCCGGCCGGCAGCGAGGGGCAGCCGTAGAGAATCGCCGGCGCGTCCTCCGGCAGGCCGTAGAGCCGCAGCGCCTCGAGCTCGATCTGCCCGTCGAAGCCGATGATCCCGATCTGCGCGAAGGCCACCCCCGCGCCGAGCCGCACCGTCTGCCGCCGGTTCAGCGAGCTGTCCTGCATGATCGCACCCGCCTGCCAGCTCTTCGAGGCGGTGTCCCACTGCAGGGTGGTGCCCGACGCCAGCACGTCCTGCGGCTGGTTCTCCCGCACCGTGCCCGCGCCGTCGAAGCAGCGCACGCAGAGCCGCCCGCCATCGGCGCCGCCGACCAGCCAGTGCGCGAGCGCGAACTCCTTCGCGTGCGTGGTCTGCACCACGAAGGCGGCGCCCCGGTTGGCGTTCAGCAGCAGCCCCCGCCCGGTCGCGGCGATGCCGTCCAGCCCGTTCCAGGACAGTGCCGCCATGGTGGTCTCGGTCGTCGTCGAGGTGGCGATGATGCAGGCCCCCTCGACGCCGATCTCGGTGTTGCTGTGGCGGAAGGCGGCGGCGCGCAGGTTCGGGATGTTCGCCAGCAGCCGCGTCACCCGCGACGCCGGCGCGCGGTGGCGGTTGTAGACGGCGTTGCCGGCCCGGGTCGCCGTCGCGGTGTAGTCGATGCCGATGGCGTAGGTGTGCGCCCAGGCCACCTCGTACTCGCAGTTGGTCGCCGCCCCGGTGTGCCGCGCCGCGATGGGCGAGCAGGCCTCCATGCGCAGCCCGCGCGCGATAATCGCCGTGCCGCCCGTCTCGTTCAGGAAGGGGATGGCGACGTTCGGGTCGAGCTGGCGGAGCTCGAAGTTCGGCCCGTCGAAGGTGTGGCGGTTGTGGTTGTTGTAGGCCCCGGCCTGGCGCGAGAAGCGCACCCCGAAGCGATCAAGCGTCGGGTTGATTCCGGTCGCGCAGGCGAAGTGGCCGCCGTAGTAGCGGATCGAGGTGTTCCAGGCCGTGGCAGTGGCACAGTGGGCGTCGAGCCCGTAGCGGTTGTTCAGGATGCGCGCGAGGATCAGCGTGGCGTCCTCGAAGCCGCGGCCGTCGCCGAGCGTGCGCAGCCCGATCGTGAAGCCCGAGACCAGGCGGAGGTCGAGCAGCGAGGAGTCGAGGTTTCGCGCGAGGATGCCGATGTCGGCCTCGCTGGCCCAGTCCGACTGGATCTGCCGCGTGACCTGCAGGTTGAGGTAGAGCTTCTCGCCGTTGCGGGTGGTGCCGCCGTCGCCCAGCGTCAGCACGGTGGCCGGCGCGTTCGCCGCGCCGGTGTACTGGATCACGCCCTGCATGATGAGGCCGCGGGCGCCGCCGCCGAGGGTGACGCCGGCGTCGACGTTCCAGGTGCCGGGCGGGATCACTGCGAACTTGCCGTCCGCCGCGGCGCGGTCGAAGCAGGCCTGGATGGCGGCGCGGTCGTTGGTGGCGCCGTCGCCGAGGCCACCGAAGTCGCGCGGCAGCACCGCCTCGCGGTCGCGCAGGTACTTCGCCAGGTCGGTCTTGGAGATGTTCTGGCCGAGGACCATCAGGTCGTCGATGCGGGCGGCCATGGCTGCCTCCAGTGAGCGTGGTTGGGGAGGGCTGCGGCGCGCCGCGGCGCGTC
>NZ_JBJJBR010000049.1:0-3136 GCF_045449635.1 Sabulicella flocculans | reverse complement strand
GGCGGCGGCGGCCAGCATGCCGCCGGCCAGCAGCCAGGCCGCCGCCTGCGGCCCCGCCGCCCCCACCAGCCACCCCGCCGCCACCGCCCCGCCGATGAAGGCCAGCGAGCCGGCGGCGCGCACCCGGGCGTAGTCCAGCCCCGGGGCGCGCAGCGCCAGCGCGTCGGTCAGCGGGATGATGGGCGCCACCCCCAGCCCGTGCAGCACCCGCGCCAGCAGCAGCAGCGCGAAGCCCGCGGCGGCGACGTAGCCCAGCGCCGCCGCCGCCGCCGCCAGCGCCGCCAGCGCCAGCACCCGCCGCGCCGCGCCGCCGCGGTCGGCCAGCCGGCCCAGCAGGGGCGCGGCCGCCACCTGGGTCAGCGTGCCCAGCGCCAGCACCCAGCCCACCTGCGTGGCCGACAGCCCGCCAGCGGCCAGGATGGCGGGCAGGAAGGGCATCATGGCGCCGAACCCCGCGAACTGCGCGGCATACAGCAGGGCGAAGGCGCGGGCGGGCGGCACGGGGCAAGCTTGCGCCGGGCGCGCATGGGTGCATAACCCCCCCATGTTCGACGCGCGCGTGAAAGCCATCCTGGGCCCCACCAACACGGGCAAGACCCACTTGGCGCTGGAACGGATGCTGGCCCACGCCTCGGGCATCATCGGCTTCCCGCTGCGGCTGCTGGCGCGGGAGAACTACGACCGCATGGTGGCCCAGAAGGGCGAGGCCAACGTGGCGCTGATCACCGGGGAGGAGAAGATTGTTCCCCCCGGGGCGCGCTGGTTCTCCTGCACGGTGGAGGCGATGCCGCTGGACCGCCGGGTGGAATGGCTGGGCGTGGACGAGATCCAGCTCTGCGCCGACCCCGACCGCGGGCACATCTTCACCGACCGCCTGCTGCACGCGCGCGGCCTGGTGGAAACCATGTTCATGGGCGCCGAGACCATCCGCCCCCTGCTGCAGCGCCTGGTGCCGCAGGTGGAGGTGGAGACGCGGCCGCGCCTGTCGCAGCTCACCCACACCGGCCCGGCCAAGCTGACCAAGCTGCCGCCGCGCTCGGCCGTCGTCGCCTTCTCGGCGGGGGAGGTCTACGCCATCGCCGAGGCCATCCGCCGCCGCCGCGGCGGCTGCGCGGTGGTGATGGGCCGGCTGAGCCCGCGCACCCGCAACGCCCAGGTCAAGATGTACCAGGACCGCGAGGTGGACTTCCTGGTGGCCACCGACGCCATCGGCATGGGCCTGAACATGGACGTGGACCATGTCGCCTTCGCCAGCCTCAACAAGTTCGACGGCCAGCAGGCGCGCGCGCTGTCGCCGCAGGAGGCGGCGCAGATCGCCGGCCGCGCCGGGCGCGGCATGCGCGACGGCACCTTCGGCTCCACCGCCGAATGCCCGCCCCTGCCGGACGAGATGGTGGACAAGATCGAGAACCACCAGTTCGAGCCCCTCCAGGCCCTGGCCTGGCGCAACAGCGACCTCGACTTCTCCTCGGTGGACGCGCTGCTGGACAGCCTGGCCGCGCCGGCGCCGCAGCCGGGGCTGGCCAAGGGCCACGACGCCACCGACCACATCGTCCTCGCCGCCCTGGCGCGCGAGGGGGACATCCGCGCCGCCGCCCAGGGCCGCGGCCGCGTCGCCCTGCTGTGGGAGGCGTGCCAGGTGCCCGACTTCCGCAAGCTGGCCGATGACAGCCACACCCGCCTGTGCGCGCGCATCTTCACCGAGCTGTCGGCGCAGGGCCGCCTGCCGCGCGACTGGATCGAGGGGCAGATCGCCGGCTGCCACAACACGGAAGGCGACCTGGACACGCTGATGGCGCGTCTGGCGCACATCCGCTCCTGGGCCTACATCGCCGCCCGCGCCGACTGGGTGCCCGAGGCCCCGGCCCTGCAGGAGGCCGCCCGCGCCGCCGAGGACGCGGTGAGCGACGCCCTGCACGAGCGCCTGACCGCGCGCTTCGTGGACCGCCGCGCCGCCCAGCTGATCCGCCGCCTGGACGACACCTCGGAGGAATTGCTCAGCGCCGTGACGCGCTCCGGCGAGGTGGTGGTGGAAGGCCACCCCGTCGGCACCGTGTCGGGCTTCGACTTCACCCCGCTGGAGGGGACGGGCGGCGAGGAGGAGCGCAAGCTGGTGCTGCGCGCCGCCCGCAAGGCGCTGGCGATGGAGATGCCCCGCCGCCTCGCCGCGCTGGAGGTCGCCAAGCCGGAGGCCTTCACCCTGACGCCGGAGAACGAGGTGCTGTGGGAGGGCGCGAAGGTCGCGCGCCTGAAGCCCGGCAGCGAGCCCGGCAAGCCCGCCATCGAGGTGCGCGAGAGCGAGTACCTGGACGGCGCGCAGAAGGAGCGCGTGCGGGTGCGACTGGCCGCCTTCGTGGAAGGCGCGCTGGCC
Source organism: Sabulicella flocculans (assembly GCF_045449635.1). Lineage (NCBI taxonomy): Bacteria > Pseudomonadati > Pseudomonadota > Alphaproteobacteria > Acetobacterales > Acetobacteraceae > Sabulicella > Sabulicella flocculans. The sequence goes on along the minus strand of NZ_JBJJBR010000049.1, from coordinate 765 downwards.
AAGGAGCTGGCGCCCGTCGCCGCCGTGGAGGCCAAGGCCGCCGAGGACAGCGCCCTGCGCGGCCCCGCCTACCAGCTGCGCGAGACGCTGGGGCTGAAGCCCGGCGACACCCGGCAATCGGTCCCCAACGAGCTGAAGGTGAAGCTGAAGGCCATCGGCATCCGCGCCGGGCGCTTCGCGCTCTACGTGCCCGAGGTGCTGAAGCCGCGGCCGATGCAGATGCGCGCGCAGCTCTGGGCGCTCAGCCACGCCATCCCCACCCCGGCGTTGCCGGCGCCCGGGCTGGTCAGCGTGCCGGCGGACGGGGTGCTGGCGCTGTCCTGGCCGCCGGGCTTCCCGGAGATCATCGGCTGGGTGAAGGCCGGCCCGGTGTTCGTGCGGCTGGACGTGGCGGAGCGCGTGGCCGGCGAACTGGGCTACCTGACCCGAAAGGCCCCGGCGCCGCTGCCGCCGGAGACGCTGGGCAAGTTCGGCATCCGCGGCGACCAGCTGGGCGAGGTGCTGGGCGGGCTGGGCTTCCGGCTGGTGGTGCCCGCCCCGCTGGCCGAGGGGGTGGAAGGCCCGCCGGCGCCGACCCTGGTGGCCTGGGCCCGCCCCGAGCGCGCCCCCCGCCCCGAGCGCTTCCCGCGCGGCCCGCGGCGGGAGGATGCCGGCCGCCCCGGCCGCGAGCGCCGCCCGGCGGAGGGCCAGCCGGCCGAGGGCGCCCCGCCCGCCGAGGCACGCCTGTCCTGCGCGGCCGCAAAGCCACCGATGACGTTCCAGGCG
>NZ_JBJJBR010000048.1:0-3345 GCF_045449635.1 Sabulicella flocculans | reverse complement strand
CCACGGCGGCGGGCACCGCCTGGCGGGCGGACACCCCGGCGCCGGGCGCCGGCGGGGCGCCGCCGGACGCCGGCCCCTGCGGCTCGCCGCCGCCGCGGCGCGGCGCGAGCTGGGAGGATCCGGCGAACAATCCGCCGATGGCGCGGATGACCTCGAACAGCGAACGCAGCGGGCGGTCCTCCTTGGTGTCGTCCCAGGCGAGCCAGGCGTCGGCGCGGCCCAGCACGGTCTGCACGATGGCGCCCTCGTCGCGCAGGTCGCGCGGGGCGAAGCGCACCTGCAGGCGGTCCTCCTGCCAGCGCAGCGCCTCGGCGGGCACCACCAGCAGCTCCGGGCCCACCTGGAACTGCACCGTCACCTCGGCGCCGTCGGGCACGCCGGCGGGGCGGGGCATGGCGAAGGCCGCGCCGCCCAGCGAGAGGTCGCGCGTCGCGCCCTCGGCCACGCGGCCGTCGGGCAGGACGACGCGCGCGGGCACCACGGCGGAGATGCGCGCGCGCTCGCGCAGCTGGCGGCGCTCGCGCCCGACGGCGAGGCCGGCCAGCACCGTCAGCAGGCACAGCGTCGCCCACACCAGGTTCAGGGCATAGGCCTGGAAGTTCAGGCTCTGCGGCGGGTTGGTGGCCATGCCGTAGATGCCCGAGACGACGCCCAGGATCAGCACGAAGGCCAGGATCATGTTCGGGCCCACCGCGCGGATGTCGAAGAAGCCCTCGTCGAGCGTGCCGCCCTTGTCGGTCACGTTGAACTTGCCGCGCCGCGGGTTCAGCAGCGTCGCGAGCGTCACGGGCACCAGGTACACCGTCAGCACCGTCTCGTAGATCTCCGACCAGAAGGAGTGGCGCACGTGGCTCTGCATGCGCGAGGAGGTGACGATGGAGTGCACGATGTGCGGCCCCGCATAGGCCACGATGGCGAGCGGCGAGGCGGCGATCACGTTCTCGCCGAACAGCAGGAAGGCCAGCGGCGCGGTGAGGAAGACGAAGCGCGGCAGCGGGAACAGGAAGTGGAACATGGACATGAAGTAGCAGAGGCGCTGCGGCAGGCTCAGGCCGCGCGCGGTCAGCGGGTTCTCGATGCGCAGGATCTGGATCATGCCGCGCGCCCAGCGCATGCGCTGGCCGATGTGCAGGATCAGGCGCTCCGTCGCCAGGCCGGCGGCCAGCGGCACGCGCAGGTAGGCGGTGCGCCAGCCGGCCTTCTGCATCCGCAAGGAGGCGTGGCAGTCCTCCGTCACCGTTTCCGTCGGCACGCCGCCGATGGCCTCCAGCGCCGTGCGCCGGATCACGGCGCAGGAGCCGCAGAAGAAGGCGCCGCCCCAGAAGTCGTTGCCCTGCTGGATCAGGCCGTAGAACAGCAGCCCCTCGTTGGGCACGCGCTCGCCCGAGGCGAGGTTCCGCTCGAACGGGTCGGGCGAGTAGAAGTGGTGCGGCGTCTGCACCATGCACAGCCCGCGGTCGCGCAGCATCCAGCCCACGGTCAGCTGCAGGAAGGCGCGGGTGGCGACGTGGTCGCAGTCGAACACCACCACGTACTCGCCGTCCGTCTGGGTCAGCGCGTGGTTGATGTTGCCCGCCTTGGCGCCCTTGTTGTCGGGGCGGATGATGTAGCCGCAGCCCACCTCGGCGGCGAAGCGGCGGAATTCCTCGCGCCGGCCGTCATCGAGGATGAACACGTTCATCTTGTGGCCCGGCCAGTCCATCGCCATGGCGGCGAAGACGGTGGGGCGCACCACGTCCAGCGGCTCGTTGTAGCTGGGGATGAAGACGTCCACCGTGGGCCAGCTCTCGGGGTCGTCGGGCAGCGGCACCGGCTTGCGCTCCAGCGGCCAGGCCAGCTGGAAGTAGGCGAGGATCAGCGCCACCACGGCGTAGGCCTCGGCCAGCACCAGCCCGGTGCCGAGGAAGGTCTGGATGAAGCCCTCGAACTCCAGCGTCTCCGTCACCCGCCAGTGGAAGTAGCGCAGCGACACCAGCGAGGAGAGCACGGCCAGCATCAGCGTGACCGTGCGCCCCTCCAGCCGGTTCAGCACCAGGAACAGCGTGAAGCCGCCGAGCGCCAGGATCACCTGCTGCTCGGGCTCCAGCGGCACCAGCACGAAGGCGAGGGAGAGCAGCAGGCCCGCCGCCACCGCCAGCGCGCCGACCAGGCGGTTGCGCATGCCGGGCAGGCGGGCGAAGCGTTCGCGGCGGGCGATCACCTGCATGCGATCAGCGCGCCCCCCAGCTGGCGCCGAAGGGCTCGGGCACGGCCGGCACCGCGGCCTCGATGCCGCGGGCGATCTCGCGCAGGTCCTCGGCGGCCTGGCTGTCGGGCGCCACGTCCAGCACCAGGCGCTGGGCGGCCAGCGCCTCGGCCACCACCTCCTCGCGCGCCACGGCGCCCAGCAGGCGCGGGCCCAGGTGGCGCGCCACCGTCTCCGCCGCCGCGCGCGACAGCCGGGCGTTCGGGTCCACCCCGTTGAGGATCACGCGCAGCCGCCCGGCGAACAGCGCCGCCGTGGTGCCCTGCCCCAGGAAGCGGCCGTTCTCGATGTCGGGCACCAGCGCGGCGGAGGTGGCGTCGCTCAGCAGCACGGCGCAGACCATGGTGGCCATCGGCACCAGGATGGCCAGCGCGTGCGAGGCGCCGGGCGGCGTGTCCGCCACCACCACCAGCCCGGGGTCGCTGAGGATGGCGCGCAGCGGCGCGGCCAGCAGCTCCGGGTCGCGCTCCAGCGAGTGGGCGAGGCCCAGCGCGCCGCGGATGTCGATGCCGCCATGGGGCAGCAGCATCACGCCCGAGGGCGTCTGCCGCACCAGGGTGCGCCAGTCCGGCCGCTTGGGCAGCTCGGTCATGAAGCCCGCGGTGTCGGACAGGCTCACGCCGAAATGCAGGCGCAGGGTGTTCTGCGGGTCGAAATCCATCACCAGCACGCGGCGGCCCTGGCGGCGCAGCGCGTCGGCGACGTTGGCCGCCAGGGTGGTCTTCCCGACGCCCCCCTTCGGAGAGGCGAAGCAGATCAGGGGCATGGGGCCTCCGCTAACGGGACGCGGGGGTGGGGTGAAGGCTGGCCCGGACCGCGTCGAACGGCGATGCCGGCGCGGGGGCGCCGGCGGAGATGAGGCGCATAACCTCTGTCAATGGCACTGTCACCCGGTTGGCCGGCAAGATCGACCGACCTGGGGATTCCACGGGTTCCTCCCCGCGCAGCTTCGCGAGGGTGGAGGCGGGCGAGGGGGGCGGACGGCGGGCGGGCGGCGGCGCCGCGCCGACCGCGTCCAGCAGGGCGAAGACCGGCGCCGGCGCGGCGGCGGGCGCGGGCGCCACCGGAGGCGCGGCCATGGCGGCGGGCGGGGCGACCGG
>NZ_JBJJBR010000047.1:0-3610 GCF_045449635.1 Sabulicella flocculans | reverse complement strand
GGGCCGGCGGCGCGGCCCAGGCGCAGCAGCGCCTCGGCGCGGGCCAGGGCGGCGGCGGCGCCGGGCGGCACCAGGGCGGGCGGCAGGGCGGGGGCCAGGCGCTCCAGGATCAGGCGCGCGGCGCGGGCCTGGGCCTCCAGCCGCTCCAGCGCGCCTTCGGGCGCGGCGGCGCGGCGGGTTTCCTCGTGGCGGGCCTGCTCGGTGGCCAGGGCGTCCTGGGCGCGGCGCGCCGCCTGGGCGTCGCCATGGGTGGAGCGCGCCCCGAAGTAGTAGCCGAACACCCCGGCGATGATGCCGTTGACGTAGCCGGCGATGGCGGCGTCCAGCGCCAGCGCCTGCGAGAACAGCAGGATGGGCAGGCCGACGATGCCGACGATGAGCGCCAGCACCGCGCGCACCGTGCCTTCGGGCAGGGCCAGCGGCAGGTCGCGCAGGGCGGCCACCTGGTCGGGCGTGGTGGCGGGGTCGCGCAGCAGCGCGAAGGAGCGCGCGGACAGCCACCACAGGAAGGCGGCGAAGCCGGTGCCGGTAAGGAACACCAGCAGGGCGGCGAGGAGGGGAGGGGCGGTGGACAAGGCGATCTCCTTGAGCAGCAGCCGCCCTAAATGTTCCTAATTTGTTCGAAAAAGCAAGTGAAAAGGATTGTCGTCCTACAACCTGTGGATGTGAGAAGGGCGCGGACGGTGGTGCGTCCGGGGGGCTGAGCGTGACCGCCGGCAGCGCACCCCACGCCTCCAGCCGGCGCACACCGGCAAAGCCAGCAGGCCCACGCCCCCTGACGCCTCCGGTCGCGCCGAGGCTCCGCCTTGGCGCGGAGCAGGCCCCGCAGAATCGAGTGCCCCACGCCGTCAGCCAGCGCACGCGGCCAGGCCACGCGCGCGAGCGCAAGCAGACGCCTGCGGTTGCTGCCACGGCGCAGCCGTGCTGCGGAGACGAACCCCCAGAACAGGAAACCCCCGGCATCCGCGCTGCCAGGGGTCGCCCTTCAGCCCGTGGGCCCCTTCGCCCGCGAGGCGCGGCGAAGGGCCGAACCGAACGGGGCCCCCGCGACGGTTTTCGCCCCAGCGCAGCGCCGGGCGAAAACCGTCGTGGGGATCAGGCCGCCGCCTTCGCCAGCAGCCCCTGCCGCACCAGTTCCTCGGCGATCTGCACCGCGTTCAGCGCCGCGCCCTTGCGCAGGTTGTCGCCGACGCACCAGAAGGCCAGGCCGTGCGGCACCGTGGGGTCCTTGCGCAGGCGCGAGACGAACACGGCGTCCTCGCCCGCGGCGTCGAGCTGGGTGACGTAGCCGCCATCCTCGCGCCGGTCCACCAGCTGCAGCCCCGGCGCGTCGCGCAGCGCGGCCTGGGCCTGGGCCACGGTGATCGGCCCCTCGAACTCCACGTGCACCGCCTCGGAATGGCCGACGAAGACCGGCACGCGCACGGCGGTGGCCACCACGGCGATGTCGGGGTCCAGGATCTTCCTGGTTTCCGCCGCCATCTTCCACTCCTCCTTGGTGAAGCCGTCCTCCATGAACTTGTCGATGTGCGGTATGCAGTTGAAGGCGATGGGCTTGGTGAACTGCTCCACCACCGGGGCGTCGTGCACGAAGGAGCCCTTGGTCTGGTTGAACAGCTCGTCCATCGCCTCCTTCCCGGCGCCGGAGACGCTCTGGTAGGTCGCCACCACCACGCGCCTGATGCGGGAGATGGCGTGCAGCGGCTTCAGCGCCACCACCATCTGGATGGTCGAGCAATTGGGGTTGGCGATGATGCCGCGCTTGCGGAAGCCCTTGATGGCCTGCGGGTTCACCTCCGGCACCACCAGCGGCACGTCGGGCTCCATCCGGAAGTGGCTGGTGTTGTCGATCACCACGCAGCCCTGCGCGGCGGCGCGCGGGGCATGGATGGCGGAGACGCTGGCACCGGGGCTGAACAGGCCGATGTCGGTGCCGGTGAAGTCGAAGGTGTCGAGGTTCTTCACGGTCAGGATCTGCTTCTCGCCGAAGGAGACCTGCTGGCCGGCCGAGCGCCCGCTGGCCAGCGCGATCACCTCGCTGGCCGGGAAGCCGCGCTCGGCCAGCGTCTTCAGCATCTCGCGCCCCACCGCACCGGTGGCGCCGACGACCGCGACCCTGTAGCCCATCACCTCGAACTCCATCTTGACAAGACGCGCGTGCTTAGCGCCCCGCGCCGCCGCGCGTCCAGGGCGGTTGAGTGCCGCCCGGCCCCGTTCTAAGCGCAGGGCCGATGGAATCCGCCGGCCCGCTCGCCCTCTACCGCGCCCGCATCGCCTCCGGCGCGCTGAAGCCCGACCCCGCCCAGGCCCAGGCGGCCGAGCGGCTGCAGGCGCTGTGGCACGCCCTGCGCGGCTACGACCCGCAGCCCGCCCTGCCCAGCCAGAAGCCCGCCGGCTTCCTGGGCCGGCTGTTCGGCCGCAAGGGCAGCGGCGACCTCGCCCCGCCGGAGGACGCGCCGGAGGGGCTCTACCTCGTCGGCGCGGTGGGGCGCGGCAAGTCCATGCTGATGGACCTGTTCTTCGAAACCGCCGAGGTGCCGCGCAAGCAGCGCATCCATTTCCACGCCTTCATGCAGTCGGCCCACCAGCGCATCCACCGCTGGAAGCAGGCGAACCCGGGCAGCGACGACCCCATCCCGGCGCTGGCGGATTCCATCTTCGGCGAGGCGGCGCTGCTGTGCTTCGACGAGTTCCAGGTGCACGACATCACCGACGCGATGATCCTGGGCCGGCTGTTCGAGGCGCTGTTCGCCCGCGGCGTGGTGGTGGTGGCCACCTCCAACACCGCCCCGGACGACCTGTTCAAGGGCAAGCCGGGCCGCGACGCCTTCCTGCCCTTCATCGCGCTGATCAAGCAGCGGGTGGAGGTGCTGCACCTGCAATCGCAGGGGGACTACCGGCGCGAGCGCATCCGCGGCCTGCCCACCTGGCACCACCCGGCCGATGGCCGCGCCGACCGCGCGCTGGACGCCGCCTTCCGCGAGATGACCGGCGAGGCATCCGGCGCCCCCTGCACGCTGACGGTGCTGGGCCGCGCCGTGCCGGTGCCGCAGGCGGCGCGCGGGGTGGCGCGGATGGACTTCGATCAGGCCTGCGGCGCCTTCCTGGGCCCGGCCGACTACCTGGCCATCGCCACGCATTTCCACACGCTGGTGCTGGACGGCATCCCCCGCCTGGGGCCGGAGAACTTCGACAAGGCGCGCCGCTTCATCACGCTGGTGGATGCACTCTATGAGCATCGGTGCAAGCTGGTGGCCAGCGCCCAAGCAGAACCCGACCGCCTTTACGAAAAAGGCGAGAATGCGGCGATGTTCGAGCGCACCGCCTCGCGCCTGGTCGAGATGCAGAGTCAGGAATATTTGAGGTTGCCACACCTCCCCTGACTGAAATATGCCGTCACGCGGGAAAGACACTGGGGTGGGGGTTCTCTCATGCGTTGGATGCTCGCGGGCCTGCTCGGCCTGAACTTGGCGCTCGCTGCGCCGCAGGTCGCCGAAGCCCGCGGGGATGCCCGCGCCACGGTCGGCGCCACGCGCGCCGCCAAGCCGGCCGCCGCACCGGCCCGCGCCGCCAAGCCCGTGGCCGCCCGCCCCTCGGCCGCGCCGGCCCG
>NZ_JBJJBR010000046.1:0-4314 GCF_045449635.1 Sabulicella flocculans | reverse complement strand
GCCCACGCGCAGGTGCCGGTGGGGCTTGAAGTCCCGAAAATCGCGGCGGAGGAAGATCTGGCGGTAGGTCGGCTGCGCCGGCTGGTAGGCGGCGAGCAGCATCTTGTTCGCCGCGGCCGAGAGCAGCGCGGGGAAGTCGCTGGTGGTGTGGAAGGCGCGCTCGGCCAGCAGCGTGGGGTTGCGCGGCACCTGGCGTTCGCCCTTGAGGCGGAGCAGTTCGCCGATCATGTCGGAGGGGCGCCAGCCCAGGAACTCGGCGTGGCGGCCGGAGCCACCCGCTGGCGGCTGGTAGCCGGGCATGGAGCGCACGGCGAGCGCCTCGGCCATGGCGTCGCGGATGGCGGCGGGGTCGTCGTGGCCGGGGCCGGTCTCGGGGCGGGCCGGGATGGAGGGCTTGGGTGCGGCGGCGACCATGGCGTCGAAGAGCGCGCGGCGGACCCCGTCGGCGGACCAGCCGCGCTCGACGGCCTCGGTGCGGAGGGTGGTGGCGCGGTCGGCGGGGACCAGGGCGCGGGCGGCGTCGACGGCGCTGTCGATGCCGCTGATGCGCTCGCGCTCGGTGCGGCTGGCCTCGGCGCGGATGGCGTCGAGATCGGGCGGCGCGGCGCGGGTGGGTTCGGGCGCCGCGGACGCGGGCGTGGTGGGCGTGTCGGTCACGGTGGTCTCCTGGGGTGCGATGGCGGACGGCGCGGCGGAGGGCGGCGCCGCAGGCGGGGCAACCGGCTCGGCCGGCGTCGTCTCGGGCATGGTGGTGTCCTCGTTGGGCAGGGCGGGTTCGACGGCGATGACGGGCGCGCCCTGGGGCGCCTCGCCGCGCACAGAGGCGTCCCGATCCACCGGGACCGGGACGATCGAGATCTCGAAGGGCTCCCAATCCACCGCGCGGTGGACGGTTTCGCCGGTCGCGACGTCGGGCCGCGGCTCGTAGCGGTGCACGCGATAGCCGACACTCACCGCGCGCAGCGTGCCGTCGGCGATGCGCTGCCAGACCGGCTCGACGTCCGCAGCGGCGGAGAACAGCAGCGTGGCGTAGCCGCGACCGCGCTCGAGGCGGGCAGCGGTGACGCGGCCGAGCACATCGCGCGCGTCGCCACGGCGGTGGGTGTTCAGCACCGGAGCTTGCCCAGAGCGCAGCGCGTCCATGCGCACCGCGTTCGGCGACATCTCCAGCTCCTCGGTGATGAGGCCAAGGCCCGGGACAAAGTTGCGGGCACGGGCGCCGGTGGACCACACGACCTCGACGGTGCGGGCCGTCCGGTCGACGGTGGCAGGCGCGGTGAGCGCGCGCTGCGCCTCATGCGGCGCGGCCGCCGCGGGTGGCACAGCAGCCGCGTCCGGCGCGGCATCGCTGCCGCCCGGTTCGGTGGTCTCGGTCATGGTCAGCCCTGGGGTGCAGTGTCTCGGGGAGGCGATGCCGCCCCGGTCGCCGCGATCTCCACGGCGGCCATCTGCGCGGCGTCCTGGGCGGCGCCGGACTTGGCGACGCGGCGCGGATCGGTGTCGAGCGACAACCCGGCATCGTCGAGCAGCGCGTTGGCCTCGCGGATCATCTCGACCGCGGCGCGGAAGTCGTAGCCGAAGGCACCGGCCGCCTCTGGCTGCGGCACGAAGCCCGCACGGACCTGGGCGATCAGCGCGGTGGTGTCCTTGAGCGGGTCGATCATCTCGTGCGCCGGCGGGACGTGCGACACGCCGTCCGGCAGGTCGGCATCCCATAGCCCGAGCAGCGCGCCCTGGGCATGGAACCGCTCGGCGATGGGCCGCACCAGCATCGGGATGAGCATGCCGTACTGCACCTGTTCGCAGAGCCGCCGGAACTCGATCTTGCCGGCACGCAGCGAGGAGTAGTTCGCCTGGGTGAGGTCGCCCGAGACCTGGTCGTAGGTCAGGCCGGCGCCGACCGACGCGGCCTCCAACGCGCGCCGCGCGAAGGCCGTGTGGCTGCCGCCGCCAGACGGGTTCACCACTTCAACGCTGCCCATGCCGCGGCGGTAGAGGATCATGCCCGGCTCGAAGCTCTCGACCGTCCGGCCCTGCGCGTCGCGGAGCAGCCCGGCGGCGGCCCCGGTCAGGGCCTCGTCGCCCTCCTCCGTCACCACCGCTGCCAGGCAGGCCTCGATCTTGGCTTTCATGAGCAGCGCGGCCTCGTAGTCGCCGAGGTCGCGCAGCCGGAGCAGCACCGGCGCGAGCCAGGAGACGTCGCGCAGCTGGCCGGGCCGGCGCTTGCGGTAGATGTGCAGCACATCGGCGGCCGGCACGCGCTGGCTCGATAGCCATGTGGCGCCGCCCGGCAGCAGCCAGGAGGCGCCGGGGTGGACGCAGTGCAGCCAGTAGCCGACCGGCTCACCGGCCTCGCCGAGCGCGATGCCCTGGAGCGTCGGCGCGCCCTCCATGATGCCCTGCCGCGCGGTGTCGAGGTGGTCGCTCTCCAGCACCTGCAGCCTCAGACCGATGGGGTTGGACGGCGATGGCGCGGTCGGCAGGAAGCGCACGAAGCACTCCCCGCTCTCCACCACGGCGCGCATCACCAACGCCTGCAGCCCGTAGAGATCGAGCCGCCCCTCGGCGTCGCAGGCCGTGCTCTCTGCCCAACGCTGCCAGGCGCGACCGTGGGCGTCGTCCGGCCAGCGCGTGGTGATTCCCGCGCCCACCGCATTGCCGGTCCAGAGATCGACGATGCGCGCGGCATAGGGGTCGTTGCGCACGGCATCACGCGCACGACGGGCGACCGTGGCCGCGGCCGCGCCGACCTCCGCATTGGCCGAGCCGCGCGAGGGCGCCCAGCCCGCAGAGGCACGCGTGTCCTGCGCGGCCGCATAGCCACGGATGACGTTCCAGGCGCCGACGATGCGCTGCGAGAGGCTCGGCATCACCCGGTTCCCCCGCGCGAGAAGCTGGCCAGCGTCGCGCCCGGGCGCCGCGCCGAGGACATCTCCGCCCCGCGCAGCACGGCCAGCGCCCGGCCCAGCTCATCGAGGCTGCGATACTCTACCGTCCGCCCCTCGAAGCTCACGCGCGTCGTGCCGCCCGTGTAGGCCGCCGCCAGCACCTGCGCGCGGCTCCCCGCCGGCTGCGCCAGCGCCCAGGCGAGAACAGCCGGATCCATCACGACATCGCCTCGGTGTAGAGGATGGTCGCCGCCACATTCGCCGTGCCCGAGAAGCTGGTCGCGACCAGGCTCAGCGTCTCGGGCGTGGTGCCCAGGATGTTGGTGGACAGCGCCTGCAACTGCCGCAGGTCGAAGCTCTGCACGCCCTGCCCACCGGCCGGGCTGTAGCCGGCCCAGACGCGCTCGCCGCCGGTGATGGCGGTGGCCGCCGTGTCCTGCTCCGCCAGCGAGGAGGGGCTGCCCAGCGTGGGCAGCCCCTGCCAGGTCGGCCCCGTGAGCGTGCCGCCCAGCACCAGCTCAAAGAACGCCGCGGCGTCGCTGCTCACAATCAACTGCTGCGGCACCAGCTGGCCGCGGTTCACCAGCCCGATCTGATACTGCGTCGTGGCGTCCGGCGCCGGCGAGAAGGGCGTGGTGCTCTCCGTCAGTGGGTTGTCCACGCTGAGCGTGACGGGGGTGTTGTTGGTGATGCGCACCACCTGCCCGGCGCCGGTGCCGCCCACCAGGCGCAGATAGCGCCCGCGCCACTGGCCGGCGGTCCAGCCCGCGCCGGTGCGGGAAAGCTGGTTGGTGCCGCCGCCGGTCGCGGTGTTGCTCTCGTCCACCACCGCCATCGGCCGCACGCGCGAGGACAGGATCGGGCGCCGTGCCGTGACCGCGACGCGGCTCGCATTGGCGTGCGGGAAGGTGAAGCCGCGTTGCTCGTCGAAGCCGCCCTCGACCACCACCGAGACGCCCCAGTGCCAGAAATCCATCGCAGGGCCGCCCGCGGCGCGGCGCATCTCGTAGCGGCAGGGGAGGTTGCCGGTGCGCGCCCAGGGCAGGGTCGCGCCGGCCGCGTTGGCGTGATCGAAGGCGTGGCACCAGAGCAGCTTGCCGCCGATCACGAAGCCCAGCCGGCAGCGGCCGGCGCCGTACCAGGCATAGTCGAGCACCGCCATCTGGATGCGCGTCGGGTCGAGCACGCGCCCGGAGCGGCCGCGGCCGTCCAGCGTGTCGATGTTCCACTGCGCCTGGCGCACGCGGGTGTCCGCCACGCCCGCGCCGAGGCTCGCCCGGCGGACGGCCCAGAGGCCCTCCCAATCCTGCTCGAAGAACACGCCATTGTCGCTGTCGAACAGGCCGACGCGGCGCTGCATCGACGTGAAGGGCGGCGGCGCGCCGAACAGCACGGCGGCGGAGGCATAGATGCCCTTGGAGGGCTG
>NZ_JBJJBR010000045.1:0-4522 GCF_045449635.1 Sabulicella flocculans | reverse complement strand
CGCCAGCGGCACCGGGCGCAGCGCCGCCAGGTGCGCCGGCAGCCGGGCCAGCCCTTCCGGCCGGCCGCGCGCCAGGGCGCGCCGCACCCGCGCGCGCAGCCCCGCCCCGCCGCCCACCGCGTTGCCGCCGTGCTGGCGGTAGCGAATCATCGGCTGCGGGTCGAAGTCCAGCCGCCCGCCCTGCCCGGTCACCAGCAGCGCCGCCCACCAGTCATGCTGCGTGCCGGGCGGCGGCGGCGCGGCCAGGGCCAGGGCGCGGCCGCGCGGCGACAGCGCCATGGTGCAGCCCGCCGCCACGTTGTGCGCCAGCAGCGAGGCGAAGCCGGGCGGGAAGCGCGGCAGGGCGGACAGGCCGATGGGCCGCAGCGCCGCGTCCACCAGCGCCAGCCGCCCGCAGGTGGCCTCGTGCCCCGCCGCCAGCCGGTCCAGCGCGCGCGCCAGCTTGCCCGGCGCCCAGACGTCGTCCTGGTCCATGAAGGCCACCGGCGCGTCCGGCGGCGCGGCGCGCAGCAGCGCCAGGAAGCCCGCGGTGGCCCCCAGCCGCGCCGGCCCGTCCAGCCGGGCCACCCGCCCCGGATGGCGGGCGGCGAAACCTTCCAGCAAGGCCGCCGTGCCGTCGGAGGAGCCGTCGTCGCGCCAAAGCAGGCGCCATTCCGCGCCCTGCTGCGCGGCCAGGCTGTCCAGCTGCGCCGGCAGGAAGGCGGCCCCGTCCAGGGCCGCCAGCAGCACGGTGATCAGCGGTGCAGCGCGGCGACCACCCGCGCCAGCCCGTCCTCCCACCGCGGCAGCGCCACGCCGAACACGCGCGCCAGCTTGCCCTGGTCCATGCGGCCATCGGCCGGGCGGGCGGCCTTGACCGGGTAGTCGGCGGTGGCGATGGGGTGCACCACGGGCGCCGGCCCGCCATGCGGCGCGGCGGCGGCGAAGATGGCCTGGGCGAACTGGTGCCAGGAGGCATGGCCGCCGCCGGCGGCGTGGAACACGCCGCGGTGCTGCGCCTGCCACCCGGCGTCGCGGATGCGCGCCAGCACCCGGGCCAGGGCGTCCGCCAGGTCGGGCGCGGCGGTGGGGTTGCCGTGCTGGTCGGCCACCACGCGCAGCTCCGGCCGCTGGGCGCCGGCGGCCAGCATGGTGCGCACGAAGTTCCGGCCCACCGGGCTGAACACCCAGGCGGTGCGGAACACCGCCGTCATCGGGTTGCCGGCCAGCGCCGCCCATTCCCCGGCCAGCTTGGTGCGGCCATAGGCGCCCAGCGGGTTGGGCGCGTCCTCCTCGGCGTAGGGGCTGCCCTTGCGGCCGTCATAGACGTAGTCGGTGGAAAGCTGCAGCAGCGGGATGCCGCGCGCCGCGCACAGCCGCGCCAGCAGGGCCGGGCCCAGCGCGTTGGCGCGGAAGGCGCCGGCCTCGTCCTCCTCGGCGGCGTCCACCGCGGTCCAGGCGGCGCAGTTCACCACGGCGTCCGGCGCGGCCGCGGCGAAGCCGGCCTCCACCGTGGCGGGCTGGTCGAACTCGAAATCGGGCTGGCCCACCAGCACCGCCTCGAAGCCCTGCGCCGGCAGGCTGTCGGCCAGGCCGGTGGCGAGCTGCCCGCCCCGCCCGGTGACCAGGATGCGCCGCATCAGGCGAAGCCCGCCGGGAAGGGCGGCGCGATGTCGCGCAGGCGCGGGGCCTTGCGGTCCTTGTCGCTCAGCACCGGGCCTTCCGGCGGCAGCGGCCAGGCGATGGCGAGGTCGGGGTCGTCCCAGGCGATGCCGGCATCGGTGGCGGGGTCGTATTCGGCGTCCACCTTGTAGAGGACCTCCGCGTCCTCCGTCAGCGTCACGAAGCCGTGGGCGAAGCCGCGCGGCACCCAGAGCTGTCGCCAGTTCGCCGCGCTCAGCTCCATCGCCACGTGCCGGCCGTAGGTCGGGCTGCCCTGGCGGATGTCCACCGCGACGTCGAGGATGGCGCCGCGCACCACCCGCACCAGCTTGCCCTGCGCCGTGGGCGGGCGCTGGAAGTGCAGCCCGCGCAGCACCCCCTTCTGGGCGGAGAAGGAATGGTTGTCCTGCACGAAGCGCGCCGCCAGCCCCGCCGCGGCCAGGGCGGATTCCTTCCACACCTCCGAGAAGAAGCCGCGCGCGTCGCCGAAGCGGCGCGGCTCGACCAGCAGCACGTCGGGGATGGCCTGGGGCGTGACCTTCATCCGTGCCGGCCCTCCGACACCTCGACCAGGTAGCGGCCATAGGCGGTCTTGCCGAGCGAGGCGCCGACGGCGCGCAGCTGCGCGGCCGAAAGGAAGCCGCGGCGGAAGGCGATCTCCTCCGGGCAGCCCACCTGCAGGCCCTGGCGCTCCTGCACCGTCTGCACGAACATCGCCGCCTGCAGCAGCGAGCCGGGCGTGCCGGCGTCCAGCCAGGCGCAGCCGCGCGAGAGCTGCTCGGCCCGCAGGGTGCCGTCGCGCATGTAGATGGCATTGAGGTCGGTGATCTCCAGCTCGCCGCGCGCGGAGGGCACCACCTGCCGCGCCAGCTCGGTCACCCGCGCGTCGTAGAAGTAGAGGCCGATGACCGCCCAGTCCGATCTGGGCTTGAGGGGCTTCTCCTCCAGGGAGACCACCTCGCCGCGTTCGTTGAACTCGGCCACGCCATAGCGCTCGGGGTCGGCGACGCGGTAGCCGAACACGGTGGCCTTGCCGCGCTCGGCGTGGGCGCGGGCGGAGACCAGCTTCTCCGACAGGCCGCCGCCGTAGATGATGTTGTCGCCCAGGGCCAGCGCCGCCGGGCCGCCGGCCACGAAGTCGGCGCCGATGTGGAAGGCCTGGGCGAGGCCGTCCGGCGAGGGCTGCTCGGCGTAGCTCAGGCTGATGCCGAACTGGCTGCCGTCGCCCAGCAGGCGGCGGAAGGCCGGCAGGTCGGTGGGGGTGGAAATCAGCAGGATGTCCCGGATGCCCGCCAGCATCAGCGTGGACAGCGGGTAGTACACCATCGGCTTGTCGTAGACCGGCAGCAGCTGCTTGGAGGCCGCCAGCGTCATCGGGTGCAGCCGCGTGCCGGAGCCGCCGGCCAGGATGATGCCCTTCATCGTGCCGTCTCCGACGTCACGATGGGTCGGTATCGCGCCCTCAGGCGCCGGGCGCCCGCATCCGAGGGCTTGGCTGCGCCGCGCCACGGGCACGCCGGCCGCGCGGGCGCAGGGGCGGCGGGGCGCGCCGTGCGCGGCCGGAGGCCGGGGTCCATGCTCGTCATGCCTTCATTCCCCCCAGGCGCTGCCCGGCATAGGCCTTGTCGCTGATGGGGCGCCACCACGCCTCGTTCGCCAGGTACCAGCGGATGGTGTGCTCCAGCCCGCCCTCGAAGTCGTGGCGGGCCTTCCAGCCCAGCGCCGCCTCGGCGCCGGCGGGGTCCATCGCGTAGCGGAAATCATGCCCCGGGCGGTCCGCCACGAAGGTGACGAGGCGCTCGCGCGGGCCGGCCGGGTCGGGGCGCAGCCGGTCCAGCGTGGCGCAGATGGCGCGCACCACCTCCAAGTTGGTGCGCTCCTGCCGCGGGCCGATGCAGTAGGTGGCGCCGGGCTGCCCGCGCAGCAGCGCCAGCACCAGCGCCTCGGCGTGGTCCTCCACGTGCAGCCAGTCGCGCACGTTGTCGCCCTTGCCGTAGACCGGCAGCGGGCGGCCTTCCAGCGCGTTCAGCGTCACCAGCGGGATCAGCTTCTCGGGGAATTGCCACGGGCCGTAGTTGTTGGTGGTGTTGGAGACGAAGGTCGGCAGGCCGTAGGTGTGGTGCCAGGCCCGCACCAGGTGGTCGCTGGCGGCCTTGGACGCGCTGTAGGGGCTGCGCGGGTCGTAGGGCGTCTCGGGCGTGAAGGGCGCGTCGCCGGGATACAGGGAGCCGAAGACCTCGTCGGTGGAGACGTGGTGGAAGCGGAAGGCGGCCTTCTCCGCGCCCTCCAGCGTGGCCCAGTGCTCGCGCGCGGCTTCCAGCATCACCTGGGTGCCGACGACGTTGGTGCGGATGAACTCCGCCGGGCCGTCGATGGAGCGGTCCACGTGGCTTTCGGCGGCCAGGTGCATCACGGCGCTGGGCCGGTGGGCGCGGAAGGCGGCGCGCACCGCCTCGGCGTCGCAGATGTCGGCCTGCACCAGCACGTGCCGCGGGTGGTGGCGCCAGCCCTCCAGCGCCTCGGGCGAGGCGGCGTAGGTCAGCTTGTCGAGGTTGGCCACCGCGTGGTCGGTGCTGGCCAGCAGGTGCCGGATCACGGCGGAGCCGATGAAGCCGCAGCCGCCGGTGATGAGGATGGTCACGCGGTAATCCCTGTCTTGCCCCGGAAGCACGGACGCTTAACGCCCCGTGCCCCCCCGTCAAGCGCGGACGCCTCAGCGCAGCGCCCAGGCCAGGGCCAGCGCGGGCAGCGCCAGCGCCGCGAAGGCCAGGGCCGGGCCGGCGCGCCCGGCCAGGCGCGGGGCCAGCAGCAGCGCCCCGGGCAGCGCCAGCGCCGCCAGCCAGTCCAGCGGGGCGCCGCGCGCCGCCACCGGGCCCAGCGC
>NZ_JBJJBR010000044.1:0-4681 GCF_045449635.1 Sabulicella flocculans | reverse complement strand
CGCCGCCCGGGCCCGACCGCGCCCCCCGCCCCGAGGGCGAGCGCCCGCCCCGGCCGGAAGGCGAGCGCGGCTTCCGCGGCCCGCGGGCGGATGGCCCGCCGCGCGGCCCCCGCCGCGACGACCGCGGCCCGCGCCGCGACGACCGCTTCCAGAAGGGCGGGCCGGAAACCCGCACCTTCCACGAGGACAAGCCGGCCACGGCGGCGGAGGACAGCCCCTTCGCCGCCCTGCTGAAGCTCAAGCTGGGCAAGTAGCGCGGTGGAGGCGCCGGGCGAGTTCATCCGCCTGGATGCCTGGCTGTGGCACGCGCGGCTGGCCAAGACCAAGGCCGCCTGCGCCCGGCTGGTGGAGGCCGGCGGCTTCCGCCTGAACCGCCAGCCGGTGGGCAAGGCGCATGCCCGCGTGCGAGTGGGCGACGTGCTGACCTTCATGCGCGGCGACACGGTGGCGGTGTGGCGCGTGCTGGCGCTGGGCGAGCGGCGCGGCCCGGCGGCAGAGGCGCGCCTGCTGTACGAGGAGGTGGGCGGCGCGCCGGAGCGTCAGGAAAGTTAACAGGCCGGAATGTCCCGGAAGCCTTTTCCTCGTAATACCATGCTGATTCAGGAAGTTCCAAGTTTGGCACGCTGATTGCTTGACCGTCATCCAGGGGTGCGGCACCTTGTGGGAGCGACGAGCAATGAGAAGTTTCCTGGCCGGCGCGCTGTTGAGCGCAGCCTTCGCCCTGCCCGCCATGGCGCAGGGCTACGTCGTCAGCGGCAATGGCCTCGTGGCCATCGGCGCCAACAGCACCGGCAACCTCGACGCCAACGTGGCGGGCATCGGCGGCCCGTCGCCGAGCAATGGCAGCGGGCTGCTGGGCATCGCCTACAACGCCGTGCCCGGCCGCACCGGCTGGCAGGACGCGCTGTCGCCCGGCTGCGCCTGCGAAGCCTGGGGCGTGGCCGGCAACGGCCAGGGCAATCAGGTGGGCGCCACCACCGGCAACCAGGGCATCAGCCTGGTGTCGCAGGCCGGCGTGCCGGGCACCTCCTTCACCTCCGTCACCTCCGCCGCCGGCTCCGGCCTCACGGTGACGCACAGCTTCTCCGTGGCGACGGAAACCGCCACCGGCGCGCTGTTCAAGGCCGAGGTGACCGTCGCCAACAACACCGGCGCCACGGTGGCGGACGTGCGCTACGCCCGCGCCATGGACTGGGACGTGCCGCCCACCGAGTTCAGGGAGTACGTGACGCACAAGGGCGTGCCCACCACGGCCAGCCTGCTGCACGCCACCGATGACGGCTTCGCCAACGCCAACCCGATGACCGCGACGTCCAATGGCGGCATCGCCACCCTGCCCAACACCGAGGGCGACCAGGGCGGCGTGGCTGACCACGGCTCGCTGTTCGTGTTCGGCTTCGGCAGCCTGCTGGACGGCGCCACCAAGACCTTCAACATCTTCTATGGCGCCGGCGCCAACCTGGCTGACGCCCTGGCCCTGCTGGGCGCCGTCGGGCCCGAGCTCTACTCGCTGGGGCAGAGCAACAGCGGCGGCGTGCGCAACGATGGCGCGCCCACCTTCGTGTTCGCCTTCAACGGCGTGGGCGGCACGGTGGTGGTGCCGCCGACCGGCGTGCCGGGCCCCGCGGGGCTGGGCATCCTGGGCTTCGGCCTGCTCGGCCTGATGGCCGCGCGGCGCCGGCGCGCCTGACCGGCGGGCCGGCGGGCATGGCCCTGGCGCCGCGGCGCCGTCCGCGCTGGAATGGCGCCATGCCCCGCCTGCCGACCCTGCTGCTCCTCGCCGCCCTGGCCCTGCCGGCCCGGGCGGCGACCCTGCTGGAAGGGGCGGTGGTCGCCGACCCTCCGATGGCCGCCGCCATCGCCCTGGTGGAGCGCGGCGAGCTGGACGAGGCGGAGCGCCGCTTCGAGGCCCTGCGCGCCGCCTCCCCCCTGTCCGTCGCCCCGCATCTGGGCCTCGCGGAGGTCGCGGCGCGGCGGGGCGACGCCGCGGCGGCCCAGCGCCGCCTGGAGGCGGGGCTGCAGGCCGCGCCGCAGTCCACCGAAATCCTGCGTGCCCTGGGCCGGCTGCACGCCCAGCGCGGCGACGCCGCGGCCATGGAGGCGGCTTTCCGCCGCGCCATCGCCGCCCGCCCGGCCGAAGCGGCGAACGCCCTGGAACTGGCCGACCTGCTGCACCTGCGCTTCGGCCGCGCCGCCGATGCCGTGCCGCTCTACGCCGCCGCCGCGGCTGCCGCGCCGGCCGATTTCCGCGCCCCCTACGGCCAGGGCCTGGCCCTGGCGCGCGCCGGCCGCCCGGCCGAGGCGCTGGCCCCGCTGGAGCAGGCGGCGCGGCTGGACCCGCGCTCGCCCTTGCCCGACTACGCGCGCGGGCAGGTGCTGGCCAGCCTGGGCCGCCCCGCCGAGGCGCTGGAGGCCACCCGCGCCGCGCTGGCCCGCCAGGAGGACTGGGCACCGGGGCTGGTGGCGCAGGGCAGCCTGCTGCTGGCCGCGCGCCGCCCGCGCGAGGCGTTGGACAGCCTGGGCCGCGCCGCCGCGCTGCAGCCCGCCGCCGCCGGCCCGCGCGCCGGCATGGCCCTGGCCCAGGAGGCGCTGGGCGACCTGCCCGCCGCCGAACGCCTGTGGCGCGAGGTGCTGGCGCTGGAGCCCGCGCACGCCCTGGCGCAGAACAACCTGGCCTGGCTGCTGGCCAATGCCGGGCGCGAGCTGGACGAGGCGCACCGCCTGGCGCAGGGCGCCGTGGCGGCCACCCCGGGCAACGCCGCCGCCCTGGCCACGCTGGGCTGGGTGGAGCGCCAGCGCGGCGACCTGCCGGCGGCCGAGCGCGCCCTGGTCGCCGCCATCGGCGTCCAGCCCTCGGCCGAGCGGTGGGCGCGGCTGTCCGCCGTGCGGGCGGCAATGGGCCGGCGCGCCGAGGCGGCGGAGGACCTGCGGCGCGCGCTGGCGCTGGACGCGGGCAACGCCTTCGCCCGCGCCGAGCAGCGCCGCCAGGCCACGCGCTGACCCGCTGGACAGGCGGGCCCGCCCGGTCCACATCACCACCCATCCAGCCTTTGCCGGGAGCGCGCGCCCGTGACCTACGTCGTCACCGAGAACTGCATCAAGTGCAAGTACATGGACTGCGTGGAAGTCTGCCCGGTGGACTGCTTCTACGTGGGCGAGAACATGCTGGTCATCCACCCCGACGAGTGCATCGACTGCGGCGTGTGCGAGCCTGAATGCCCCGCCGAGGCCATCTTCCCCGACAGCGACGACAAGTCCACCGCCTGGCTGGAACTGAACCGGCAATACGCGCAGTCCTGGCCCAACATCACCCGCAAGGGCGAGGCGCCGGCCGATGCCGACGAATGGAAGGACAAGCCGGGCAAGCAGGCGCTGTTCAGCCCGGAGCCCGGCAAGCCCTGAGCCGCCGGCGCCGCCGCCGCGCGGCGCGTGACCGGGGGCGGTTTTCGTGCTAGGCTGCCCCGGCGGCGGGCTGGGCGTCCATGCCCGCCCCGACCGGCACGGAGGAGCACGCCCCATGGCCACCCCCCGCACCGCCGCGGCCAAGCCCGCGGCCCGCAAGCCCGCGCCCGCCCCGGCCAGGGCGAAGCCCCTGGCCGCGAAGGCGAAGCCGGCGGCCACGAAGGCGAAGCCGGCAGCGAAGGCGAAGGCGGCCAAGGCCCCGCCGCCCAAGGCCAGCACGGCCGCCGCCCCGGCGAAGCCCCCCGCCCCCAGATCCGCCGCCAGCAAGGCGCCGGCCCCGAAACCCGCCGCCCCGAAGCCCGCGGCGCAGACCAAGGCAGTTCCCGACCCCGTGAGCACCCCGAAGAAGTCCGCCGAAGCCGCCAAGCCCACCGCCAAGAAGGCCGCGCCCGCCCGGGCCGAGGCGCCGGCCCCCGCGCCCGCCCCGGCCGCGCCGCGCCCGGCCATCGTCATCGCCGCGCCGTCCGGGCCGGCCCGGCCGGGCATGGGGCGCCCGGGCGCGCCGCCTTCCTTCGCCGTGCGCTCGCCCGGCCGGCCCGGCTTCGCCGAGGGACAGGCCGCCCCGCCCCGCCCGCCCGGCCCGAAGGTGGAGCTGAAGGCGGGCGACCACGTCGTCTATCCCACCCACGGCGTCGGCATGGTGCAGGGCATCGAGACCATCGAGGCCGCGGGCATCAACGTGGACATGGTGGTCGTCACCTTCGAGGAGAACCGGATGACGCTGCGCGTCCCGGTCAACAAGATCCCCACCGCCGGGCTGCGCAAGCTGTTCACGCCCAAGGAGTTCGACCAGGCCATCGACACGCTGAAGGGCAAGGCGCGCATCAAGCGCACCATGTGGTCCCGCCGCGCCCAGGAATACGAGGCCAAGATCAACTCGGGCGATCCCATCCAGATCGCCGAGGTGGTGCGCGACCTGCAGCGCAACGCCGGCCAGCCCGACCAGTCCTTCAGCGAGCGCCAGATCTACGAGCAGGCCCTGGAGCGGCTGGCAGCCGAATACGCCGCCATCCTCAAGATCGACCGCGCCGCCGCCAGCGAGAAACTGGTGGAATTCGCCAAATCGAGCTGAAAGCTCGATTTGGCTGGTTGTTGATGCCCTCACCGCCGCCGCCCATGGCGGCGGCTACGCCGGGCGCCCGCCTCCGGCGGGCTTGGCTGCGGCCCCCTGAAGGGGGCCGGCGCGCGCCGTGCGCGCGCATCCTCGGGAGGCGGTGCT
>NZ_JBJJBR010000043.1:2500-5909 GCF_045449635.1 Sabulicella flocculans | reverse complement strand
GGATGCGGGGACAGGATTTGAACCTGTGACCTTCAGGTTATGAGCCTGACGAGCTACCGGGCTGCTCCACCCCGCGGGGGTGTGGGTGTTGGGGGTGGTGGGGTGGCCTGGCGCTGACCGACTCTCCCGTGCCTTGAGGCACAGTACCATGGGCGCTGGAGTGTTTCACGGCCGAGTTCGGGATGGGATCGGGTGTATCAACTCCGCAATCGGCACCAGGCCACCGCACCACTCCCGTGTGTTGGGAGGCAGGTGAGGTGGGGAATGGCTGGTGGTGTGGGGCGTGTGTGGGCTTTGGTGCTGCGCGCGGTGTGCCGGACCGATGGTCCGTCACCGTGCTGGTTTGATGGATGAGCCTGTCGGGCGATTAGGACCGCTCGGCTGAGCCAGTTACCTGGCGTACACCTGCGGCCTATCAACGTGATGGTCTTTCACGGCCCTCGGGGAGACCTGGTTTTGAGGTGGGTTTCCCGCTTAGATGCCTTCAGCGGTTATCCCGTCCGCACTTGGCTACCCAGCTGTGCCACTGGCGTGACAACTGGTGCACCAGAGGTGCGTCCATCCCGGTCCTCTCGTACTAGGGACAGATCCTCTCAAGTCTCCAACACCCACAGCAGATAGGGACCGAACTGTCTCACGACGTTCTAAACCCAGCTCACGTACCGCTTTAATCGGCGAACAGCCGAACCCTTGGGACCTGCTCCAGCCCCGGGATGCGATGAGCCGACATCGAGGTGCCAAACCTCCCCGTCGATGTGGACTCTTGGGGGAGATCAGCCTGTTATCCCTAGAGTACCTTTTATCCGTTGAGCGATGGCCCGTCCACGAGGGACCACCGGATCACTAAGGCCGACTTTCGTCTCTGTTCGCGCTGTCACGCTCACAGTCAGGCGGGCTTATGCCTTTGCACTCAACAGCCGATGTCCGACCGGCTTGAGCCCACCATCGCGCGCCTCCGTTACGATTTAGGAGGCGACCGCCCCAGTCAAACTGCCCACCACGCAGGGTCCCGGCCCGGGATCACCAGGCTCGGTTAGACGCCAAAAAAGCGCAGGGTGGTATTTCAAGGTTGGCTCCACCAGAGCTGGCGCCCCGGCTTCAAAGCCTCCCACCTATCCTACACAGCCCTTTTCTGGCGCCACTGCGAAGTTGCAGTAAAGGTTCATAGGGTCTTTCCGTCTAACTGCGGGTACCCCGCATCTTCACGGGGAATTCAATTTCGCTGAGCCCATGCCGGAGACAGTGGGGAGGTCGTTACGCCATTCGTGCAGGTCGGAACTTACCCGACAAGGAATTTCGCTACCTTAGGACCGTTATAGTTACGGCCGCCGTTTACCGGGGCTTCAATTCGGTGCTTGCACACCTCCTTTTAACCTTCCGGCACCGGGCAGGCGTCAGACCCTATACGTCATCTCTCGATTTCGCAGAGCCCTGTGTTTTTACTAAACAGTCGCCACCCCCTGCTTTGTGCCACCCCAACCTGCTTGCGCAAGCCAGGGTCTCGCTTATCCCGAAGTTACGCGAGCAATTTGCCTAGTTCCTTCGACATGGTTCTCTCAAGCGCCTCGGTATTCTCTACCAGTCCACCTGTGTCGGTTTCGGGTACGGTCCAATGCCAGAGCTGTTTCCCGGATCCATCCAACTGCCCGATCAATCCAATAAGACCGAACAGAACTTCAGAACCGTCACTTCTGGCGGGCCCAGGACTATTCACCTGGTTCCCATCGGCTACGGCTGTCGCCCTCGCCTTAGGGGCCGGCTCACCCTGCGCGGATTAACCTTGCGCAGGAACCCTTGGACTTTCGGCGAGAGGGTTTCTCACCCTCTTTGTCGCTACTCATGTCCGCATTCGCACTTCCCATACCTCCAGCACACCTCACGATGCACCTTCGCAGGCCTAGGGAACGCTCCGCTACCACGCACTTTCGTGCATCCACAGCTTCGGTAGATGGCTTGAGCCCCGTTACATTTTCGCCGCAGGACAGCTACTAGACCAGTGAGCTATTACGCTTTCTTTAAAGGATGGCTGCTTCTAAGCCAACCTCCTGGTTGTTTTGGCCGTCCCACATGCTTTCCCACTTAGCCATCATTTGGGGACCTTAGCTGGTGGTCTGGGCTGTTTCCCTCTCGACAATGGACCTTAGCACCCACTGTCTGTCTGCCACGCTGCACTCATCGGCATTCGGAGTTCGGTAGGGTTTGGTAGGGCTTTGGGCCCCCCTAGCCCTTCCGGTGCTCTACCTCCGATGGTGACCACATGACGATCTACCTCAATAGATTTCGCGGAGAACCAGCTATT
The DNA here is from genome assembly GCF_045449635.1 of Sabulicella flocculans. Lineage (NCBI taxonomy): Bacteria > Pseudomonadati > Pseudomonadota > Alphaproteobacteria > Acetobacterales > Acetobacteraceae > Sabulicella > Sabulicella flocculans. The sequence goes on along the minus strand of NZ_JBJJBR010000043.1, from coordinate 3,610 downwards.
TCCGAGTTTGATTGGCCTTTCACCCCTAGCCACAGCTCATCCCCGACTTTTTCAACAGGCGTGGGTTCGGCCCTCCAGTGGGTGTTACCCCACCTTCAGCCTGGCCATGGCTAGATCACTCGGTTTCGGGTCTCATGCCGGCAACTGAACGCCCTGTTCAGACTCGCTTTCGCTGCGCCTCCACCTATCGGCTTAAGCTTGCTGCCAACACGAACTCGCGGACCCATTATACAAAAGGTACGCCGTCACCCCTCAAGGAGGCTCCGACTGCTTGTAGGCGTCCGGTTTCAGGTCTCTTTCACTCCCCTCGTCGGGGTGCTTTTCACCTTTCCCTCACGGTACTTGTGCACTATCGGTCGCCAAGGAGTATTTAGGCTTGGAGGGTGGTCCCCCCATGTTCAGACAAGGTTTCACGTGCCCCGCCCTACTCGATCAACCACGCATCCCATACGCCTACGGGGCTATCACCCACTATGGCCCGACTTTCCAGACGGCTCAGCTTAGGATACGTAGTCAAATGGCCTAATCCGCTTTCGCTCGCCACTACTCGCGGAATCTCTGTTGATGTCTTTTCCTCCAGGTACTGAGATGTTTCAGTTCCCCGGGTTCGCCTCCCACCCCTATGTATTCAGGATGGGATCTCCTTGCGGAGGGGTTTCCCCATTCGGACATCCGCGGATCAACGATCGCTCGCATCTCCCCGCGGCTTTTCGCAGCGTGCCACGTCCTTCATCGCCTCTTGGCGCCAAGGCATCCACCGAACGCCCTTATCGCGCTCATCCACCACCAGCACCCGCACGCAGGACCAAGGCCCACAACGCACAAGAGCCAATGGCAAACAATGCCCAGCTCTACTCACACACTCACACACTCACACAACCAACCATTCCGATTCACCTGTCAAACAACACGCCCCCAGCCCGCACAGGCCATCACAGCCCATGCCGCGCCAGCGGCAAACCCATCGTGCAGCAAGGCTGCCCGGACACGCCGGAGAAGCCCCCAAAGGCCCCTCACCACGGCGCGCCACCAAACCCTGGAGACGGTCGGATTCGAACCGACGACCCCCTGCTTGCAAAGCAGGTGCTCTCCCACTGAGCTACGCCCCCA
>NZ_JBJJBR010000042.1:0-6968 GCF_045449635.1 Sabulicella flocculans | reverse complement strand
CGGCCTGCTGGCCCGGCGGCGCGGCGCCCCGGCCCTGGCCCGGCTGTCCGCCGCGCCGGTGCAGGCCCGGCTGCGCGCAGGAGAGGAGCGGCTGGCGGCGCTGGCGGCGCGGCTGGACCTCTCGGCGCAGGATGGCCGCGCCGCGCGCGAGGGGCGCGCCCGGCTGGAGGCGCTGGCGGCGCGGCTGGAGGCGGTGAGCTACGGCGCGGTGCTGCGGCGCGGCTTCGCCCTGGTGCAGGATGCCGCCGGGGCGGCCGTCACCTCCGCCGCGGCGGTGGCGCCCGGCGCGGCGCTGACCCTGACCTTCGGCGATGGCCAGGCCCAGGTGCGGGCGGAGGCGCCGGCGCGCCAGGGCCAGCTGCTGTGACGCCCCGCCGCGCCCTGCTGGCGGCCCCTGCCCTGCTGGCTCCTGCCTTGCTGGCGCCGCGGCCCGCCCGCGCCCAGGTGGCGCTGCGCGGCACCCCGGCGCAGGGGGCGCTGCTGGTGGGCTCCGGCGCCGCCGGGCGGCGGGTGGCGCTGGACGGCGCGCCCGTCGCCGTCTCGCCCGAGGGGGCCTTCGCCATCGGCTTCGGGCGCGACCACGGGCCGCGCGCCGTGCTGTCGGTGGATGGCCACCCGACGGAAATCGCGGTGGCGCCGCGCGCCTGGGACGTGCAGCGCATCACCGGCCTGCCGCCGGAGCAGGTGACGCCCGACGCCGCCACCCTGCAGCGCATCGCCCGTGAGCGCGAGGCGCTGGCCCGCGCCCGCGCCGCCGAGACGCCGCGCGGCGACTTCGCGCGGCCCTTCGCCTGGCCGGCGCAGGGGCGCATCTCGGGCGTTTACGGCTCGCAGCGGGTGCTCAACGGGCAGCCGCGCCAGCCGCATTACGGGCTGGACGTGGCCGGGCCGGTGGGCACCCCGGTGCTGGCCGCGCAGTCCGGCCGGGTGGCGCTGGCCGCCGAGTTCCACTTCTTCGGCCGGTTGCTGGTGCTGGACCACGGGCATCGCGTCCACACCCTCTATGCCCACCTGTCGGAACTGGAAGCGCGGGAGGGCGAGGAGGTGGCGCAGGGCGCGCGCATCGCCCGCATGGGGGCGACGGGCCGCGTCACCGGCCCGCACCTGCATTTCAGCCTGGGGCTCGGGCCGCTCTGGCTCGACCCCCGCCCCCTGCTGCCGGGATAGGCGCGGCGGCCAGCCGCGGGCGCGGGGCGGGCAGGATGGCGGGCGGGCCGGCGCCCTGCTCCAGCCTTCCGGCGGCGGCCTGCACGGCGGCGGCGCGGCCGGCGGGGGCGTAGAAGTCGCCCCGCACGTGCAGGTGGTGCGCCAGCCCGCGCAGGAAGGCGTCCAGCAGCACCGGGTCGGCGCCCTCGGGCGCGGTCCAGAAGGCGTCCAGCCCGCCCTGGTGCGCCAGCCCCGGCACGTCCCACAGGGCGCGGCCCAGCGCGATGGCCGGGCAGCCCTGGCGCAGCGCGTCCAGCCCGGTGGTGCTGTTCACCGTCAGCAGGCCGCGCGCCCGCGCCAGCGCCGGGCCCAGCGGCAGCCCGTCCACCAGGTGCACGCGCCCTTCCACCCCGGCCGCCGCCGCCAGGGCGGCGATGCGCCTTCCCCAGCGCTTCAGCCCGGGGTCCAGCGGGTGGACCTTGACCACCAGCCGGGCCTCCGGCGCGGCATGGGCGGCGAAGGAGCGGATGGCCTCGCCCAGCGGCGTGTCCATGTCCTCGTAGGGGCTGTAGGCGCGGATGGAGTAGTCCGTCTCCATCTGCATGGCGAACAGGAACAGCGGCGCCGCGGCGGGGATGGCGGCCATCAGCGCCTCGGCCGCGCGGGTGCGCGGGCCGGCGCGCAGCAGCCGCCAGCCGGTGCCGAGGTAGCCGGGGATGGGGTGGTGCAGCTGGTAGCGCGCCCAGTGGCGGAACGGCCAGGGCAGCTCGTTCAGCAGGTGGAAGGCGATGTCCCAGGCGGCCTGGCGGCGGAAGTCGCCCCGGAAGCGCGGCGCCATGTCCAGCGGCGGCGCCCCCTGCGCCAGCGCCAGGATGCCGGCCCGCCCGCGGGGATAGCGCGACAGGGCGTTCATGCCGTCGCGCTCCAGCACCACCCAGTCGGGGCGGAGGTAGCCGAAATCCGTCGCCGTCACCGCCACGCCGCGCCGCTGCGCCTCGGCGATGGCGGCCTGGTGCAGCGGCCGCTGCTCGCCCAGCAGCACGAGGTCGGTGGCGCCGTCCAGCCGCGTGCCGATGAAGGCGGGCCATTCCTCCGGCCGGCCGCGGAAATCCTCCGCGCGGGCGTCGTTCCACAGCAGCCGGTCGCCCAGGCAGAGGTTGACGCGGCGCACCGCGTGGCCGCGCCGCGCCAGTTCCGCCCCCAGCTCGCGGAAGAAGGGCGAGATGGGGCCCTGGAGGAACAGGAAGGACCTAGGCATGGCCGGGCTTCTCCCAGGCGAGGCGCCAGTCGGCGGCGGCCACCAGCGGCACCCCGGCGCGGCGGCGGGCGGCCGGGCCGGGCCAGGGGGCGTAGGGCAGCGGCTCGGGCGCGGGCGGGGCGGCCTCGCCGGCGGCGATGCGCGCCAGCACCGCGTCCAGCAGCGGCAGCGCCGCCAGGTGCAGCGCCCGCGCGGCGGCGGTGGCCGAGGTGCCCGGCGGCAGCGGCACCGCGCGCTGCGCCCACACCCCGCCGGCATCCACCCGCGGCGTCAGCGCGTGGATGCTGACCCCGGTGGCGCCCTCGGCCAGGCCGTGGAAGGCGGGCATCGGGCCGCGGTGGCGCGGCAGCAGCGAGGGGTGGACGTTCACCCCGCCGCGCGGCGCGGCCGCCAGCAGGGCGGGCGGCAGGATGCGGTCCAGGTGGAAGCTCACCAGCAGCTCGGCGCCGCTGCCGCGCAGGGCGCGGGCGGTGGCGGCGTCGTCGCCCAGGGCGTGCAGGGGGATGCCGCGCGCCCGGCACAGCCGCGCCAGGGGCGAGGGGCGCAGCGCCGGCAGGGCGTGGTTCAGCAGCAGCCAGGGCAGCAGGCCGGGGCCGCCGCGGCGCAGCGCCCGCCAGCCGCTGCGCCAGGCGCCCAGCGGCGGCGACAGCGCCACCAGCGCCAGGCGGCCGGCGTGGCGGGCGGCGAAGCGCGCCGTCGCCTCCCGGCTGGCGGCGGATTCGAGGGTGAGCAGGGCGATCCTCACCCGGCCTCCCGCGCCGCCTCGGCCAGGGCGGCCACGGCGGCGTCCAGCATCGCGGGCTGGTGCGCGCAGGACAGGAAGAAGCGGATGCGCGCCAGCCCCTCGGGCACCACGGGGAAGCCGATGGGCTGGGCGTTGACGCCGCGCCGCGCCAGCCCCGCCGCCACCTGCGCCGCGCGCAGCGAATCCCCCAGCAGCACCGGCACGATGGAGCCGCCGGAGGAGCCGCCGGTGTCGAAGCCCGCCGCCTGCAGCGCGGCGCGGAAGCGCGCGGTGTTGGCCTGCAGGCGCTCCACCCGCCAGGGCTCGGCGCGCATCAGCGCCAGGGCGCAGCCGGCGGCGGCGGCGATGGGCGGCGGCAGCCCCACCGAATACACGAAGCCCGGCGCGGTGTGGCGCAGCCAGTCCACCAGCGCCCGCCGGCCGGCCACGTAGCCGCCGGCGCCGGCCAGCGTCTTGGACAGGGTGCCCATCCAGATGTCCGCCGCCTCCGGCGCCACGCCCTGCGCCTCGAACACGCCGCGGCCGGTGGGGCCCAGGCAGCCCAGCCCGTGCGCCTCGTCCACCATCAGCCAGGCCTCGTGCCGGCGGGCGAGGTCGCGGAAGGCCGCGAGGTCGGGCACGGTGCCGTCCATGGAGTAGTGGCCCTCGATCACCACCAGGGCGCGGCGGGCGCGGCCGCGGGCGCCGGCCAGGGCGCGCTCGGCCGCCGCGGCGTCGTTGTGCGCGAAGGCCAGCCGGCGCGCGCCGGACAGCCGCACGCCTTCCGTGATGGAGTTGTGGGCCAGCTGGTCATGCACGACCAGGTCCTCCGGCCCCATCAGGTGGCCGATGACGGTGACGTTGGTGGCGTGGCCCGACACCATGGCCAGCGCCGCCTCGGCCTCGTAGTTGGCGGCCAGCGCCGCCTCCAGCGCGGCGTGCACCGGCCGCTCGCCCGACACCATGCGCGAGGCGGAGGCGGAGGTGCCGTGGCGGGCCATCGCCTCGGCGGCGGCGGCGTTCACCCGCGGGTCGCCGTTGAGGTCGAGGTAGTTGTAGGAGGCGAAGTTCAGCATCTCCCGCCCCGCGACCACGGTGCGGGGGCCGGCCACCGCCTCGTGCGGCTGGAAGAAGGGGTTGGGGATGCCGCGGGCCTCCGCCTGGCGGCGCAGCTCCTCCATCACGCGCATCTGCGGCAGGGTGGCGAAGTCGCGCGGCGAGGCGGTGGCGGCCTGCACCAGCGCGGCGGCCTTGGCCCGGCCCAGCACCGCCGCGCGCTCCGCCGCCGAAAGGCCGCGCCGGATCATTCCGCGGCCTCCGCCAGGGAGGCGGCGCCGGCCAGCAGGCGGCGGGCCATGGCGTCCACCGTGGCGGCGCCGTCCATTCCCTCCAGCGGCAGGGTCACGGCGAAGCGGCGCTCCAGCGCCGTGCGCAGCTCCAGCCCGCCCAGGCTGTCCAGCCCCAGGCGGGACAGCGGCTGGTGCGGCGGCACCGCGCCGGCGGGCAGGCGCAGGATGCGCGCCACCTCCTGCCCCACGCCGCGCGCCACGGCGGCCAGGGCGGCGTCGTGGCCCTGGGCCAGCAGGGCGGCCAGGTCCTCGCCGGCTTCCTCGGCGGCGCCCTCGCCGGCCAGGGGGCGGAAGGCGGCCTCGGCCAGGGCGGGCAGGGCGGCGCGGGCGCGCGCCCAGTCCAGCCGGGCCACCGCCGCCACCGGGGCCGGCGTGTCCAGCAGCCCGGGCAGGGCGGACAGCGCCTCGGCGGCCGGCAGGGCCTCGGCGCCCAGGCGGTGGGTCAGGGCGGCGGCGCCGTCGGCGGCCAGCGCCCCGGCATCGGCGATGGGGCCCCACTGCACCGCCACCGCCGGCAGGCCGCGGGCGCGGCGGCGGCGCGCGATGGCCTCCAGCCCCGCATTGGCCGCCACGTAGGCCCCCTGCCCCGGCGCGCCGACCGGCACCGTGGCGGAGGAGAACAGCAGGAAGGCCGCCAGGGGGTCGGAAGCGGTCAGCGCCTCCAGGTTCTCCGCGGCGGTCACCTTGGCGGCCCAGGCGGCCCCGGCGTCGGCCGCCGTCATCCGCGCGGCGATGCCGTCGGCGAAGGCGGCGGCGGCGTGGACCACGTGGCGCAGCGGCGGGCCCCAGGCGCGCACCGCGTCCAGCGCGGCGGCGAGCTGCGCGCGGTCGGCGGCGTCGGCGGCGAAGGCGTGGGCCTCGGCGCCCAGGGCGCGCAGCCGCGCCAGGGCGGCGGGCAGGCCGGGGGTGGCCGGGCCGCGGCGCGACAGCAGGGCGAGGTGGCGCACCCCCAGCCGCGCCAGGGCGCAGGCGGCCTCCAGCCCGAAGCCGGCGGTGCCGCCCACCACCAGCGCCGTGCCCGCGGGCGTCCAGCCCGCCGCTGCCGGGCGCCCGGCGGGCGGCAGCAGCACCAGCTTGCCGATGTGCCCGCCGGCCTGCAGGCGGCGGAACGCCTCCTCCGCCTCCTCCGCCGGGTGGGCGCGCACCGGCAGGGGCGACAGCTCGCCCGCCGCCAGCCGCGCCGCCAGGGTGGCCAGGTGGCGCGCCGCCACCTGGGGGCGGGCGCGGGCCAGTTCGTCCAGGTCCACCGCGTGCCAGGCGACGTTGCGGCGCAGCGGGCGCAGCGCCACCGCCGTGCCCTCGGCGAAGTCGCGCTTGCCCAGCTCCAGGAAGCGGCCGAAGGGCGCCATCAGCCCCAGGCTGCGCTCCATCGCCTCGCCGGCCAGGGTGTTGAGGCAGACGTCCACGCAGCCTTCCTCCGGCCCGGCGCCCCAGGCGGCGCGCAGCGCGTCGGCGAAGGCCAGGCCGCGGCTGTCCAGCGCCAGCTCCGCCCCCGCCATGCGCAGGAAGGCGCGGCGCTGGGCGGTGCCGGCGGTGACCGCCACCCGGGCGCCGCGGCCCAGCGCCACCTGCAGGGCGGCCAGGCCCAGCGCGCCGGCGCCGCCATGGATCAGCACGCGCTCGCCCGGCTCCACGCGCGCCACCTCCTCCAGCGCGTGCAGCGCGGTGAGGAAGGCGACGGGCAGGCCGGCGGCCTGGGCGGGCGGCAGCCCCCCGGGCAGCGGGGCCAGGGCGGCGGCGGCGGTGACGGCGTGGGTGGCCAGGGCGCGCGGGGCCACGCCGAACACGCGGTCCCCCGGCGCGAAGGGGGCGCCCTCGCCCGCTGCCTCCACCACGCCGGCCACCTCCATGCCCAGGCCGGGGCCGGCGAAGCCGGGGCGCAGCGCGTCCTCCGGCAGGAGGTTCTGCGCCCACAGCAGGTCGCGGAAGTTCAGCCCCGCCGCCTCCACGCGCAGCCGCACCTCGCCCGGGCCGGGCGCGGCGGGGGCGAAGGGGGTCCAGGCCAGGCTGTCCAGCCGGCCGGGCCGCGCCGCCTCCAGCCGCAGCGGGCCGGCGGCGGGGGGCGCGGGCAGGCCGGGCCGCAGCCGCGGCACCCAGCGGCCCTGGGCGGTGACGTGCTCCTCGCCCTCGCCGTCGTCGGGCGCCAGCAGCAGGGCGGCGAGGCGGCGCGCCGCCTCGGCCGGCGGCAGGGCGGGGTCGAGGTCGTGGCGGCGCGGGCGCAGGCGCGGCGCCTCGTTGGCCAGCACGCGGCCCAGGGCCAGCAGGGCGGCGGCGGCCGGGTCCTCCGCCGCGCCGCGGACGACCAGGTGCAGGGCGGCGGCGCTGCCCTCCATCCCGGCGGCCAGCCGGGCCAGCCGGGCCAGGGCGGCCGGGCCGGGCGCGGGCAGGCAGACCAGGGCGGCGCCCTGGGCGGCGCGCGGCGCCGGGTCGGGCGGCAGGTGGGACACCTGGGCGCCCGCGGCCTCCAGCGCCTCGGCCAGCGCGGCGGCGA
>NZ_JBJJBR010000041.1:0-7008 GCF_045449635.1 Sabulicella flocculans | reverse complement strand
CGCGGGCGCGGCCTGCGGCGCCGCGGCGGGTGCCACCGGAGGCAGCGGCGCGGCCTGCACCGGCGCCGACTGCACCGGGGCGGCCTGCACCGGGGCGGCCTGCACCGGCGCGGGGGCGGGCGCGGGCAGCGTGGCCGGCAGCGGCGCCCCGGCCGGCAGGTAGTCCGGCACCACCCGCGCCTGCGCCCCGCTGATGACCAGCACGCGGGTGTTGATCGGGATGGGCACGGCGTCGCGCTGCGTCACGCTCACCAGCTCGTCCCGGCCGTCCCTGGGCACGGCGATGATGTATTCGGTCGCCTCGGCGTTCACCGCCGCGCGCTCGGCCGCGGTGCCGATCAGCCCGCCCACCAGCCCGCCGCCCACCGCGCCCAGCGCGTTGGTGATGCGGTTGCCGCCGGCCACGCCCCCCACCACGCCGCCTGCCGCCGCGCCGGCCGCCGCGCCCGCCGTGCCATCGGCCGCGATGGCGACGCGGCGCGAGCCCGCCACCACCCCGCGCTGCACCGGGTTGGCCTGCTGCACCGCCCGGGTGGCGTATTCGTCGGCGCTGTAGCGGCTGCCGCAGCCCAGCAGGAGCAGGGGCGCGAGGAGGAGGAGGGCACGCATGGGGGCGAGATAGGCCCCGGCGCATGGCCGCTCAACCCGGAAGCGCCTATATGCCTGCCATGCGCCTTCCCTTCCGCAAGATGCACGGCATCGGCAATGACTTCGTCGTGCTGGATGCACGCCGGAACAGCGTGCTGGATGCACGCCGGAACAGCATGCCGGATGCGCGCGGGAACAATCTGCCGGATGCCCGCGCCGGCCTGCGGGACGCCGCCGCCATCGCGCGCCTGGGCGACCGCCACCGCGGCGTGGGCTTCGACCAGCTCATCACCCTGGAGGACGACGCGCAGGGCGCCGACGTCTTCCTGCGCTTCCACAACAGCGACGGCTCGGAGGCCGGGGCCTGCGGCAACGGCACGCGCTGCGCGGCCTCGCTGGTGCTGGAGGAGACGGGCCGCGCGCGCATCGCCATCCGCACCCGCGGCGGCATCCTGGCGGCGCAGCGCCTGGCCGATGGCACGGTGCAGGTGGACATGGGCCCGCCGCGCCTGGGCTGGCAGGACGTGCCCCTGGCGCGGGAGATGGACACGCTGCACGTGCCGATGGCGGGGCTGGACGGCGCGGCGTGCTCCATGGGCAACCCGCACGTCACCTTCTTCGAGGACGGCCTGGACGCCGCCGCCCTCGGCCCGGCGCTGGAGCGCGACCCATTGCTGCCCGACCGCGCCAACATCGGCTTCGCCCGCGTGGAGGCGCCGGACCGCATCCGCCTGGTGGTGTGGGAGCGCGGGGCGGGGCTGACGCTGGCCTGCGGCTCGGGCGCCTGCGCCGCCATCGTCAACGCGCATCGCCGCGGGCTGTGCGGGCGCGCCGCCACCATCGCCATGCCGGGCGGCGAGTTGCAGCTGGAATGGCGCGCGGCGGATGGCCACGTGCTGATGGCCGGCCCCGTCGCCACCGCCTTCACCGGCGAGGTGGCGGTGTGACGGAGGCGCTCTCCTTCGGCTGCCGGCTCAACGCCGCCGAGAGCGAGGCGATGCGCGCCCTGGCGCCGGGCGCCGGCTGGGCGGGGGCGCTACTGGTCAACACCTGCGCCGTCACCGCCGAGGCCGAGGCGCAGGCCCGCCAGGCCATCCGCCGCGCCCACCGCGCCGACCCCGCGCGGCCCATCCTGGTCACCGGCTGCGCCGCGCAGGTGGCGCCGGCCGCCTGGGCGGCGCTGCCCGGGGTGGCGCGCGTCATCGGCAACGGCGCCAAGCTGGACCCGGCCAGCTGGGACGCCCCGGTGGGGCCCATCCCGCGCGGGGCGCCGGTGGTGGCGGCGGCCAGCGGCGGCACCCGCGCCGTGCTGGCGGTGCAGCAGGGCTGCGACCACGCCTGCACCTTCTGCGTCATCCCCCGGGGCCGCGGCCCGGCCCGCGCCCTGCCGGTGGCCGAGGCCGCCAGCCGCGCCGCCGCGCTGGCGGAGCGCCACCGGGAAATCGTGCTGTCGGGCGTGGACCTGGCGTCGCACCCCGACCTGCCGGGGCTGGTGCGCGCCGTGCTGCGCGCCGCGCCCGGGCTGGCGCGGCTGCGCCTGTCCTCGCTGGACCCGGCGGCGCTGGACGAGCGCTTCTGGGCGGTGTGGGCCGAGGAGGAGCGGCTGGCGCCCTTCCTGCACCTGTCGCTGCAGCACGCGGAGGACCTGGTGCTGAAGCGCATGGGCCGCCGCCACCGCCACGCCGGCCTGCTGGCCCTGTTCCGCCGCGCGCGCGACCTGCGCCCCGGCGCCGCGTTGGGAGGGGACCTGATCGCAGGCTTCCCCACCGAGAGCGAGGCGCAGCACGCATGGCTGGAGCAGTTCATCGCGGAGGCCGGGCTGGCCTTCGCCCACGTCTTTCCCTATTCGGCCCGCCCCGGCACGCCGGCCGCGCGCATGCCGGCCCTGCCCGTGCCGCTGCGGCGCGAGCGCGCGGCGCGGCTGCGCGCGGCGGCGGCGGCGTCGCGCGCGCGCTTCCTGCGCGGCCGGGTGGGATGCCTGGAGGAAGTGCTGATGGAATCCGACCAGCGCGGGCATTCCGCGCATCTCGTCCCGGTGGCGCTGGCGGCGCCGCGCGGCGCGCTGGTGCGCGCGCGCATCACCGACACGGACGGCGCCACCCTGCGCGGGGAGGCCGCCTGATGGCCCTGCGCGACCTGTGGCGCCGCGTCACCGGCTCCGGCACGCCGGAGGTGACGCCCACCCCGCCCCCGGTGGTGGAGCCGCCCCCGCCCGAAACCGCGCCGGAGCCCCCGCCCGAGGCCCCGCCGCCCAGCACGCCCGAGCCGGTCAGCGACCCGGTTCCCCAGGAAGCCCCGGCCCCGGTGATCGAGCCGCCGGGCGAGACGCGCATGGGCTGGCTGGGCCGGCTGAAGGCCGGGCTGTCGCGCTCCACCGCCAAGCTGACCGGCTCCATCACCGGCGTCTTCACCAGGCGCAAGCTGGACGACGCCGCGCTGGAGGAGCTGGAGGAGACGCTGATCGCCGCCGACTTGGGCGTGGCTGCCGCCCAGCGCATCGTCGCCGGCTTCCGCCGCACCCGCTTCGGCAAGGAGGCGACGGAGGAGGAGATCAAGGGCGCCCTGGCGGAGGAGATCGCCGCCATCCTGGCCCCCGTGGCGCAGCCGCTGGCCATCGCGCCCGCCCATGCGCCGCACGTGGTGCTGGTGGTGGGCGTGAACGGCACCGGCAAGACCACCACCATCGCCAAGCTGGCCGAGCAGCAGCGCCAGGAAGGCCGCAAGGTGGTGCTGTGCGCCGGCGACACCTTCCGCGCCGCCGCGGTGGAGCAGCTGCAGGTCTGGGGCAGCCGCACGGGGGCCGAGGTGGTGGCCCCGGCCAAGGACGGCGCCGACGCCGCCGGGCTGGCCTTCGACGCGCTGTCCCGCGCCAGGGCGGTGGGCGCGGACGTGCTGTTCGTGGACACCGCCGGCCGGCTGCACAACAAGTCCGCGCTGATGGAGGAGCTGCGCAAGATCGTGCGCGTGCTCAAGCGGCAGGACGCGGCGGTGCCGCATTCGGTGCTGCTGGTGCTGGACGCCACCACCGGGCAGAACGCCGTCTCCCAGCTGCGCGTCTTCACCGAGATGGTGGCGGTGACCGGGCTGGTGGTCACCAAGCTGGACGGCAGCGCCAAGGGCGGCGTGGTGGTGGCGCTGGCGCAGGAGTTCGGCACGCCCATCCACGCCGTCGGCGTGGGCGAGACGGCGGCCGACCTGCGTCCCTTCGAGGCGCGCGCCTTCGCCCGCGCCCTGGTCGGGCTGGAGTAGCCCTCAGGCCTCGACCTGCTCAACCGCCAGCACCTCGGGGATGTAGTGGCGGAGCATGTTCTCCACCCCGTGCTTCAGCGTGGCGCGCGAGGACGGGCAGCCCGAGCAGGCGCCCTGCATCTTCAGCCGCACCACGCCGTCGCGGAAGCCGCGGAACACGATGTCGCCGCCATCGCCGGCCACGGCGGGGCGCACGCGGGTGTCCAGCAGCTCCTTGATCTGGGCCACGGCCTCGGCGTCGGCGGGGTCGTAATCCTCCTCGCCCGCCGCGTCCTCGCCCTCGATGACGGGCAGGCCGGCCAGGAAGTGCTCCATGATGGCGCCCAGCACCTGCGGGCGCAGGGCCTGCCACTCCACCGAATCGTCCTTGGTGACGGTGATGAAGTCCGAGCCGAGGAAGGCGCGGGCCACGCCCGGCAGCGCCAGCAGCCGATGCGCGAGGAAGGAGCGCGAGGTGTCGTCGCCGGCCACGAAGTCGGCGGTGCCGGCCGCGCCCATCACGTCCCGGCCCGGCAGGAACTTCAGCGTGGCGGGGTTGGGGGTGCCTTCGGTCTCGATGAACATGCGGGGGTCCTGCGCGGTGGGGCGGGTTCCGGACGCAAATGGTCCTCTTTGCGGCCGCGTGCAAGCCGCCGGCCCCGCGGCCCTGGCATGGCGCTTGCGAAGCCAGGGCATGATGGTGAGCGACCCGATCCGCCTGGCGTTCCGCCCCGCCGGCTCCGCCGAGGTGCCGCAGCCCGCCGATGGCGGCCCGCCGCTGGGCCCGGACGAGGCCATCCCCATCCCCGGCGCCATCACCTTCGAGGAGGTGCTGGAAGGGCTGAACCCGCTGCATCACCTGCCGGGGGTGGGCATGATCTACCGCGCGGCGACGGGGGCGGAGATCCACCCCGCCATGCGGGTGCTGGGGGCGGGGGTGCTGGGCGGGCCGCTGGGCATGGTGCTGGCTGGGGTGATGAGCGCGGTGGAGATGACGCGCCCGGTGGACCGGCTGCGCGCCGCCCTGGCCGGCGAGGCCGACCCCCTGCCCACCATGGCCCAGGCCGCGCCGGCGCGCAGCGTGGCCGAGGCCTATGCGCGGTGGGCCTGACGGGAGAGTCCCCACCGCGGCGTCCGCCCGTCGCAACGGCGACAGGCGGACGCCGCGGCGGGGGCCCCGGGTGGAAGGAGCGCCTTTCGCCGCGGGGTGGCCGCCGCGTAGGGGGCGGCCGCGCGGCTGCGCGCGCCCCGGGCCCCTCCTGTCCTGCATGGCCTGCTCCGCGCCAGGGCGGAGCCCCGGCGCGACCCGCACGCCGGGCGCGCGCCGGTCCGTCGTCGCCGCGTCAGTACAGGCTCAGCACCGACAGGTGGACCCAGCCCCAGGGGGTGCCGCCCTGGCCCACCTGCAGCCAGCCGCCCGGCGCCTCGGCGAACACCTCCAGGCGGGTGGCGCGGGGCACGGTGCGCAGCACCTCGCCGCCGCCGCCGGGGCGGGCGCGCAGGTTCACCGGCGTGCGCTCGCTGGTGGTGACGGTGCGGCCGGCGGGGGCGGGGGCCGCTGCCGCGGGCGGCGCCTCGGGCGCGGCGGCGCGGGGTGGCTCGGCGCGGGGTGGCTCGGTTGGGGGCGGCAAGGTGGCTGGGGGGCGCGGGGCGCCGCGGGCGGTGCCCCCGCCCTCGAAGCAGCGGTCGGTCATCTCGGCGAAGGCGCGGGCGGTGTCGGCCGGCGCGCCGGCCAGCACCAGCCACTGCACCGCGGGGGCGTTGCGCTCGAAGGCCACCAGCGCCACCCAGGGCCGCAGCGGCTCGGCCGGGCCGGGGTCCAGCCGGCCGCACACCGCGAAGGCGCCGCCCTGCGCCTGCCCGAAGGCCTGCACCCCGCGCAGCGCGCCGCCGGCCAGGCGCGGGGCCAGCGCGGCCTCGGCGGCGGCGCGGGCCTCGGCGGCGCGCGGGTCGCCGGCGGGGGCGCGCGGCGCCTCCTCCTTGCAGGCGGGCAGCAGCAGCAGCGGCAGGAGCAGCAGGGCGCGCATCGCCGCAGCCTAGACCACGCCGGGCCGGCGGGGCGCGCGATTCCCGTCACGCAGCATGCGTTTTTCCCGCCCCGGCCTCAGCGCAGCCGGCAGGCCCCCGGCACCGCCGCCAGCTGCGCGACGATGCCCGACACGCGCACCGTCCCGGCGGAGGACACCGGCAGCCCCGCCGCGCCCAGGCCGCGCGCCACCCAGGTGTTGCAGGTGTGCAGCAGGGAATAGCCGGGCCGGGCCGGCAGGAAGCGGCCGGGCGGCAGCGGGCCCTCGGGCAGGGTGGCGTCCAGGAAGGCGTTGAAGCCGCCGGGGTCGCGCAGCGGCACCGCATAGGCCGGCGCATCCACCGCCGGGTCGGGCAGGGCGGCCACCGGCAGCGCCTCCATCACCGCCGGGCCGGGCAGCGGCGCCAGCGCGTGGGCGACGATGCCCGGCCCGCCCGGGATGTCGAAGAAGCCCGCCTTGCCGTAGCCCAGCCGCAGGGCGGGCGCGCCGCGGGCCAGGGCGCGGGGGCGGCCCACCAGGGCGGCGGCCTCCACGTTCAGCTCGGCGTGGATGCCGCGGTCCAGCACGGCCAGCGCGGCCTCGTGCCCCGGCGGGCAGGGCGGCGGCTCGCGCCCGGCGCAGGCGGCGAGGGGCAGCAGCAGCAGGGCGGGCAGGCGGGCCATGCGGCCAAGGAGGGGTGGAAACGGCGCCGCGCAAGATTGACAGCGGCGCGCGGACGGGCTTGAAGGCCCGCGCTCTCGCCTCGTGCGGAGGGGTGCCCGAGTGGCTAAAGGGGACGGACTGTAAATCCGTTGGCTTGCGCCTACGCTGGTTCGAATCCAGCCCCCTCCATATCTCCTGGCAGGGCGGGCGGGCTTGTCCCGCTCCTTTCCTTCATGGCTCTCGCCCCGCGCGGGTGTAGCTCAATGGTAGAGCACCAGCCTTCCAAGCTGGCTACGGGGGTTCGATTCCCCTCACCCGCTCCAGGGTCCTGCTCGCCGCATGGGCTTCCCCACCGGGCCGTGGCCGGGAAACGGCATTTCTTTTTCGGAGCGGAGTGACGATGGCCAAGGCGAAGTTCGAGCGCAACAAGCCGCACTGCAACATCGGGACGATCGGCCATGTGGACCATGGCAAGACGTCGTTGACGGCGGCGATCACCAAGGTGCTGGCGAAGGCGGGTGGG
>NZ_JBJJBR010000040.1:0-7348 GCF_045449635.1 Sabulicella flocculans | reverse complement strand
TCCAGCACCGTCCACGCCTGCTCGGACAACCAGAACAACCGCGCCATGGCCAATCTCCACCGCTGAACCTCAATCAGTGGCGAAACGCACAAACGATTCAATGGGTTGTATTGGTTCCCTACCTAGGCAAGTTCCGCAAGTTCCGCAAAATCCCACCCCCCTACGGGGGGTGTGCGTGCGCGCCTCAACGGCGCGCGCACACCACACCCGGAGCGGTCGGGTTCGGGCTCGTGGTCCACCCCGAGAGGGCCATCCCGGAAAGCCGGGCAGCGACGGCGAGCTCCGCCAAGAACCGCGCCGTCGCCGCCCTCACCACGACGATCCCCTCTTGGAGACCCCATGGCTCTCGCGACTCTCCCCATGCCCGCGGCGCACGCAAGCGGCCCCTCCATCGCCGAACCACCTGCGATCAACCTGGCACGCCACGCGGTGCTCGCGCTCGATCTCGGCACCACCACTGGATGGGCGTTGCGCAGCCAGGACGGTGGCATCACCTCCGGCACCGTCACCTTCCGCCCGAGCCGCTTCGAGGGTGGCGGCATGCGCTACCTGCGCTTCCGCAGCTGGCTCGGCGAGCTGGCAGCGCTTGCCGGCGGCCTCACGCGCATCGCCTTCGAGGAGGTGCGCTCCCACGCCGGCACCGACGCCGCGCACCTCTATGGCGGCTTCCTCGCGCACCTCTCCGCGTGGTGCGAGGAGCACGACGTCCCCTACGAGGGCGTGCCGGTCGGCACGATCAAGCGCTACGCCACCGGCAAGGGCAATGCCGACAAGGCGAAGATGATCGCGGCCATCCAAGCCCGCGGCTTTCGACCTGCCGACGACAACGAGGCCGATGCCATCGCCCTTCTGCTCTGGGCGACCGAGCCCACCGGAGGCCGCGCATGAGCATCCACGGCGCACCGCAACAGCCCCGCTCATGCCTCGACCGCGGCACCCGCAGCCCAACCAACGAGAGCGAGGTGAACGCCATGCGCGCGGCTGCCTGGCATCGACACGGCGTGGCCGCGCTGCCAGTCGCCGAGATCACCGACGACTGGCTGCGACAGGCCATCACCAACGAAGCCAACCGGCGCTGGGGGCGTCGTAACGGGGAGAGCCATCATGGCCGGTAAGCGCAAGGCAAAGCGGGTAACGTCGAAGCACGAGGATCTGTCGAAGCCCTCCAAGTGGCGGCTGCAGCACGGCGGATTCTCGGAGCCGGTCCGCGAAGCGGATCCCGAAACCGGCAGCCCTGTGCAGCATCGCCGTGCGGTGGACACGCTTGGGCAGATGTTGGCCAACGGCACGATCACGCCGCAGATGCACGAGGCGGGCAGCATCTTCCGCACGCTGTTCCGCAGCGCGGCGATCGACAGCATGTCCACGTCGCAGTTGATCCGGCTGCCAGGCTCGACGGCAGACCGGCTCTCCAATCGCCAGATCGACGCGCGCCGGCGTGTGCTCGCGGCGCTGGACGCGCTGGGTGGGCATGATAGCCCGGCCGGCTCCTGCATCTGGTTCGTCGTGGGCCTGGAGATGTCGGTGCGCGAATGGGCCGCACGCAGAGGCTGGAGCGGCAGGCCAGTCCCGCAACCGATCGCCGGTGGCATGCTGGTCGCAGGCCTTGGCATCCTGGCGATGCACTTCGGGCTTACGCCGCGAGAGCAGGCGGCGTGACGACGTGCAATCGGGGCGGTCTCCACCGTCCCGATCGGGCTGTTACAATTCACCCGCTGGCGGCTTGCAAATCGAGTTGGCTATGGTGGTGACACGTCGAGAAGGTGCGTCGAGCACCGCGGCTCTTGAGCCACTCGTCCGCTGATTTGCCACTGTGGCTCGCGAGCTGCAGGGTCCTTCCTGGGCCCGGCGTATGCGGGGGGCGGAAGCGTGCAACATCGCTAGCGCCAGGCCAAAAAACAGGTTCGCAGTTCGCACCCTTCGCCCGTGATTTCAATCGCTTGAGTGCGAACCATGGCTGTCGTGGTTCGCACTCGATTCGCACCCACGGTTTGCATGGTTCGCACCCTTTCCGTGTGACTTCAGCGCCGTAGCTGCGAACCATCGCCACGCCAGGCGCGTGGCCCTCACCCCTGACCTCGGATGGCCCCATGACGCTCCCCTGGATGGCAGCGAAGATCCTGCTGCGCCCGGTGGCGGAGCTGCGTGCGCATCCTGGCAATGCGCGGGTGCATGGTGCGGCGCAGATCGAGCAGATCAAGGCCAGCATGCTGGCCTTCGGCTTCACCAACCCGCTGCTGGTCGACGAGGCGGGCGTGCTGATCGCCGGGCACGGCCGGCTCGAGGCCGCGGTGGCGCTCGGCATCGGGAAGGTGCCGACGATCGTGCTGCGGCATCTGTCCGCAGCGCAGAAGGAGGCGCTGCGTCTCGCCGACAACCGCATCGCAGAGAACGCGACCTGGGACCAGGCGCTGCTGCGCGACGCGCTCGCCGCGGTGCAGGCGGCGCCAGACCTCGACCTTGCAGCGCTCGGCTTCTCGGCCGCGGAACTCGACGACATCCTCGCGGCGGCTGGAGATGCCGTGTCCGACGGCGACGCGCCCGAGGCTCTGTCGGCGCCCGCGGTTCAGGGGAGCGGGGACGGCGCGGCGGGGACGGAGGCGGCAGCGGCGGAGGATGACCCTGCCGACGCCGAGCTGGACCCGCCGCGCCAGGCCGTCGCGCGCGTGGGTGACATCTGGCGCCTGGGCGAGCACCGCCTCGCCTGCGGCGACAGCACCAATCCATCGACCATCGCCCGCGTGATGGGGCCGGAGCGGGCAGCGCTGCTCTTCACCAGCCCGCCCTATGGCAACCAGCGCGACTACACCACCGGCGGCGTCTCCGATTGGGACGCGCTCATGCAGGGCGTGTTCGCCCACCTAGACACGGCGCTCGCGCGTAACGCGCAGGTGCTGGTGAACCTCGGGCTGATCCATCGCGACAATGAGTGGCAGCCCTATTGGTCCGTTTGGCTCGACTGGATGCGCGCGCAGGGCTGGCGGCGCTTTGGCCTCTACGCCTGGGACCAGGGACCCGGCCTGCCCGGCGACTGGAACGGGCGGCTGTCGCCCGCCTTCGAGCTGCTCTTCCACTTCAATCGAGAGGCGCGCCGGCCCAACAAGATCATCCCCTGCCGCTGGGCGGGGCACGTCAATTCCGAGAAGGGCGGGCTGCGAGCGAAGGATGGCACCGTCGGCGAATGGCAGCATGCCGGCCAGGGCGTGCAGGAGACCCGGATCCCGGACAGCGTGCTGCGCATCACCCGCCACAAGGCGCGCGGCATCGAGACCGAGCACCCCGCAGTGTTCCCGGTGGCGCTGCCCGAATTCCTGATGCGCGCCTACACCGACGAGGGCGACGTCGTGTTCGAGCCCTTCGCAGGTGCCGGCACCTCCATCATCGCCGGCCAGCGGACCGGGCGCCGCGTGCGCGCGATCGAGTTGGCGCCGGCCTACGTCGACTTGGCGATCGCCCGCTGGCGGATGCTGCATCCCGAACTGCCGGTGATCCTGGACGATGGCGGGCACGGTATCGGCCCTGACTACGACGCGGTCGCCGCCGCGCGCGCCGGGGAGGCAGTCGCCGATGCAGCCTGACATCGCCGTCGCCACCGTCCCGCTCGCCTCGCTCATCCCCTACGCCGAGAACGCCCGCACGCACTCGTCGGACCAGGTGGCGCAGATCGCCGCCTCCATCGCCGAATTCGGCTTCGTGAACCCGGTGCTGGTGGATGCCGCCGGCGTGTTGGTCGCGGGCCATGGCCGCGTCATGGCCGCCAAGCGCCTCGACATGGCAGCGGTGCCCGCCATCCGCCTGGCGCACCTGACCGAGGCTCAAGCTCGCGCCCTGCGGCTGGCCGACAACCAGATCGCGCTGAACTCCGGCTGGGACGAGGCGCTGCTGGCGGCGGAGATCGCCCGCATCCGTGACGAGGCCATCGTGGACCTCGACGTGCTTGGCTTCTCGGGCGATGCGCTGGAGCAGCTGCTCGCCAGCCTCGACGCATCGCGTGATGAAGTTGCGGCGCAGGGCGACCCGGACGAACCGGCGCCCGAGCCGCCCGCCAACCCTGTCACGCGCCCCGGCGATCTCTGGCGCATCGGTCGCCACCGCCTGCTCTGCGGCGACGCGACCAGCAGCGCCGACGTCACTCGCCTCCTCGCCGGCGCACAGCCGCACCTCATGGTCACGGACCCTCCCTACGGCGTGAACTACGACCCCTCCTGGCGCAACGACGCGGGCGTCTCCACCACCATCCGCACCGGCAAGGTGGCCAACGACGACCGCGCCGACTGGCGCGCGGCCTGGGCGCTGTTCCCTGGTGATGTCGCCTACATCTGGCACGCTGGCGTGCACGCCCGCACGGTCATCGAGAGCCTGGAGGCGGCGGGCTTCATCGTGCGCAGCCAGATCGTCTGGGCCAAGCCGCGGCTGGTGCTCGGACGCGGGGACTATCACTGGCAGCATGAGCCCTGCCTCTATGCCGTCCGCAAGGGCGCGACAGGCCATTGGCAGGGCGCGCGGGATCAGACGACGCTGTGGTCGATCGGCGCAGGCCCCGAGGACCTCGCCACGGTGCATGGCACGCAGAAGCCGGTGGAGTGCATGCGCCGACCGATGCTGAACAACAGCGAGGCGGGGGACGCGATATACGAGCCCTTCTGCGGCAGCGGCACCGCCATCATCGCGGCGGAGACCAGCGGGCGCGTGTGCCTCGCGATGGAGATCGACCCCGCCTACTGCGACGTGACGCTGCAGCGCTGGGAGGCAATGACCGGCGAGACCGCCACGCTGGACGGCGAGGATCGCAGCTTCGCCGATGTGTCCGCGGCTCGATTGATGATCGAGAAAGCCCAATCATAGCAATGAGATAACGCTGCATCTCGCTTGGCTCCCGCGCACCACAGCGCGAATGGTCCGTCACGCGCAGGGGATGGCCCCCGGCACCAGGACGGAGACGACGATGACCAACCCCACCATCCTCCCCACCAAGAACGAGGCCTGGGGCTTTTGGGGCACCATGGGCGAGCGCGCCGCGGCCGCCTGGCCGATCGCCTTCGCGGTCATCCACGACGCGACGGGCACGGATCCGGACTCGGTGCGCGCCTTCCTCGACAGCCGCCACGGCCGCCACTTCGCAGACGAGGTCAGCAACCACCTCCACGCCGGCGCCACCCTGCCCGACGCCATCGCGCGCGCTACCGCCACCTGGATGGGCTGGCGGATCGGGCTCCGCACCAGCCGCGAGACCGGCATCCCTGCCGGGCTGCCCTACCTGACGGGCTTTGTGATCAGCGAGGGCATCGCCGCCGACGACGCGCGCAACGACTGACGCGCCGCGCCCGCCGCCACGCGGCGCCGCCACCGCCCCGCCGGGACGCCCCGCGGGGCTCGGGCTGGTAGCACCCGACTGATCGGGTGCCGAACCGGAGACCCCGACGATGAAGCTTTCCGACACCCAACGCGTGATCCTCACCGCCGCCGCGCAGCACGAGATGGGCCTGGCCCGCGCGCCAAAGTCGCTCCCTGCCGCCGCCCGCAACGCGGTGTTCCGCAGCATGATCAAGGCCAGCCTGCTCACCGAGATCAACGCGCCCCGGGAGCATGTCGGGCTCGGCTGGCGCCAGGATGAGGACGGCACCTGGATCGTGGCGCGCATCACCGACGAGGGGCTGCGCGCCATCGGCATCGACCCGAACGAGAACGACAGCACGGCGGCGGACGACGCGACGCAGCACCACCGGGAGGAACCCGCGCAGGACGCGCGCACGGCGCCCACGGGCGGGGAGGACGCCGCGCCGGCGGATAACGCCACCACTGCACCCCAGGCGGCGCCCACGCGCGCCCGGCGGGCCAACCTGCGCGATGCCGCCATGGCCTTCCTGGCCGCCTGGGATGCCAGCCCCGTGCAGGACGCGACCGACAACCCGATCGGCCAGGCGGTCGAGCAGCTGCGCGCCGCCCTCGCCGGCAAGCCCGCACGCACGCCGCGCGACCCGGCGGCGCCGCGGAAGGCGCGCGAGGGGACCAAGCAGGAGACGGTGCTGGCGCTCCTCCGCCGCGCGGAGGGTGCCACCATCGCGCAGATCAGCGAGGCCACTGGCTGGCAGCAGCACACCGTCCGCGGGTTCTTTGCGGGCCTCAAGAAGCGCCAGGGCATCGAGGTCCAGGTGCTGGAGCGGGTCCGCCAGGTCGGACCGAACAAGGAGGGCGCGCGCGGCTCCTACAGCATCTACCGCATCGCCGACTGACGCGGCGCAGCCACAGCTCCGTACATCATCATGAGCGCCGCGGATCATCAGCATCCGCGGCGCTTTCTCGAGTTGGCTGTGCCGAACCACAGCGCGAAGCGTCCGTCACGCGCAGCCATCCCGCCGCGCAGCACGGAGACGGACGATGCACCAGACGGACACCATCACGCAGCTCAAGGGCCTCGCCGACCATGCCCGCCTGAGCCACGCGCACTGGCTGCGCCGCGCGCGGCAAGGCGGCAGCGGGAGCTACGGCCCTGCCTACTGCATCGAAGGCGCGGGCAACTGGCGCCGCCGGCTTGGCGAGCTGCTGGAGCAGATCCGCCAAGCGGAACGGGCGCGATGAGCGGCCGGGGGGAACGCCGCTGGATCGTGCTGGCTCAGGATGGCCGACACGTGAGCCTGGGGCGGGCGGCGCCCCCTACGGCCGAGGAGATCGCCACGGCGAGCGACGGCTTGGCGCGGCAGGGCCTCGCTGGCTGGATCGCCACGCTGGACGGAGCCTACTGGGGCCGTGCGCGCGTGACGCTCACGCCCGTGCGCACCATTGGCGCCGACACGACGCTGGACTGGCCGGCGGCCGTCGCTGCCTTCGAGCAAGCTCGCCAGCGCGCGCGGCGCGCTGCCTGACCCACACCCCGCGCGCGGCGGGAGAGATGCCGCCGTGCCCGAACTGACCCCTTCCACCCGCGAGGCCGCACGTCGCATCGGCATCACCGAGACCGCACTGCGCAAGGCCGAGCAGACCAGTCGCATCACCCGCGAGCCCGATGGCCAGTGGGACATCGACAAGACCCGTCGTCGCCTGGTGGAGACCGCCGATCCTGTGCGGTCCCCGCTGGTGCGCGGCGGCAGTGCGGGCAACGCTGGGGACGGCACGCCCTTCGCCCGCCTCAAGGTGGCGCAGCTGGCCCTCAAGGTGGAAGCGCAGCGCCTCGCGCTGGATGAGACCAAGCGCCGCCTGCTCGACGTCACCGAGGCCAATGCCGCGCTCGACGAGATCGGCAGCACCATGCGCGACGCCCTGTTGAACTGGCCGGCGCGCGTGTCAGGGCTGATCGCTGCCGAGATCAGCGTGGACCCGCATTTGCTGCAGACCATTTTGCAGAGCCATA
>NZ_JBJJBR010000039.1:0-8598 GCF_045449635.1 Sabulicella flocculans | reverse complement strand
CGGCTTCGCGGCGGCGGCGCGCGGCTTGGCCGCCCCCGCCCGGGGTGCGGCCGCCTTGGCCCGGGGCGCGGCCGCGCCGGCCTTGGGCGCTGCCGCGCGGGCCTTGGGCGCTGCCGCGCGGGGCTTGCGGGTCGTGGTGTCGTCGGTCTTGCGCGCCAAAGCCGGCCTCCCTTGGGAACCTATGTCACCCCCAACGCGCCGGAGCGGATGGCGGTGGCGGAGATCGCGCGCTCGGCGGCGGGCACCAGCGCCCAGCCGCTCCCGGCCCGCATCAACGCCGCCGGCCGCCGCCGGCCCCGCCGCATGACGGAGGCCGCGGCGCCGCGCAGCGCCGGCCGCGTGTAGCCCGGACGCGGCAGCACCGCCAGCGGCACCGCGCGCACCAGGCCGCGCCAGCGCCGCCAGCGCGGCAGCTGCAGCAGGTTGTCGGCGCCGATGACCAGGGCGAAGCGCCGGCGCGGGAAGCGCCGCCGCAGCCGCTCCAGCGTGTCCACCGTGAAGCGGGTGCCCAGCCGCGCCTCGGCGTCGGAGGCGCGCAGCCGCGGCGGCCGGGCGATGGCCCGCGCCGAGGCGAGGCGCTGGGCGAAGGGCGCCATGCCGGCGCGCGGCTTCAACGGGTTGCCGGGCGAGACCAGCAGCCACGCCTCGTGCAGCCGCAGCGCCCTGGTGGCCGCCTGCGCCACGTGCAGGTGCCCGGCATGGGCCGGGTTGAACGACCCGCCGAGCAGCCCGGTCCGCCTCACCGCGTGCGGACGCTCACGTCCACCGGCTGGGCCAGCAGGTTCTCGTAGCGCACGGTGTAGGTGCGCCCGGCCTCCGTCGGCAGGGCGGGCGAGAAGCCGCCCAGGCTGACGTATTCGCCCACCCGCAGCCTTTCGCCGCGGCTGCGCAAATCCTGCGCCAGCCAGGGCAGCACGTTCAGCGGGTGGCCCAGCAGGGCGGTGCCGGGGGCGCGGGCCAGCTCGCGCTCGTTGTTGGTCATCACCACGGTCATCGTGCCCAGCCGGGCGGCGAACTCCTCCGTCGCCCGCACCGGGATGGGCTCGCCCACCACACCCAGGCGGGCGCCGACGTTGATGGCCAGCAGGTTCGGCCCGTCCATGCCCTGGGCCAGCACCAGGTCGGGCATCTCGATGAAGGGGATCACCTGGTCGATGGCGCGCAGCACGTCGAGATGGGTGCGCGCCTCGTTGATGGCGTCGGAGGAGACGCGCACCAGCAGGTCGGCCTCCACCGTCGGCACGGAGCCGAAGCGCGCCGGCACCTCGGCGCCCGAGCGCAGGCGCAGCGTGGCCTCGTAGATGGTGCCGGTGACCGGGTGCGCCACGCCGAAGCGCTGCTGCGCGGCGGCGTTGGTCAGCCCCACCTTGTAGCCCACCGGGCGGCCCCAGTGCTGCACCATCACCGCCACCAGCTTGTCCTGGGCGCATTGCCCATGCTCCAGGCTGGTCATGCCGGCCAGCGGCTGCGCCGGCTGGTTGGCGAGCAGGGAGCGCGCCAGCGCCTCCACCGCCGCGTCCTCCGGGCAGGCGGCCCAGGCCGGGGCGGCGAGCGGCGCCGCGGCGAGCGCGGCGAGGATGAAGCGGCGCATGGAAGGACCTCCCTCGTTTCGCCGCAGCATGGCGCGGCGCGGCGAGGGAGGGAAGCGCCGCCTCAGGGCCGCACCTGCCCCGTCCCGGTGATGCGGTAGCGCCAGGTGCACAGCTGCTCCAGCCCCACCGGCCCGCGCGCGTGCATCCGCCCGGTGGCGATGCCGATTTCCGCGCCGAAGCCGAACTCGCCGCCGTCGCAGAACTGGGTGGAGGCGTTCCACAGCCCCACGGCGGAATCCAGCCCGTCCAGGAAGGCTTCGGCCGCCGCGGCGTCCTCCGTGATGATGGCCTCCGTGTGCTCGCTGCCGAAGCGGCGGATGTGGGCCAGCGCGTCGTCCACGCCGTCCACCACCGCGACGTTCAGCACCGCGTCCAGCCATTCGGTGGCGAAGTCCTCCGCCGTCGCGGCCGGCAGGTCCGGGCAGATGGCGCGGGCGCGGGCATCGGCGCGGAAGGCGCAGCCCAGCGCCGCCAGGTCGGCCACCAGCAGCGGCAGCAGGGCGGGGGCGCTGGCGGCGTCCACCAGCAGCGTCTCGGTGGCGCCGCAGATGCCGGTGCGGCGCATCTTGGCGTTGGCCACCACCGCGCGCGCCATCGCGGGGTCGGCCGCGGCGTGGACGAAGGTGTGGCACAGCCCCTCGGCATGCGCGAGCACGGGCACGCGGGCCTCGCGCATCACCCGGCCCACCAGCCCCTTGCCGCCGCGCGGGATGATGAGGTCCAGCAGCCCGGCCGCGCCCAGCATGGCGCCGACGAAGGCGCGGTCCTGGGTGGGGGCCAGCTGCACCGCGTCCTCCGGCAGGCCGGCCTCGCGCAGCCCGTCGCGCAGGCAGGCGGCGACGGCGCGGGCGGAATGGGCGGATTCCGAGCCGCCGCGCAGGATCACCGCGCTGCCGGCCTTCAGGCACAGCCCGCCGGCATCGGCCGTCACGTTGGGCCGGCTCTCGAAGATCATGCCGATGACGCCCAGGGGCTGCGCCACGCGGCGGATCACCAGCCCATTGGGGCGGGTCCATTCGGCCAGCACGCGGCCCACCGGGTCGGGCAGGGCGGCGATCTCCTCCAGGCCGCGCGCCATCGCCTCGATGCGCGCATCCGTCAGGGTCAGGCGGTCGGTCAGCGCGGCGGAAAGGCCCTGGGCGGCGGCCAAATCCTCGCCATTCGCCGCCAGGATGGCCGGCGCGCGGCCGCGCAGCGCCCGGGCGGCGGCGTGCAGCGCGGCGTCCTTGGCCGGTCGGCCCGCGCGGGCCAGGACGGATGCCGCGGCGCGCGCGGCGCGGGCGGAACTCTCGATCAGGGCGGCGGGGTCGGGGGCGTTCACGGCGGCGGTCTCCTTTGCCGGGCCTTCCTTGCCACGCGGCGCCGCCGGAGGCGAGCGCGGCGCCGATGCATGAAGCGCCCTCCGCATTCCGCCGGACAGACGCCGGCCATTTCATCAACCACTGGTTGACAAACTTGGAAGATACTCGCGGAAGCCATGAAGCACCGTCTCGGCCTGTCCTGCCTCGCGCTCACCCTGCTGGTGGGGCTGGGGCTGGCCGCCTCCATCTGGGGCCACCTGCGCTCCGACCAGTTGCAGGCGGAGGTGCTGCGCCTGCGCGGGCAGGTGGAGGCCGCGCACCGGCTGATGGGCCAGGTGTCCGAGGGGGACCGCCAGTTCCGCGGCCTGCTGCTGTATGGCCAGCCCGCCTATGCCGAGGGGCTGTTCCGCAGCATCGCCCTGGTCGAGGCGCCGGCGAGCCTCGCTTTGGCCGAGGCGGTGGATTCCCGCGTGCCGGGCGAGTCGACGCTCGCGCTGTCGCTGCGGCTGCATGCCTGGGCGGCGCAGCGCCGGGCCGGGCACCTCGCGCTCCAGCAGGGCCAGCGGGAAACGCTGCTGGCGGCCGGCCAGGCCGGGCGCGGCAACACCCTGACCGACGACATCCGCACCCGGCTGGACGAGTTCCTGCACGTGCAGGCCGAGGACCTGCACGGGCTGAAGGCGGCGATGGA
This sequence comes from Sabulicella flocculans, assembly GCF_045449635.1. NCBI lineage: Bacteria > Pseudomonadati > Pseudomonadota > Alphaproteobacteria > Acetobacterales > Acetobacteraceae > Sabulicella > Sabulicella flocculans. The sequence continues at coordinate 5,014 of NZ_JBJJBR010000039.1, read as the reverse complement.
GCGCGCCAGCGCCCTGGCCACCGCGCTGGTCGCCGCCGCCGCCATGCTGTGCGGGCTGGGGCTGGTGCTGGGCTACGCGCTGCTGCACCGCCAGCGCCAGGCGGACGCGATGCAGCACGCCCGCCTGGCGCGCTCCAACGCCGAGACGGCGGCCCTGCTGCGGCTGACCGACATGCTGCACGCCTGCCACAGCCACGCCGATGTCGAGGCGGTGGTGCGCCATGCCGCGCCCGGCCTGCTGCCCGGCCATGGCGGCACGCTGTTCCTGCCGGCCGCCGAGGGCGGGGAGGCGCTGCGCCCCGCCGCCTCCTGGGGCGCGGCGCCGGCGGCGCACCCCATCGGCCCGGGCGGCTGCTTCTCCCTGCGGCGCGGCCGCGTGCAGTCCTGCGGCACCGACACCCCCTGCGCCGCGCGCTGCGCCACCGGCGGCGGGCTGTGCCTGCCGCTGTCGGCGCGCGGGGAGGCGCACGGGATGCTGCGCGTGGCCGGGCTGGCGGCGGACGCGCCGGAATCCGCCCTGGCGCACGCGCTGGCCGACAACATCTCGCTGGCGGTGGCCAACATCGCCCTGCGCGAGCGCCTGCAGGGCGAGGCGCTGCGCGACCCGCTGACTGGGCTGCACAACCGCCGCTTCCTGGACGAGGTGGGCGCCAAGCTGGCTGCCCAGGCCGAGCGCAGCGGCCGCCCCCTGGCCGTGGTCGTGCTCGACCTCGATCACTTCAAGGCGCTGAACGACCGCCACGGCCACGCGGCGGGCGATGCCGCGCTGCGCCGGGTGGGCACGCTGCTGCGCGAGGGGCTGCGCGGCGGCGACGTGGCCTGCCGCCATGGCGGGGAGGAATTCGCCCTGCTGCTGCCCGACTGCACGGCCGAGGCGGCGGCCCAGCGCGCCGAGGCGCTGCGCCAGGCCATCGAGCGCAGCGGCGGCGGGCCGGGGCTTTCGGCCTCGCTGGGGGTGGCGGCGCTGCCGGCACGGGGCGGCACCCTGGCCGCGGCGATGGAGGCGGCGGATGCCGCGCTCTACCGCGCCAAGGCCGGGGGGCGGAACCGGGTGGTGCTGGCCGCCGAACCCGCCGCCGCCCTGGCGGCGGAGTAGCGCGCGGCGGGCATCAGGCGAACAAGGCCCGGGCGCCTGGGGCGCGCCCCGCCGCCCATGAACGCGTGCCATCGGCACGCCCGTGGCGCGGCGAAGCCAAGGCCGCGGAGCGGGCGCCCGGCGCCTGGGGGCGCGAGACGCAGCGCGGCCCACCGGGCCGCCCATCCTCACCGCGCGCGCATCAGCCGCGCGCGGTCGCCGCCGAAGGAGACGGCGACGCGCTCGCCGACCTGGAAGTTGTCCTCGTTGGTCTGGATGATGGCGGCGTCGCGCCGGCCGCGGTCCATCCGCACCACGAACTCCACCGCCTGGCCGCGGCCCAGCGAGCCCTCGACCGCCGAGCCGGCGAAGGCGCCCACCGCGGCGCCCAGCACGCCGCCCACCACGTTGGCGCGCCAGTCGCCGCCGATGGTGGAGCCGAGCAGGCCGCCGGCCACGCCGCCGCCCACCGCGCCCACCCCGGTGGGCTGGTTCTGCACGTTCACCGGCCGCATGCCGACGATGGTGCCGTATTCCAGCGTGGAGACGGAGCCGAGCGCGCCGGAGGCGACGGTGCTGTTGGTGGCCTGCGGCGCGCAGGCGGACAGGCCCAGCGCCAGCAGGGCGGCGGGCAGGGGGAGGAGGCGCATGCTCATGGGTTCGGTGGTCCTTGTCCGTGTGACGATTCCCTGGCCCCATTAAGGCTTCGCCAAGCCGGCCGGGTCCAGGGTGGGCGCCATGCATGCTGGACTCGCGGACCCCGGGGGGTCTAGGGTCCGGCGGTCCGCACGCCCCGGGGAGGGGCGGGCGGGCGTCAGCGCCGTGCCGTCCGCCGGGGGGAATTCGGTGGAGGGGCCATCGCGGCGCCGCGAAACGGGGGGTTCTGCGACGATGAGGCTTGGTCGTGCTGCGCGCATCGCGGGGGCGGTCGCCCTGGTGGGAATGCTGGCCGCCTGCGGCGGCAACCAGGCCCCGCAGACCACCGCCTCCTGGCGCGCCCCCACCCGCTCCTACGATCCGCCGGGCCCGCCGGGCGACCCCTGGGGCCCCTACATCCGCGAGGCGTCGCGCCGCTTCGACGTGCCGGAGCGCTGGATCCGCGAGGTGATGCGCCAGGAGTCCGGCGGCCGCGCCACCGCCACCAGCCCCGTGGGCGCCATGGGGCTGATGCAGGTGATGCCCGCCACCTACCGCGAGCTGCAGCGCCGCCACACCCTGGGCGACGACCCCTACCACCCCTACGATTCCATCATGGCCGGCACCGCCTACATCCGGCAGATGTACGACCTCTACGGCTCGCCCGCCTTCCTGGCGGCCTACAACGCCGGGCCGCGGCGGCTGGAGAACTACCTCTACGCCAATTCCGGCCTGCCGGCGGAGACGCGCAACTACGTCGCCCGCGTCGGGCCCGGGGTGCTGCGCGCCTCGCCGGTGCGCCGCGCCGCGCCGGAGGTGTACGCCGCGGCCGAGCTGCCGCTGAACGTGCCGCCCGGCCCGCGCCGGATGGACGCCGCCACCCGCACCGCCATCGCCGAGGCGCGCTCGGTGCGCGAGGGCAACGCGCAATACGCCTCCACCCCGGCGCCGGAGGCCTTCAGCGGCCCGCGCATGGTGGCGGCCGCCCCGGCCCCCGCGCCGCGCGGCGGCGTGGTGGCGATGGAGCCCATCCCCGACGGCTCCACCCCGCAGGGCGCCGTGCGCCTGGCCGAGGCGCAGGCCCGCGCCGCGTCGGAGCCCGCCGGCGGCATGACCCTGCCCGATGGCCGCATCGTGGTGGCGCGGATGGACCCCATCCCCGACGGCTCCACCCCCGAGGGCGCGGCCCGGCTGGCCGAGAGCGCGGCGCGCCTGGCCCCGCCGCCGCCCATGCCCGTCCCGGCGCCCGCCCCCGCGCCCGTGCTGCGGCCTTCCGTCGCCTCGGCGCCGGTGCCCGCGCGCGGCCTGGGCTTCATCTCCGCCGCGCAGGCCGGGACGCTGCCGGCCGGCTTCCGCCCGGTGGCGGCCACCACCGGCGCCGGCTGGGCGGTGCAGGTCGGCGCCTTCGCCAACCCCGAGCAGGCGCGCGCCGCCGCGCAGTCGGCGCAGAACAGCGTGGGCGGCCGGGTGGCGGTGCAGCCCGTGCAGGTGGGCCGCGCCACCCTGTTCCGCGCGCGGGTGACGGGGCTGAGCCAGGGCAACGCCCAGCAGGCCTGCGACCGGCTGCGCCGCAACGGCGCGTGCAACGTGCTGGGGCCGGACGCCCAGGGCTGACGGGCCAGGGCTGACGGGCCAGGGCCGGCAGGTCAGGGGGCGGCGGGCCGCACCTCGCCGCCCCACTCGCCCAGCAGCCGGGCCAGGGCGTCGTCCGCCGCGGCGGCCACCACCAGGTCGGGGCGCAGCAGGCGCAGGGCGTCCTCGTTCCAGCCCTCGCCCACGGCGATCAGGTCCACCTCCGGGCGCTCGGCCAGCAGGATGGCGGCCTCCCCTTCCGAGGCGACGCCCACCATCAGCCGGTCGCACCAGCGGCGGGCCTGCTCGGTCAGGGCGGAGGGGCAGGGGTCGGCGGCCTGCAGGAAGCCGATGCGCCAGCCGCGGTGGCGCCAGCGCTCCGCCACCTCCACCGCCAGGGGCAGGCTCACCAGCTTGCGCGCCGCGCCCCGGCCGGGGGTCAGGCCTTCCAGCAGCTCGTCCGCGCGCACCAGCGCGATGCCCGACTTGCGCGACACGATGCCCAGCGCCAGCGCCGCCAGCCGCGCCGCCGCGTCCAGCGACAGCCCGGCGGCCAGCGCGGCCGAGACCACCCCCACCACGGCGTCGCCGCCGCCGGCGGGGTCGTGCACCTCGCTCGCCTCGGCGCGGAAATGCAGGGCGCCGTCCGGGCGCGCCAGGGTCAGCCCCTCGGCGCCGCGCGGCACCAGCACGGCGCCGAGCTCCAGCGCCTCCAGCAGCTCGCGCGCGGCGGCGGCCACCCCGGCCTCGTCGCGCGCGGCGCCGGGCAGCTCCTCGCGCTCCAGGATCAGCAGGTCGGCGCCGCGGAAGCGCGCCAGGTCGCCGCCGCCCTTGGGGTCCACCACCACGCGGCGGCCGGCGCGGCGCGCGGCCTCGATCAGCCGCTGCGGGATGTCACCCGCCAGCACGCCCTTGCCGTAGTCGCTCAGCACCAGGACGGTGGTGGCGGCCACGGCGTCGGAGGCGATCTTGACCATGCGGTCGGCCAGGCGGGGATGGATGGGCGCCGCCTGCTCGTAATCCGTGCGCAGCAGGTGCTGGCCGGCGGCCAGGAAGCGCGTCTTCACCGTGGTCAGCCGCCCGCCCTGCACCAGCAGCCAGGGCTCCACCCGCGGCTGCCCGCCGATCAGGCCGGTCAGGTCGCTGCCCGCCGCGTCGTCGCCCACCACCGAGACGAAGGCCACCGCGCTGCCCAGGGCGGTGAGGTTGCGCACCACGTTGCCGGCGCCGCCCGGCAGCGCCACCTCGCGCTCCACGCTCAGCACCGGCACCGGCGCCTCCGGGCTGACGCGCGCGACGTGGCCGAACACGTAGCGGTCCACCATGGCGTCGCCCACCACCAGCACGGTGGCGCGGCCCAGCGCCCGCACGGCCTCGGCCAGGTCTTGCGGCGAGGTCGCCTCGCGGGCGGGGTTCTGTGGGGCCATGCGCCCAGCCGTAGCCCAGCCCCGCCGGGGGGCGCAACCGGGCGGCCGTCAACGCTTCCTTCAGGGGTGAAGCCGCAGGATGCCCGCGGCGGCCAGGACGGCCCCTGGCGAGAGGCATGACCCGGACCGACCCGCTTTCCCTGGCGCTGGCCGCCGCACCCCCGGGCTCCGTGGCCCTGGTCGGGCGCGGCGCCCTGGCCCGCACCCTGCTGGCCGAGGCCGCGCCGGGCGGCGGCGGCGCGCTGGTGGCGCTGTCCTGCGGCGCCCCGGCGCTGGTGGGCGTGGCCCCCGGCGCCGCCGCCCG
>NZ_JBJJBR010000038.1:0-9674 GCF_045449635.1 Sabulicella flocculans | reverse complement strand
GGCCTCGCGGCGGGCGGCGGTCAGCCCGGCGCGCTCGCGCTCGCCCTCGGCGGCCTCGCGCGCGGCGCGGGCCTCCTGCTCGCGCAGCCGGGCGGCCAGCGCCGCCGCCTCGCCCAGCAAGCCGCGCAAAGCCACAAGCCCCAGCGCCACCTCGGCCGGCGGCAGGGGGGCGGCCAGCAGCAGCGGCGCCGGCTCGGCCGCCAGGCGCAGCAGCACGGGCAGCAGCGGCCCCAGCTCGCGCGTCACCCGCGCGGCGTCCTGGCGCGCCTCGGCCTCCGCCGCCTCGGCCGCCATCACGCGCAGGGTGGCCGCCACCACCTCGCGCTCCAGCGCCTGCACCCGGGCGGCGCCGGCCACGCGCTCGGCGGCCAGGGCCTCGGCCCGCGCGGCCGCCTCGCGCGCCGCCTCGCCCTCCCGTCCGGCCTGGGCGCGCGCCTCCGCGGCCGCGCGGCGTGCCGCCTCGGGGTCGGGCTGGGCCAGGGCCGGCCCGGCCAGCAGCAGGGAAAGCAGCAGCCATCTCACGCCGCGCACGGAATCACGTCCTGGCCCCGGCTGCCAGGGGCGTGCGCCGGTGGCATGATGGGCGCCTCATCTCCGCGGGAACCCATCGCCATGCCGGACGGCCGCCTGTTCATCGGCAGCAAGCGCTACTCCTCCTGGTCGCTGCGCGGCTGGCTGGCGGTGCGCATGGCCGCGCTGGACATCGAGGAGGTGGTGATCCCGCTGGCCGGCGGCGCCACCCCGGCGGTGAAGGCCGCCTCCCCCTCCGGCTTCGTGCCCTATCTCGAGCACGCCGGCGCCCGCATCTGGGACAGCCTGGCCATCGCCGAGTACTGCGCCGAGGCCGCGCCCGGCCTGTGGCCGGCCAGCCGCGCCGCCCGCGCCCACGCCCGCGCCGTGGCCGCCGAGATGCATGGCGGCTTCCGCGAGCTGCGGCTGGCGATGCCCTACAACGCCTGCCGCCGCTTCCCCGGCCGCGGCCGCAGCGAGGGCGCCCTGGCCGACATCGCGCGCATCGATGCCGCCTGGGCGGAATGCCTGGCGGCGCATGGCGGCCCCTTCCTGTTCGGCGCCGCCTTCACCCTGGCCGACGCCTTCTATGCCCCCGTGGTCGGCCGCTTCCTGACCTACGGGCCGGAGCTTTCCCCGGCCTCCCTCGCCTACATGGAGGCCGTGCGCGCCCACCCCCTGGTGGCGCAATGGCACGACGAGGCCGCCGCCGAGCCGGAATCCTGGCGCATCGCGAGATACGAGGAATGAGCGCCGCCGCCACCACGCTGGACCACGTCGGCATCTGCGCGCGCGAGGCCGGGCCGTTGCACGCCCGCTTCGCCGCGCTGGGCTTCACCCTGACGCCGCTGGCCCGGCAATCCGGCCCGGGCGGCCCCCTGGCCACCGGCAACCGCTGCGCCTTCTTCCGCCACGGCTACCTGGAGCTGCTGGCCATCCTGGACCCCGCCCTGCCCGACAACGGGCTGGGCGCCCTGCTGGACCGGCACGAGGGCATGCGTATCCTGGCGCTCGGCATGGACGACGCCGAGGCCAACCTCCGGCGCCTGCGCGGGGCCGGTCTGCCGATTCCCGGCATCGCCCCGCTGGCCCGCCCCTGCGACGACCCCCAGGGCCGCCCGGCGCGCTTCGAGCGCCTGCCCCTGCCCGACGCGCCGGAGGGCCGGGTGCAGCTGGTCCGCCACCTGACGCCCGAGCTGCTGTGGCAGGAACGCTGGCTGGACCACCCGAACCGCGTGCTGGCGCTGGAGGAAGCCTTCATCCTGTCCGGCGCGCCGATGGAAAGCGCCGCCCGCCTTTCCGTGCTGGCCGGCCGCCCGCTGGAGCCGCGCCCGGCCGGCGGCGTCACCCTGCGGCTGGACCACGGCGCCGTCTCGGTGCTCGACGCCGCGGGCGAGTTTCCCGACCTGCCCCGTCCCACCCTGGGTGGCTGCGCCTTCCGCACCGGCGACGGCACCGCCGCCATCCGTGCCCTGGCCCCGCACGGCACCGCCCTGCCCGATGGCTCCTGGCTGCTGCACGAGGCCGGGGCGGCGCTGGTGTTCCGCCCATGACGGCGCGCGCCGTCGGGCGCTCCGTGCGGCTCTACCACCAGCCGGCGCGCCGGCCCCTGCTGGACGCCTTCCACGCCCGCTTCCTCGGCCCCGGCGACCTGGCCTTCGACGTCGGCGCCCATGTGGGGGACCGGACGCTGTCCTTCCGCCGCCTGGGCGCCCGCGTGGTGGCGGTGGAGCCGCAGCCCGCCCTGCTGCGCGCCCTGCGCCTCATCCTGCGCAACGACCCGGGGGTGACGCTGGTGCCCGCCCTGCTGGGCGCGGCGGAGGGCGAGGCGCTGCTGCACTTGAACCGCGCCAACCCCACCGTGGCCACCGCCAGCCGCGAGTTCATCGCCGCCGCCGCCGGCGCCCCGGGCTGGGAAGGGCAGGAATGGGGCGCCGCCCTGCCCCGCCGCCGCACCACGCTGGATGCCCTGGCAGCGGCGCATGGCCGCCCGCACTTCATCAAGGTGGACGTGGAAGGCTGGGAGGCCGAGGTGCTGGCCGGCCTGTCCTCCGCCCCGCGCGCGCTGAGCTTCGAGTTCACCACCATCCAGCGCTTGGTAGCCCATGCCTGCCTGGCCCGGCTCGGGGCGCTGGGCCTCGCCGCCTTCAACGCCTGCCTGGGCGAGAACATGGAATGGGCCTTCCCCGCCCCGGTCGGCGCGGCGGAGATGGCTGCCTGGCTGGACGCCCTGCCGGCCGAGGCCAACAGCGGCGACATCTACGCCAGCAGCGAACCGGCGCGGCTGCGCGTTGCCGGGTGATGCGCCGCGCCTTCCTTGCCCTGCCCTTGCTGTCCGCCTGCGCACCGCAGCGAGTCGCCAACTGGCTGTCCGCTTCCGTCGAGGAGGAGCGCCGGGGCATCCCGTACGGCCCCGACCCGGCGCAGGTGATGGACCTCTACGGCCGCGCCGACGCGCCGCTGCTGGTGTTCGTGCATGGCGGCGGCTGGACCGCCGGCACCCCGCGCGACTACGCCTTCGTGGCGCGGCCCCTGGCGCGGCTGGGCTGGCGCGTCGCCGTGCCGGGCTACCGGCTGCATCCGGCGGTGACCCACCCCGCCTTCGTGGAGGACGTGGCGCGGGCCTGCGCCGCGCTGGACGGGCCGCTGGTGCTGATGGGCCATTCCGCCGGCGCCTTCATCGCCGCCGCCCTGGCTTATGACGGGAGCTGGGGGCTGCGGCGGCGCACCCGCGGCTTCATCGGCCTGGCTGGCCCCTACGACTTCCAGTCCAGCGAAGCCAACCCGCCCGCCATCTTCGCCGGGCTGACGCGTGTGGAGGCCATCCCGCACGGGATTCCGCTGGGCGGCGCCGCGCCGATGCTGCTGCTGCACGGGCTGGACGACACCACGGTGCGCCCGCGCCATTCGCGCGTGCTGGCCGCGCGCGGCCGCAACGCCGGGCTGGACGTGCGGCACCGGGAATATGCCGGCATGGGCCATGTCGGGATCATCGCCGCCTTCGCCGCCCCGGTGCGCCGCCTGGGGCTGGCCGACGCCGACGTGCTGGGCGAGGTGCGGGGGTTTTTGGAGGGTTACGCGTCCTCTTCGTAAGGCGAAAGATCTACGCGCTGAATGCGAAGACTTTCGACTGTGCGTACCCCGACGCCATGCTCGATCATCAGCTGTGACAACTCATCCCCGTCTATCAGCACGAGGCGGCGTTGCGTGCTAAGGCGCTCGGCGGCTCGCCGAGCGCCTTCGGTAAAGCGAGAGGTGGTAGCAAAGACGCCCTTGCTCGCACCTCGCTCGAGTAAAGAACCAGCGAAAGCCTGTATCGCCTCGGGACCTACCGCCTGGGACGCGGCATATCGCTTGGCTTGGATGTAAACCACATCCAGACCAAGCGCGTCCTCGCGAATAATGCCGTCCACTCCGCCGTCGCCGGACATCCCAATGCGCTCACCACGTCGACCGCCTCCGAAGCCCAGGGAAAGAAGCAGGTCGACAATCAAGACTTCGAACCGGGCGGGGGCAAGAGCACGCAGGCGGTCAAGTAGCTCGACGGACAAACCGGCCTGCATTGCCCGGTGTGCTTCCTGCAAGCGCTCCTCAGGCGTTTGGGTCGGGGCGACCTCCCCATCCTCTGAGGCCTCCGCACGTGTCTCAGTCTTTTCGCGGAACTCTCGGAATGCTGGGGAAGTGTCCTGCAAATAGGCGATTGAAATCTTGGCTGGAGGATTTGCCAGAACGGCGCGACCAGCCGGTGTGGCACGGTACTCTCCGCGACCCGTCCTTTCGATAAGGCCAGCCTTGTTGAGATAGGTGAAGGCCCAGTTCACTCGATTTGCCACGCGAGTTTGTCGACCGCTGCCAAGGAGCTCCGCACGCTCTTCCGCCGTAAGGCCGAAGCCATCTGCTGTTCGAGCAATTGCTTCGGAAACGCGTCCACGCCCCTCGGCTGCCTCGCGCAGAACAGGGAGCATAAAGGATTGAAAATCAGGCACAGACACAGCTTCTAAACCCCCGCCTGATCCATCGCGTCCAGCGCGTGCAGGGTGTAGGTGAACGCCGCCCCGGCGTTCAGCGCAATCGCCACCCCCAGTGCCTCCGCCACTTCCTCCTTGGTTGCGCCCGCCACCCGCGCCTTGCGGGCGTGCGCGTCCAGGCAGCCCTGGCAGCGCGTCGTCACCGCCACCGCCAGCGCGATCAGCTCCCGCGTCTTGGCGTCCAGGTGCGTCGTGGTGCTGGCGCCGCGCGACAGGGCGCCGAAGCCCTTCACCATCTCCGGGTGCAGGGCGGACAGTTCCTTGCCGCGCGCGCGCAGCGCCGCGTTGTAGCCGTCCCAATCCTCGATGCCCGACATGCCGTTCCGCCCTTCATGAAGAAGGCCCCGATGGTTTCCCACCGGGGCCTTCCGCACAAGTCCGCCGGGCGGCGCGGTCAGTGCGTCGCCTCGGGCTCCTTCTCCGCCTCGCCGTCGCCGTCCGGGCGCGGCAGGGCGGCCACCGGGGCCTCCTTGATGTCGAAGGTCAGCGCGCCGTCGGCCAGCCCCACCTTCACCGCGCCGCCCTTGGCGAGGCGACCGAACAGCAGCTCCTCCGCCAGCGGCTTCTTCACGTGCTCCTGGATCACGCGGGCCAGCGGCCGCGCGCCGTAGAGCGGGTCGTAGCCCTTCTCGGCCAGCCACTCCTTGGCGGCCGAGGACAGCTCGATGGTGACGTTGCGGTCGGCCAGCTGGGCCTCCAGCTGCATCACGAACTTCTCCACCACCTGCGCCACGATCTCGGCCGACAGGCCGGCGAAGGGGATCACCGCGTCCAGCCGGTTGCGGAACTCCGGCGTGAACAGGCGCTTCACCGCCTCCTGGTCCTCGTCCGTGCGCACCTCGCGGCCGAAGCCGATGGCGGGCTTGGCGAGGTCGGAGGCGCCCGCATTCGTCGTCATGATGAGGATGACGTTGCGGAAATCAACCGTCTTGCCGTTGTGGTCGGTCAGCTTCCCGTGGTCCATCACCTGCAGCAGGATGTTGTACAGGTCCTGGTGGGCCTTCTCGATCTCGTCCAGCAGCAGCACGCAGTGCGGATGCTGGTCCACGCCGTCGGTCAGCAGCCCGCCCTGGTCGAAGCCGACATAGCCCGGCGGCGCGCCGATCAGGCGCGAGACGGAGTGCCGCTCCATGTACTCGCTCATGTCGAAGCGCAGCATCTCGATGCCCAGCGTCTTGGACAGCTGCTTGGCCACCTCCGTCTTGCCGACGCCGGTGGGGCCGGAGAAGAGGTAGTTGCCGATCGGCTTCTCCGGGTCGCGCAGCCCGGCGCGCGACAGCTTGATGGCCGAGCTCAGCGCCTCGATCGCGCGGTCCTGGCCGAACACCATCGCCTTCAGGTCGCGCTCCAGGGTCCGCAGCACCTCCTTGTCGTCGGCGCTGACGGTCTTGGGCGGGATGCGCGCGATCTTGGCGATCGTCTCCTCGATGTCCTTGAGGGTGACGGTCTTCTTGCGCTTGCCCTCCGGCTGCAGCATGCGCGAGGCGCCGACCTCGTCGATCACGTCGATCGCCTTGTCCGGCAGCTTGCGGTCATGGATGTAGCGCGCCGAAAGCTCCACCGCGGCGCGGATGGCCTCGGGCGTGTACTTCACCTTGTGGTGCTTCTCGTAAGCGGTCTTGAGGCCCGCCAGGATCTTCACCGTGTCCTCGACGGAGGGCTCGTTCACGTCGATCTTCTGGAAGCGCCGCACCAGGGCGCGGTCCTTCTCGAAGTGGTTGCGGTACTCCTTGTAGGTGGTCGAGCCGATGCACCGCAGCGTGCCCTGCGCCAGCGCGGGCTTCAGCAGGTTCGACGCGTCCATCGCCCCGCCGCTGGTGGCGCCGGCGCCGATGACCGTGTGGATCTCGTCGATGAACAGCACGGCGCCCGGCTGGGCCTCCAGCTCGCTCACCACCGCCTTCAGCCGCTCCTCGAAGTCGCCGCGGTAGCGCGTGCCGGCCAGCAGCGAGCCCATGTCGAGTGAGTAGATGACCGACTTCGCCAGCACCTCCGGCACGTCGCCGTCGATGATGCGCTTGGCCAGCCCCTCGGCGATGGCGGTCTTGCCCACGCCGGGGTCGCCCACGTAGAGCGGGTTGTTCTTGGTGCGCCGGCACAGGATCTGGATGGTGCGCTCCACCTCCTGCTCGCGGCCGATCAGCGGGTCGATCTTGCCCTGCGCCGCCTTCTTGTTGAGGTTGACGCAATAGGTGGACAAGGCGTCCTGGTTGCGGCCGCCGCGCGGCTTCTCCTCGCGCTCCTCGCGCGCCGGGCTGCCCTCCTCCTCGCCCTTCGGCGCGCCCTGCACGGGGCGCGGCGTCGAGCGGCCCGGCGCCTTGGCAATGCCGTGGGAGATGAAGTTGACCGCGTCCAGCCGCGTCATGTCCTGCAGCTGCAGGAAGTAGACGGCGTGCGACTCGCGCTCGCTGAACAGGGCGACCAGCACGTTGGCCCCCGTCACCTCGTCGCGGCCGGAAGACTGCACGTGGATGGCGGCGCGCTGCACCACGCGCTGGAAGCCGGCGGTGGGCTTGGGGTCGCCCCCGCGGTCGCTCACCAGCCCGGCAAGGTCCTTGTCCAGGAACTCGGTGAGGTCGCGCTTGAGCTTCTCGACGTCCACGCCGCAGGCGCGCAGGACGGTGGCGGCATCCGCATCGTCCCCCAGGGCCAGCAGCAGGTGTTCGAGGGTGGCGTATTCGTGGCGCCGGTCATTGGCGAGGCCAAGGGCCCGGTGGAGCGTCTGCTCGAGGTTGCGGGACAGCATGGGAACGCTCCCCTATCAATCGTCCGGCCCACACGATGCGGAACGGAATGTTAACATCGGATGTGGGGCACCAACCCCGCCCCTCACACCCTCCAACGCATGCACGGCGCGCAGGTCACTCTTTCTCGATCGTGCACTGCAAAGGATGCTGGTTCTGGCGGGCCAGGTCCATCACCTGGGTCACCTTGGTCTCCGCGACCTCGTAGGTGTAGACGCCGCAGACGCCCACGCCCCGCCGGTGGACGTGCATCATGATGCGCGTCGCCTCGTCGCGGCCCTTCTGGAAGAAGCGCTCCAGCACGTGGACGACGAACTCCATCGGCGTGTAGTCGTCGTTGAGCATCAGCACCTTGTACATCGCGGGCTTCTTGGTCTTGGGGCGTGGCTTGACCACCACGCCGGTGGCGGGCCCGCCCTCGCCTTCTCGCTTGTCGCCTTCCGCCATCGCTGTCCTGCTCGATCACTTCCCTGCGGGCGCAGCGCCCGGCTCCCGGAGGATATCGGTTCGCGGCGCCCCGGGAAAAGGGTCTTGGAGGATGCGCACGCGGGGATGAACAAAACAAAAGCCCGGCGCGTTGCCGCGCCGGGCCCGTGACATTCGCCGGAAGGCAGGGTCAGGCCGCGAGCGGCTTGCCCACCTTCTCCATCGCCACCGTCAGGCGGGCGTTGATCGGGGCGAAGGAGGACTCGGCCAGCTTGAAGGCGGCTTCCTGCAGCTTCACCGTGTCGTTCATCGCGCGCTCGAACGAGGTCTTGGCGAAGGCGGCCTGCAGCTCGGCGGCCTCCTTCAGGGACTTCGCGGTGGACAGCGTCTTGGCGCTCTCAAGGGCATGGTCGGACAGGCCCTGCAGCATGGCCAGCGTCTGGCGGGACAGGTCCTGCACGCCGGTCATGTACAGCTGGGAGGCCTTGGTCATCGCCTCGAAGTTGGCGCGGCCGAACTCGGCGGCGTCCTCGGCGGCCTTCATCACGTCGGCGGCGGCCTTGTTGGCGTGCTGCATGCCCTGCTCGACCGCCACGCGCGCCTGCACGGTGGTGTCCTCCATGACCTTCTGGCCGGCCACCGCCGCGTCGGCCATCACCTTCTTCACGTCCGCCTGGGTCTTCATCGTTCGGTCTCTCCGTCGCTGGCACCGCCCGGAAAGCCCTGGCGGGCCTGGGACGGCAAGATAATGCTGCGATGCAGCAAGACGGTATCTAGGCGGTCTGACCGACCAGGGCAAGCGGAATTTTGTGCAGCGCACAATAACGCGTTAACCATTGGAATCGCACGCTTTTGCCGAAAGCCGCTGGACAGGTCGTTCCAGCGCGTGTTGAATGGAAGGCGGTGGTGCCCTCCTTGGGGGAGGCAGGGCGCGCACCGGATGATGGAACGGGGGGTTTCCTGCATGGGCTTGGCTGGTTTCGCGCGTCGCCTCATGGGCGGCGCCTTGGCGCTCACGCTGTCCGCCGCCCCGGCCCTGGCCGAACTCACCGACAGCCCGCGCTACGCCTCCATCGTCACAGAGGCGCGCACCGGCAACGTCCTGTCGGCGCAGAACGCCGACGAGGTCCGCCACCCCGCGTCGCTCACCAAGATGATGACGCTCTACATGCTGTTCGAGGCGATGCGCGCCGGCCGGGTGGAGCTTTCCACCCCCATCCGCGTCTCGGCCGAGGCCGCCTCCCGCCCGCCCTCCAAGCTGGGCGTGCCGGCCGGCGGCGCCATCAGCGCCGAGACCGCCATCCTCGCCCTGGTCACCCGCTCGGCCAACGACGTGGCCAGCGCCGTGGGCGAGCACCTGGCTGGCGACGAGGACAACTTCGCCCGCATGATGACCATGCGCGCCCGCTCGCTCGGGATGACGCGCACCACCTTCCGCAACGCCTCCGGCCTGCCGGATCCCGACCAGGTGACGACGGCGCGCGACATGGCGCTGCTCGGCCGGCGCCTGTTTCTCGACTTCCCCGATCGCTACGCCTACTTCGCCGTCACCCAGTTCGCCCATGGCCAGCGGATGATCCGCAACCACAACGGCATGCTGCACGACTACCCGGGCGCGGACGGCATCAAGACCGGCTACATCAACGCCTCCGGCTTCAACATCGTCACCTCGGCGCAGCGCGACGGCGTGCGCCTGGTGGGTGCGGTGTTCGGCGGCGGGTCCTGGTACCAGCGCAACAGCCACATGGCCGAGCTGCTGGACGACGGCTTCGAGCGCATGGGCGTCCGCCGCCCCGCCGTGATGGTGAACGCGCCGCGCCAGCCGGCGGTGGCGGTCGCGGCGGCCCGCGCCCCGGCCCCCGTGCCCTATGGCCGCCGCGCCGCGCCCGCCTTGGCCCGCGTCCAGCCGCCGGCCCGCGCGCAGCTCGTCTCCGCGCCGACGCGCCCCGCCCCGCGCTTGGCCGCC
>NZ_JBJJBR010000037.1:0-10177 GCF_045449635.1 Sabulicella flocculans | reverse complement strand
GCCCGCATGGCGGAGGCGCTGGGCGAGGAGCCACGCCGCATCCCCCTGCCCGAAGGCGCCGCCCTGCTGCGGGAGGCGCCGGCCGCCCCGGCCCCCGCCGCCGCCGGCCCGCGGCTGCGCCCCCTGCTGGACGCCGCCGGGGTGGCGCGCGGCCAGTTGCTGTCCCCCGGCCCCGGCGCGCGGGAGGAAGCCGCCCGCGCCCTGCTGCGCGACGTGCTGGCCGGCGCCATCCCGTTGCGCCCCGGGCTGCGCCTGTTCCTGCAGGTCCCGGCGGAGGCGCCGGCGGCGCCCGGCCGCGGCGGCGGGGCGGAGGACCCGCGCGCCCCGGTGGCCGTGCTGCCCCTGCCCGCCGCGACGGACCGCCTGCGGCTGGAGGCGCTGCGCGCCGCCGGCTGGGCGCCCGGCCTGCTGGGCGAGGACCCTGCGGCGCTGGACTGGATGGGCGACCCCTCCCTGTGGGCGCTGGCCCCACCCGGGCCGCGCCCGCCCGCCATCCTGCCGCCGCGGCTGGTGCTGCTGGGCCCGCGCCCGAACTGGGCGCCCCCGGCCGCCCTGCACGAGGGCGCGCCGTGACCCAGCCCGCCGCCGCCCTCGGCCTGGCCGCCCTGGGCCTGGACACCGCCGACCCGCTGCGCGAGGCGCTGGCCCTGGCCGCGCTGGCGCGGGATTGCGCGGCCTCGGGCGTCGAGCGGCGGGTGCTGCACCTGCGCCTGTCCCTGCTGCCGCGGGAGCAGCGCCAGCCCCGCCACCTGCGCCTGCTGCGCGAGGCGCTGGCCCCCGCCCTGCGCCCCACCCGCGGCCGCCTGCACGAGCTGCCGGGCGGCGACCTGATGGTGCTGTCGCCCCCGCCGGGCGAGCACCTGCTGGCCGCCCGCGCCGCCGTGGCCAAGCTGCTGCCCGAGCACGCGGCGGAGGAGCTGCTGCCCCTGCTGCGCCTGCCGCAGGAGGCCGCGCGGCTGCTGACGGTGGTGGAGGCGGCGCTGGGCATGGACGCCGCGCCCGCCGCCGCCCCGCCGCCCGCCCCCCGCCCCGCCCCGCCGGAGGCCGAGTTCGCCGCCGCGCTGCGCGCCCTGGCCGGGGCGGAGATCGCCGCTCACCTGCGCCGCCGCCCCTCCTGGCGGCTGGAACCGGGGGCGGAGGCCGCCACCCCGGCACGCGAGGAGGTGCGCCCCGACCTGCCCGCCCTTTGGGAGCGCCTGCTGCCCGGCCTGGCCGCCACCCCGGCGCAGGAAGCCGCCTTCCGCCACGCCGCCCAGCGCCGCATGCTGCTGACGCTGGCCCGGCCGGAGGAGCTGCGCCAGGCCACGGCGCCGCTGCTGCCGCTGGCCCTGCCCCTGCTGGAGGAGGACGCCTTCCTGCGGCTGGAAGCGGCGCTGGGCCCGCTGGGCCGGCGTTCCCTGGCGGTGCTGGTGCCGTGGGAGGAGGCGCTGGCCGACCCCGGCGCCTGGGCCCGGCTGCGCCGCTGGGCCGGCTTCCGCGGCTGGACCCTGGGGCTGGACGGCGTGACGGAGGCCGCGCTGCTGTCCCTGCCGCTGGCGCGCATGGGCCTGCCGCTGCTGCGGCTGCGCTTCGCCCCCGCCTGGCTGCGCCACGGCGCCGCCGCCCGCGCCGCGCTGGACGCCGCCCTGCCCGGGGACCGCGCGAGCCTGATCCTGGCCGGGGCGGACGCGCCGGCCGCCATCGCCTGGGGCTGGCAGCGCGGCATCGCCGCCTTCGAGGGCCGGCTGCTGAGGGGCTGACACTTTCCGCCCGGGGGCGCATTTGCGGGGGGATGACCCCCGCCCTCGACGTCCAGGCGCTGCACAAGCACTACAAGCCCGACCGCCCGCCCGCGGTGGACGGGCTGAGCTTCAGCATCGCCCCCGGCGAGGTGCTGGGCCTGCTGGGCGGCAATGGCGCGGGCAAGACCACCACCATCGCCATGCTGCTGGGGCTGCTGGTGCCAAGTTCCGGCCGCATCCTGGCGCTGGGGCACGACATGGCGCGCGACCGCTTCCGCGCGCTGGAGCGGATGAACTTCTCCTCGCCCTACATCGCCCTGCCGCACCGCATCTCCGTGCGGGAGAACCTGCGGGTGTACGGCCACCTCTATGGCGTGCCGCGGCTGGAAGCGCGCATCGGCGAGCTGGCCCGCGCGCTGGAGCTGGAGGAGCTGCTGGACCGCCCGGCCGGCGAGCTGTCCGCCGGGCAGAAGACCCGCGTGGCCCTGGCCAAGTCGCTCATCAACCGCCCGGCCCTGCTGCTGCTGGACGAGCCCACCGCCTCCCTCGACCCCGACACCGGCGACTGGGTGCGCGGCCGGCTGGAGGCGTACCGGGCGGAATCCGGCTGCGCCATCCTGCTCGCCTCGCACAACATGGGCGAGGTGGAGCGGCTGTGCGACCGCGTGCTGATGCTGAAAGGCGGGCGCATGGTGGACCAGGGCACGCCAGCGGCGCTGCTGGCGCGCTACGGACGGGCGGACCTGGAGCAGGTCTTCCTCGACATCGCGCGCGGCACGCGGGCGGAGGCGGCGGCATGAGCGGGCCGCTGCGCCGCGTCTGGGGCCTGGTGTACCGCCACGTCGCGCTGTACCGCCGCTCGCCGCCACGCATCATCGAGCTGATGTACTGGCCCATCCTGCAGATGGTGGTCTGGGGCTTCATCACCGCCTATCTGGCCGGGGTGCAGAACAACGTGGCCTCCGCCGCCGCGGGCGTGCTGCTGGGCGGCGTGCTGCTGTGGGAGGCGGCGCTGCGCTCGCAGATGGGCTTCTCGCTGAGCTTCTTGGAGGAGATCTGGTCGCGCAACCTGGGCCACCTGTTCGTCTCGCCGCTGCGGCCGGCGGAGCTGGTGGCGGGGCTGATGACGCTGTCGCTGTTGCGCACGCTGATCGCGGTGCTGCCGGCCATGGCGCTGGCCTGGTTCCTGTACGCCTTCAACATCCTGCAGCTCGGCCCGCTGCTGGTGCTGTTCTTCGCCGCGCTGGTGATGATGGGCTGGGCGGTGGCGCTGGGGGTGGTGGCGCTGATCCTGCGCTTCGGCGCCGGGGCCGAGGCGCTGGCCTGGTCCATCCTGTTCGGGCTGACGCCCTTCGCCGCCGTGTTCTACCCGGTGTCGATCCTGCCCGACTGGCTGGAGCCGGTGGCCTACGCCCTGCCCGCCGCGCACGTGTTCGAGGGGATGCGCGCGGCGCTGCTGGACGGCCGCGCCGAATGGGGCCACCTGGGCGCCGCCTTCGCGCTGGACGCGCTGTGGCTGGCGCTGATGGCCTGGCTGTTCCGCGCGCAGTTCCAGGCGGCGCGGGTGAAGGGCGCGCTGCTGAACATCGGGGAGTGAGGCGGCGTCAGGCCGTGATCGCGCCGGTGTCGCGCAGCCAAGCCAGCAGGGGCAGCAGCGGCAGGCCCAGCACGGCGAAGAAGTCGCCCTGCACGTCGCGCATCAGCCCCACCCCCGGCCCCTCGATGCGATAGGCGCCGACGCAGTGGGTCACGTGCTCGGCCTCGCGCGCCAGGTACTCCTCCAGGAAGGCGTCGGAGAAGTCGCGCATGCTCACGCGCGGAGCGCTGACGTGGTGCCACGCGCGCTGCCCGTCGCGCCAGCCGACCACGGCGGTCACCAGCTCGTGCCGGTGGCCGCGCAGGCGCTGCAGCTGGCGGCGGGCGGCGCCCAGGTCCTCGGGCTTGTCCAGCCAGTCCTCGCCCAGCACCAGCAGCTGGTCGGCGCCGATCACCAGCGCGTCCGGGTGCCGGCGGGCGATGCGCGCCGCCTTGGCGTCGGCCAGCAGGGTGGCGGCGTCGCGCGCGCCCATCCCCTCGGCGCGGGCGCTTTCCTTGATGGCGGCCTCGTCCACCTGGGCGGGCAGCGCCTCGAAGGGCACGCCGGCCGCTTCCAGCATCCGGCGCCGGGCGCTGCTCTGCGAGGCGAGGATGAGGCGCATCAGGCGGCGCCCTGGCCCGGGCCGCCGGGCGGCGCCCCGCGGCCATCGGGCGCGGCGGTGCCCAGCACCGCGGCCGCCGGGTCCTCCGGCGCGGCCTCGGGGCCGTTGCCGCGGCGGGCGTGCCACAGCTCCACCTGCTGCATGATCAGCGCCGCCGTCTCCTCGATGGAGCGGCGGGTGACGTCGATGACCGGCCAGCCGCGCGCGGCGCACAGGCGGCGGGCGGCCAGGATCTCCGCCTTCACCGCCTCCGGGTCCACGTAGTCGGTTTCGGCCTGGCGCACGCCGCCGGCGCCGATGATCTTCAGCCGGTTGCGGCGGATGTCGATCAGCGAGGCGGCGTCGATGGTCAGCCCCACCACCGGGCAGGGCGGGTCCGCCAGCTCGGGCGGCAGGGGGGCGCCGGGCACCAGGGGGATGTTGGCCGCCTTGATGCCGCGGTTGGCCAGATAGAAGCAGGTGGGCGTCTTGGAGGAGCGCGAGACGCCCACCAGCACCAGGTCGGCGTTGCGGATGCCCGCCGTGCCCTGGCCGTCGTCATGGGCCAGCACGTAGTGCATGGCGTCGATGCGGCGGAAGTAGTCGGCGTCCATCACGTGCTGGGCGGCGCGCTTCTCCTTCGGACGGGCGCCGAACTCGGCCTGGAGCATCTGGGTGATGGCGTCCAGCGGCGAGACGTGCGGCACCCCGAGCCGGTGGCACGTCTCCTCCAGCGTGTGGCGCAGCGAGCTGTCCACCAGGGTGAAGATCACCGGCCCCGGCTCGTGCTCCAGCCCCTCGATCACCCGGTCCAGGTTCATGCGCGAGCGCACCAGGAACCAGCGGTGCTGCACCACGCCCGCGTCGTCGAAGCGGGCCAGCACGGCGCGGGCCATGGAGTTCAGCGTCTCGCCCGTGCTGTCGCTCACGAGGTGCAGGTTGGTCTGGCGTGCGGGCATGGGGTGTGGATGGCCAGGGGAGTGGGTGTGGATGGGGTGGGGATTGTGGGGGTGAAAACGCCCCGCCGCCAGCCGCCGGGGAATCCGGTGGACAACCCGCGCACCCCGGCGCACAGGGGGATGGAATCCCCGCCTGCCCTGTGGATGACGGGGGAGTCCCCGCGCGAAGGGCGGCCTTCTGCCGAGTCCGGCGCGGCGCCAGCCTGTGGACAAGCCTGTGGAATCTTCGCGCGCCGGTTGCGTCCCCATCATCCACAGGCCCCATCAACCCCCACAGACTCTTCTTCTTTTCAAGCTTTGAAGGGATAAGGCGCGCCATGTCGGACAAGCCCCTGCTCCGTGTCCTCGCCGGCGAGGCGCTGGACCCCCCGCCAGTGTGGCTGATGCGCCAGGCCGGGCGGCACCTGCCCGAGTACAAGGCCACCCGCGCCCAGGCCGGCTCCTTCATGCAGCTGTGCCTGGACCCGGAGATGGCGGCGGAGGTGACGGTGCAGCCGGTGCGCCGCTACGGCATGGACGCCGCCATCCTGTTCAGCGACATCCTGATCGTGCCCTGGGCGATGGGCCAGGGGCTGACCTTCGCGGAAGGGGAAGGCCCGCGCCTGCCCCCCATCCGCGACCGCGCCGGGCTGGAGGCGCTGGACGTGGCGGGGGCGGCGGCGAAGGCCGAGCCCATCATGGGCACGGTGCGCCGCACCCGCGCCCTGCTGGCGCAGCACCACCCCGGCGTGGCGCTGATCGGCTTCGCCGGCGCGCCCTGGACGGTCGGCTGCTACATGATCGAGGGCAAGGGCGGCGGCGAGTTCCACCACGCCCGGCGCATGATGCACGCCGACCCCGTGCTGTTCGGCGCCATCCTGGCCCGGCTGGAGGAGGCGACCATCGCCTACCTGCTGGCCCAGGCAGAGGCGGGGGCGGAGGCGCTGATGCTGTTCGACAGCTGGGCCGGGCAGTTGCCGCCGGCCGCCTTCCGGGATTTCGTCATCGCCCCGGCGGCGCGCATCCGCGCCGCGGTGAAGGCCCGCTTCCCCGCCCTGCCGATGATCGGCTTCCCGCGCCTGGCCGGGCCGGCCCTGGCGCCCTATGCGCGGGCCACGGGCATGCAGGCGGTGGCGATGGACACGGCGATGGACCCCGAATGGGCGGCGGCGAACGTGCCGCCCGGCATCGCCCTGCAGGGCAACCTGGACCCGGAGGCGCTGGTGGCCGGCGGCGCGGCGCTGGAGCGCGAGGCGCGGCGCATCCTGGCGGCGCTGCGCGGCCGCCCGCACGTGTTCAACCTGGGCCACGGCGTCGAGCAGGTGACGCCCATCGCGCATGTGGAGGCGCTGGTGCGGCTCGTGCGCGGCGACTAACAGAAAGTTCATCTTTCGCGCCGATCATGCCCGCGACCTGACAAGGAGCATGGGATGCGCATCGGGATGCGGCTGCGGCTGCTGGCCGCCATCGGCGGGGTGGCGCTGCTCACGGGCGGCGCCATCGGCGGCGTCGCCCTGTGGATGGGCGAGCGCATGGCGCGGCAGGAGGAGCGGACGGCGATCGCCGGCACAGTGGCTGCCGTGAATGCGGCGCTGGAGGCGGAGGCCGCCTCCGCCCTGCGCGCCGCCCGCGTCCTGGCGGCCGATCCCGCCCTGGCCCGGGCGCTGGCCGCGGGGGACCGCGCGGCGGCGCTGGCCGTGCTGGCCCCGCCCCATGCGGCGCTGGTGCGCGACTACGGCGCCACGCTGGTCAGCGTCTTTTCGCCGCCCGGCGTGGCCCTGGCCCGCGCCCACGCGCCCGCTGCCTCCGGCGACCTGGTGGTGCCGCGGCGCGAGACGGTGCGCCGCGCCATGGAGCGCAGCGAGGCGGCGGCGGGCCTGGAACCCGGACGCGACAGCCTGGCGGTGTTCGGCGCCGCGCCGGTGACGGCGGGCGGGCGGCTGGTCGGCGTGGTGGATGTCGGCGCGGCCCTCGGCCCGGCGCTGACCGCGCGGCTGCATGCCCAGACCGGCGCCCATGTGGCGCTGCACCGGCGCGACGGCGCCGGCTTCGCCCTGGTCGGCTCCTCGCACGGCGGCGGTGCGCTGCTGGGCGAGGGGGAGCGCGCGGCCGCCTTCGAGGGGCAGGAGGTGACGGCGCCCCTGGCCCTGGGCACCCAGGCTGGCGTGGCGCGCGCCCTGCCGTTGCGCGCCCTGTCTGGCCAGGTCGTGGGAGTGATCGAGGTGTGGCGCGACACGGAGGCAGCCCAGGCTGCCGCCCGCAAGGACAACTGGACCCTGCTGGGCGCGCTGTCCGCCCTGTTGCTGGCGGCGCTGGGCGGCGCGCTGTGGCTGGCGCGCGGCATCGCCGGACCGCTGGCGGCGGTGGGCGCGCGGCTGCGGGGCATCGCCGATGGCGAGGTGGAGGCCCCCGTCCCGCACCGCGCCCGCACCGACGAGATCGGCGAGATCGCCGGGGCGGCCGAGATGCTGCGCGGCGTGACGGCGGAGCGCGCCCGGCTGCGCGCGGAAGGCGAGCGCCTGGCCATCGCGGCGGAGGAGGAGCGCCGCGCCGCCATGGCCCGCGTGGCCGACCGGCTGGACGAGGAGCTGGGCGGGGTCAGCCGGGCGCTGAGTGCCAGCGCCGCGCGCCTGGCCACCGGGGGCGAGGCGCTGCGCGTCGCGATGGAGGAGGCCAAGGCCCTGGCCGGCCGCGCGTCCGGCAGCGCCGACGATGCATCCGGCCAGGTGAGCACCGTGGCCGCGGCGGGCGAGCAGCTTTCGGCCAGCGTGGGCGAGATCGGCCGCCAGGTGGCCCAAGCCGCGGAGGCGGCGCGTCGCGCGGTGGAGCGCACGGCCCGCACCGATGCCACCGTCGCCGGGCTGGCCGACAGCAGCCAGCGCATCGGCGAGGTGCTGCGCCTGATCGGCGACATCGCCGGGCAGACCAACCTGCTGGCGCTCAACGCCACCATCGAGGCCGCCCGCGCCGGCGACGCCGGCAAGGGCTTCGCGGTGGTGGCGAGCGAGGTGAAGGCCCTGGCCGCCCAGACGGCGAAGGCGACGGAGGAGATCGCCGCGCAGATCAACGCCATGCAGTCCGCGACCGCGGCGGCGGTGGAGGCGATCCACGAGGTGGGCGGGGCGATCGGCGAGCTGGACGGCATCAGCGCCGCCATCGCCGCCGCGGTGGAGGAGCAAGGAACCGCGACGCGCGAGATCGCCCGCAGCGTGCAGCAGGCGGCCGGCGGCACGCGCGAGTTGTCCGAGGTGGTGGGCGAGGTCTCGGCCACCGCCGCCCGCACCGGCGAGCGTGCGGAGGAGCTGCTGCACATCGGCCGCGAGCTGGGCGGCGAGGAGCGGCGCCTGCGCGCGGCGCTGGAGGACGTGACCCAGCGGCTGCGCGCCGCGTGACGGGGGCGCGAGGGGTTGAACCGTGGCCGGGCGGGGGTATGTGCAGTGCCATGCCTCGCCGCGTCGCCATCGTCCTGCTGAACCTGGGGGGGCCTGACGCCCCCGCCAGCGTCCGCCCCTTCCTGGAGAACCTGTTCGCCGACCCGGCCATCCTGCGGGTGCCGGGCTTCGTGCGCCCCTGGCTGGCCAAGCTGATCGCTTGGCGCCGCACCAAGCCGGCGCTGGAGAACTACATGATCCTGGGCGGGAAATCCCCGCTGCTGGAGCTGACCCAGGCGCAGGGCCAGGCCCTGGACGCCGCGCTGAACGACGGCGGGGAGCTCGAGTACCGCTCCTTCGTCTGCATGCGCTACTGGCACCCGATGAGCGACGAGGTGGCGGCGCAGGTGAAGGCCTGGGCGCCGGACGAGGCGCTGCTGCTGCCGCTGTATCCCCAGTTCTCCACCACCACCACCGGCAGCAGCGTGACGGCGTGGGAGGAGGCCTGCGCCAAGGCGGGCCTGTCCGTGCCCACCACCACCCTGTGCTGCTTCCACTCGGACGGCGCCTATGCCGCCGCCACCGCGCGCATGGTGCAGGCGGCCTATGACAAGGCGCGGGCGGAGCTGGACCCGGCGGTGCCGCTGCGCATTTTATGGACCGCCCATGGCCTGCCCGAGAGCATCGTGAAGGCGGGCGACCCCTACCAATGGCAGGTGGAGCAGACGGTGGCCGCGGTGACGCGCCACCTGCGCACGCCGGAGGCGGATGCCACCATCTGCTACCAGTCGCGCGTGACGCCGCAGAAATGGATCGGCCCCTCCACCGAGGCGGAGATCGAGCGCGCGGCGCACGACAAGGCGGCCATCCTGCTGGTGCCGATCGCCTTCGTCTCCGAGCACAGCGAGACGCTGGTGGAGCTGGACGTCGAGTACCGCGAGGAAGCCGACAAGCTGGGCGTGCCCGGCTATTTCCGCGTGCCGGCGCAGAACAGCGACCCCGGCTTCATCGCCGCCCTGGCCGCCCTGGCCAGGGGCGCGCTGGGCGGCGGGCGCAGCCTGTGCTCCTTCGCCGGCGCCCGGCAATGCCCGCGCCAGCACGGCGACTGCCCGCATGGGCGGGCGAAGGCGCAGGCGCTGGCGGCGTGATGGTGGAAGGGCGGCGCGCCATCTGCTAGGCTGCGCCTCCCCCCGGCCGTTCCCACCTTCCCCCCGAAGGCCATGGCCCGCATGTCGCAGACCACCGCCGATGCCCCGCTGTCCGGCTTCGCGCGCTTCGCCTCGCCCGCCGTGCGGGCCGCCATCCGCCGCCGGCTGAACGAGCTGGGCGGGGTGGTGCTGGGCGTGGGCGGGCTGGTGCTGGCCGCCGCCGTGGCCAGCCACGACCCGGCCGACCCTTCCTTGTCCACCGCCACCGACCGCGCGCCGCGCAACCTGGCCGGGCGGCTGGGGGCGCATGTGTCGGACGTGCTGGTGCAGGGCTTCGGCTGGGCGGCCTGGCTGCCGGCCCTGGTGCTGCTGGCCTGGGCGCTGCGCATGTTCACCGGGCGCGGCGTCTCGCTGCTGCCGCTGCGCGTGGCGGCGCTGGGGCTGGCGATGCCGCTGCTGGCCGCCGCCTTCGCCGTGCTGCCGGGCATGTCGGCCGGGGCGGCGGGGCCGCTGGTTTCGGCCGTGCTGCTGGTGAACCTGGAGGCGCTGCTGGGCCCGATCGGCCGGCTGGGCGCCCAGGCGGCGCTGGGGGCGCTGGCGGTGGTGGCGCTCTACGTCGCCTTCGGTCTGTCGCCGCTGGAATGGCGGCGGGCGGCGCGGGCCACCGCGCAGGGCGGCGTGGCGGCCGCCCGGGTGGGGGTGCGCCGCCGCCACTGGGTGACGCGCCCGCTGGGCTGGGCCGGCCGCAGCCTGTGGGCCGCCATGCCCCGGCGCCGCCGCGCCGAGCCCGCGGCGGACCTCGCCACCGTGCTGCGCGCCGCC
>NZ_JBJJBR010000036.1:0-16272 GCF_045449635.1 Sabulicella flocculans | reverse complement strand
CCACGGCGGCGCGCGCCGCCAGCCCGGCGCCGCGCAGGGCGCGCACCAGCCGGGGGGGCAGCGCGGCCTCGCCCCCGTGCAGGGCGGCGGCGCCCGTCACGTCCAGCAGCAGCCCGTCCGGCGCGTCGGGCGCCACCAGCGGCGTCCAGCGCAGCGCCCAGGCGGCGAGGTCGCGCAGGGCGGCGGCGTCGCCCTCCAGGTCGGCCGGGGCCACCGCCAGGTCGGGGATGCGCGCGCGCGCCTCGGCCAGCGGCAGGCCGGGGCGCAGGCCCAGCGCCAGGGCGGCGCGGCAGGCGGCGGCCACCACCTCGCGCCGGCCGTCGTGCCCGTGCGTCACCAGCGGCTGCTCAGCCGGTGGCGCGCCGGGGCGGCGGCGCAGCCGGTCGGTCGGCAATGTCGGGAACCACACCGAGACGACCCTGCGCATCGCACGCCTCCACCACCCATGTTCCGCCCGCGCCGCCGCGCACCCGCCACAGCTCCAGCCGCCAGCGGGCGCGGCCCAGCCCTTCCACCTCCGGCGCGTCCGGCACCGGGGGGGCGCCGGGCAGGGCGGCGATGCGCCAGCGGGTCAGCGCGGCGGAAGGCGCGGCCGCCGCCTCCGGCCCGCCCCGGGCGCGGCGCAGCAGCAGCGCCATGCTGCCGGAGCGCCCGGCGGCGAGCTGCAGGCGGCGGGTGGCGGTGAGCGGCACGGCGCCCGTCACCTCGCCCACCACGCCGGCCAGGCCGGGCTCGCGCAGCCCTTCCTCCATGGCCGGCAGCACGCGGCGCTCGTCGCCCATCTCGGCGTGCAGCAGGCGCGCGGGGGGCAGGCCGGCGCCGGCCAGGCCGGGGGCGAAGAGGTCGTGGCGCGCCAGCACCCACAGCACCGGGCCGGGCAGGCGGGCCAGCACCCCCGCCACGAACAGGGCGGCGGCGGCGCCCCATTCGGCTTCCTCGCCCGTGCCCGTCACCTCGTGCAGGGCGCCCAGCGGCAGGCCGCCGCCGGGCAGGGCGGCATCCACGCCCGGGTGGCCGAAGGGCAGCACGGCGAAGGGGCGCTGGCCGGGGGAGGCGCGCTCCAGCCGCTCCAGGCGGGCGCGCAGATCGGCGAGGGGGGGTGGGGCGACTCGCATGGCATGACGAACATAATAGGAACATCGTCGGCAAGGGAAGCGTTGCCGAGGGCAAAGGCCTTTGGGGAAAGGGGGCGGCCAGCCGGATGCGGAAGGAAGGGGCTGCCCGGGGCAGGGCCGGCAAGGCAGCGGCGCGCACCGAGGCGGGCGGCAAGCGCCGGCAGAGAAGCAGGGGCGAAGGCGGCCCGTCCCGGCGGGCGGGCCGCCTTCCGGGGGGGTCAGCCGCGGGCGCGCGGCACCGGGGCAGGGGCCGGGGCCATCATCGGCGCCGGGGCGGGCGAGACGGTGGTGGCCACGGGGGCGGGGCGGGCCGGCTCCTGCGCGCAGGCGGCCAGCAGCACGGTGGAGGACAGCGCCAGGGCGGCCGCGGGGGCCAGGCGGGTCAGCTGACGGAGGGTGACGCGCATGGGATTCTCCTTGAGAAGTGGGTGGACGTCCGGGATTGGACGTCAACCTTCTGGAAGCGGTCAAGTTCTGAGTTGGTTGCATGTGGACGTGGAGGTCGCGGGGAATGATGCGCGAGGGCGAGGAGGCGGGGCGGGGCGGGGTGTCGCGGCGGGGGCTGGTGGCCGCCCTGGCCGTGGCTGGCTGCGCCACGGAGGCGCCGCCGCCACCGCGCCCGCCCGCGCCCATGCCCGCGCCCGCGCTGATGGCCTGGGTCCCCCCGCCGCCCGAGCCGGAGCCGGAGCTGGCCCTGCTGCGCGACGGCCCGCGCGTGCTGACCATCGCCGGCGAGTCGCTGGACGCCGCGCCGCTGCGCCGATTCTACGCCCGGCACGGCTTCCAGCCGGTGTGGGAATCGCGCCCGGAGCAGGCGGCGGCGCTGACCGCGGCGGTGGCCAGCGCCAACCGGCACGGCCTGGACCCTTCCGCCTTCCACGCGGCGGCGCTGATCCGCCGGGCGGGGCTGCCGCCGCTGGAGCGCGAGCTGCTGCTCTCGGCGGCCGCGCTGTCCTACGCCGACGCGCTGGCCCATGGCCGGGTGCCCGCCGGCCGCCGCCGCCCCGCCGAGACGCTGGCGCCGCCGCCGCGCGACGTCGAATCGGCGCTGGGCGCCGTGGCGGCGGGCCGGGCGGCGGACGCGGCGCTGGAGGAGCTGGCGCCCGACGCCCCCGCCTATGCCGCGCTGCGCGCCGCCCTGGCCGGCGCCGTGCTGGCCGGCGGCGGGCCGCCCGGCCGCCTGCGCCCGCTGCAGGTGAACCTGGAGCGCCAGCGCTGGCTGCCGCGCCGCCTGCCGCTCGACCGCATCTGGGTCAACGTCGCCGACCAGCAGCTCACGCTGTTCCAGGGCGGGGAGCCGGCGCTGTCCTGCCGCGTGGTGGTGGGCGGCGAGGGCGAGCGCGAGCAGAGCCCGGAGCTGCAGGCGATGGTGGAGGGCATCTTCTTCAACCCGCCCTGGGTGGTGCCGGCCGACATCGTGGAGCGCGACATCCTGCCCCGGCTGGCCCAGGACCCCACCTACCTGGAGCGGCGCAACATGGTGCTGCGCGACAACGGCGAGGTGGAGCAGCGCCCCGGGCCGGGCGCGGGGCTGGGCGTGCTGCTGTTCGACATGCCCAACCGCTTCGACGTCTTCCTGCACGACACGCCCGCGCGCGAGTTCTTCAGCCGCGGCGCCCGGCGCCTGAGCTACGGCTGCATCCGGGTGGAGAAGCCGCGCGAGCTGGCGTCGCTGCTGATGCGCCGGCCGATGGCGGCGGTGGAGGCGGAGATCGCCCGCGGCGTCACCCACCGGCTGGACCTGCCGGCGCCGGTGCCGGTGTTCCTGGTGTACCAGACCGCCTTCGCCGACGCGGAGGGCCGCGTGCAGCTGCGCCCCGACTTCTACGACCGCGACCCGCGGCTGTGGCAGGAGCTGCAGGGCCGCGCCGCCGCCGGGCCGGCGTGACGCGCGGCTTCCCCCGGCGGCCGGGGCCCTGTATTCATCCGGATACGACGCCCTGGGAGAGCCGCCGATGCTGCGCCGCCTGTTCCTGTCGCTGCCGCTGCTGCCCGCCGCCGCCCGCGCGCAGGAGGCCGTCACCGTCTTCGCCGCCGCCTCGCTGACCGACGCCCTGCGCGAGGTGGCGGCGCAATGGGCGGCGCGCGGCCACCCCGCCCCGCGGCTGAGCTTCGCCGCCTCCTCCGCCCTGGCGCGCCAGATCGAGCAGGGCGCGCCGGCCGACCTGTTCATGAGCGCGGACGAGCCCTGGGCCGACTACCTGCAGCAGCGCGGCCTGCTGGCCGAGGGCACGCGCTCCTCGCCGCTGGGCAACGCGCTGGTGCTGGTGGCGCCCGCCGCCTCGCGCGCCGAGGCGACGCTGGCGCGCGGCACCGACCTGCTGCCCCTGCTGGGCCCCGACGGCCGCCTGGCCACTGGCGACCCCGCGCACGTGCCGGTGGGCCGCTACGCCCAGGCGGCACTGGGCTGGATGGGCGCGTGGGAAGCGGTGGCGCCGCGCCTGGCCCGCGCCGACAACGTGCGCGGCGCCCTGCTGCTGGTGGAGCGCGGCGAGGCGCCGCTGGGCATCGTCTACGCCACCGACGCCGCCGCCTCGCGCGGGGTGCGGGTGGTGGCGGCCTTTCCGCCGGACAGCCACGCCCCCATCACCTATCCCTTCGCGCTGACCCGCCGCGCGGCGGGCAACGGGGCCGCCCGCGCCTTCCTGGACTTCGCCCGCGGGCCGGAGGCGGCGGACACCTGGCGGCGCTTCGGCTTCACCCTGCCGCGGTGATCCTCCAGCCCGAGGAATGGCAGGCCGTCCGGCTGAGCCTGGAGGTGGCGACGCGCTCCGTCGCGCTTTCGCTGGCGCCGGCGGTGGCGGTGGCCTGGCTGCTGGCGCGGCGGCGCTTCCCCGGCCGGGCGCTGCTGGACGCGCTGGTGCACCTGCCGCTGGTGGTGCCGCCGGTGGTGGTGGGCTGGGGGCTGCTGATGCTGCTGGGCATCCGCGGGCCGATCGGCGCGCCGCTGCACGCCTGGTTCGGCGTGCGGCTGGTGTTCACCACGGAGGGCGCGGCGCTGGCCACCGCCGTGATGTCCTTTCCGCTGATCGTGCGCGCGGTGCGGCTGGGGCTGGAGGGCGTGGACCGCGGGCTGGAGCAGGCGGCGGCCACCCTGGGCGCCGGCCGGCTGGACCGCTTCGTGACGGTGACGCTGCCGCTGATGTCGCCCGGCATCCTGGCCGGGGCGGTGACCGCCTTCGCCGCCGGGCTGGGGGAGTTCGGCGCCGTCATCACCTTCGCCTCCAACATCCCCGGCGAGACGCAGACCCTGCCGCTGGCCATCTACAGCGCCACCCAGACCCCGGGCGGCGAGGCGGTGGCGGCGCGGCTGGCGGCGGTGTCCTTCACCCTGGCCGTCGCCGGGCTGCTGCTGGCGGAGGTGATCGCGCGGCGCATGGGCCGCTGGCTGGGGCGCGCGGCGTGATCGAGGTGGCGCTGCGCCACCGCTTCGCCCCCGGCGGCTTCGCGCTGGACGCCGCCTTCGCGGCCCCGCCGCGCGGGGTGACGGCGATCTTCGGCGCCTCGGGCTGCGGCAAGTCCTCCGTGCTGGCCGCGGTCGCCGGGCTGCTGCGGCCCGAGGCCGGGCGGGTGGCGCTGGGCGGGCAGGCGCTGCTGGACACCGCGCGCGGCGTCTTCGTGCCGCCCGAGCGCCGGCGCTGCGCCCTGGTGTTCCAGGACGCCCGGCTGTTCCCGCACCTGAGCGTGGAAACCAACCTGCGCTACGGCCTGCGCCGCGCCCCGCCGGCGGAACCCGGCCCGGCCCTGGAGGAGGTGGTGGCGCTGCTGGGCCTGGGGGCGCTGCTGCGCCGCCGCCCCTGGGGCCTTTCGGGCGGCGAGCGGCAGCGGGTGGCGCTGGGCCGCGCCCTGCTGGCCCGCCCGCGCCTGCTGCTGCTGGACGAGCCGCTGGCCAGCCTGGACGCCGCCCGCCGCGCCGAGGTGCTGCCCTTCCTGGCCCGGCTGCGCGACGCCGCCGCCGTGCCCATGCTCTACGTGACGCACGCGCTGGAGGAGGTGGACGCCCTGGCCGATCACCTGGTGCTGCTGGAGGCCGGCCGCGTCGCTGACCACGGCCCGGTGGAGGAGGTGGCGGCGCGCCCCGGCGGCCCCCTGGCGGCGCGGCGCGACGCCGGCGTGCTGCTGCCCTGCGAGGTGCTGGAGGCCGGCCCGCTGGCGCGGCTGCGCTTCCCCGGGGGCGAGCTGCGCGCCACCGGCCACCCCGGCCCGCCCGGCGCGCGGCTGCGGGTGCGGCTGCGCGCGCGCGACGTGGCAGTGGCCACGGAGGAGCCGCGCGGCCTGTCCATCCGCAACGCGCTGCCCGCCGTGCTGGCCGCCATCGGCCCCGGCGGCCCCGGCGAGGCGCTGCTGCGGCTGGCCGTCGGCCCCTCCGTGCTGCTGGCGCGCGTGTCGGGCGAGGCGGTGGCGGAGCTGGCGCTGCGCCCCGGCCAGCCGGTCTGGGCGCTGGTGAAGGCCGTCACCTTCGACCACCGGGGGCCGGGATGACGCGCGCCGCGCTGAGCCTGCGCCTGGACCTGCCGGGCGGCCGCATCGGCCCGGGCAAGGTGGCGCTGCTGGAGGCCATCGGGCACGAGGGCTCCATCTCCGCCGCCGGGCGGGCGCTGGGCATGAGCTACAAGCGCGCCTGGGACCTGGTGGACGCCACCAACCGCCTGCTGGGCGAGGCGGCGGTGCAGGCCGCGCCGGGCGGCGCCGGCGGCGGCGGCGCGCGGCTGACCGAAGCCGGCCGGCGGCTGGTGGAGGATTACCGCGCCATCGAGGCCGCGGCGGCGCGCGCGGCCGCGCCCCGGCTGCGCGCCCTGCTGCGGCGCCTGCCCTGAACCGGGCCGCCCCCTGCTCCCGTCCTGCCGAGGTGGCGCTTCACCGCGGCGAGGTTGCCGTCGCCGCGGTTCGCGCGCTGGGCGGCCCGGCCAGCAGCGCCTTCGCCGCCCGCGCCGCATCGGCCGGCGTCAGGCCGAAATGCCGCCAGAGGTCCGCCTCGGCGCCGGATGCGCCATAGCCGGCCATGCCCAGGAAGCCGCCGGCCTCGCCGGTCCAGCGGTCCCAGCCCAGCCGCGCCGCCGCCTCGATGCCCAGGCGCGGCGCGGTGCCCAGCACGGCGGCGCGCTCGGCCGCCGGGCGCGCCTCGAACAGCGCCCAGCAGGGCATGGAGACGACGGCGGCGCGCAGCCCCTCGGCTTCCAGCAGGTCGCTCGCCGCCAGGGCCAGCGCGACCTCCGAGCCGGTGGCGAGCAGCGTGACGTCGCGCCCGCCTTGCGGCTCGCGCAGCACATAGGCGCCCTCGGCGCTGCGGTTGGCGCCGGCCGCGCGCCGCACCGCCGGCAGGGGCTGGCGGGCTCGCACTGCTACCGGGCCGTCGCGGCGGGCTGCGCCCTGCTGGTGGCCGGCACGCTGACCAACATGCTGCGCGTCGCGCTGCTGGGCCCCGAGGGGCTGCCGCGCGAGGGCGGGGAAACCGCGGTGCCATGAGCCTCGTCCTCGCCTTCCTGGGCCTGATGATGGCGGTGGTGACGGTGGCTCACGCGCTGGTCATCGCATCGGGCGTCGCCGTGCTGTGGGACGGCCATCCTGCTGCTGACGCCGGTGTTCCTGCCGCTGGCGGGGCAGATCGGCATGGACCCGCTGCAGCTGGGGCTGATGATGGTGATCAACCTGGGCATCGGCCTCTACACCCCGCCGGTGGGAACGACGCTGTTCATCTCCTCCACCCTGGCGCGCGCGCAGATGGGCGAGACGGTGCGCGCGCTGTGGCCCTTCTTCGCCGTGGCCGTCGCCGTGCTGCTGCTGATCTCCTACGTGCCGGCGCTGACGCTGCGGTTCTGAGGGCGCGTCACTCCAGCGCCTGGAAGCCGGTGGCGCGCACCACCTGCGCCCAGCGCTGCGCCTCCTCCCGCCACATGGCGGCGAAGGGGGCGGCGCCGCGGGCGGTGGGGCGGAAGCCGGCCTCGGCCAGCCGGGCGCGCAGAGCCGGCGCCTCCATGGCGCGGCGCACCGCCGCCTCCCAGGCCGCCAGCAGCGGGGCAGGGGTGCCGGCGGGGGCCACCAGGGCGAACCAGGCCTCGATGGACAGGGCGGGCAGGCCGGCCTCGGCGGCGGCCGGTACCTCGGGCAGCACGGCGATGCGGGCCGGGCCGGTGGTCATCAGCGCGCGCAGGCGGCCGGCGCGCACGTGCGGCGCCACCAGCGCCACGGTGCCGAACATGCCCTGCACCTCGCCGTTCAGCAGCGCGGTCATGGCGTCGCCGGTGGCGCGGAAATGCACGGCCTCCGCCGCCAGGCCCCATTCGCGCGCCAGCAGGGCGGCGGCGAAGTGGCCGGGGGTGCCGGCGCCGAAGGTGCCCAGGAACACCGGGCGCCGCCCGGCCGCCCAGCCGCGCCAGGCGGTGAGGTCGGGCGTGGGCAGGCTGGCCGGTGCCACCAGCGCGAAGTCGATGGCCGCGACCTCGCCCACCGGGGCGAAGTCGCGCAGCGGGTCGTAGGGCAGGCGGGCGTAGGTGGCCGGCGCCATGGCCAGCTGCGACACGTCGCCCAGCAGCAGCGTGGTGCCGTCCGGCGCGGCGCGCGCCACCTCCTGCGCCGCCAGGGCGCCGGCGGCGCCGGGGCGGTTGTCCACCACCAGCCCGGCCGGCAGGGCCTCGCGCAGCCCGTCGACCAGCAGGCGGGCCACCAGGTCGGGGCCGGTGCCGCCGGGAAAGCCCAGCACCAGCCGCACCGGGCGGTCGGGCAGGCCCGGCGCCTGCGCCTGGGCGGGTGCCGTCAGGGCCGGCGCGGCCAGGGCGGCGCCGAGCGCGGCGCGGCGGGTGATGGTCATTCTGGTTCTCCCCTCCCGTGTGGCGGGCGTCACGCCCGCTCGATGCGGATCAGCACGCGGTCCGGCCGCCGCTCGCCATGGCCCAGGAACAGCGTGCGGTGCAGCCAGTCCAGACGGGGGGCGGCGGTCTCGAACACCGGCGCGGTGCGGAAGTACACGCGCTCCGGCGGCACCGGCTCGCCGCGCAGCAGCCGGGCCATGTCCTCCGGGGCGGCGGTGCGCAGGCCGCGGTTGACCACGTAGACCAGAGCGCCGTCATCCAGCCGCAGCACGTAGCGCGCCTCGATCTCCGCCACGCCGTCGGGGCGGATCAGCTGGAAGTCGGCGCCGCCGGGCAGGACCTCGCCGTTCAGCTCCGGGCCACGGACGCGGCCGCCGGTGATGGGGATGACGCGGCGCTCCCCCAGCGGGGTGGCGCCCACCAGCAGCGGTGGGGCGACCTCCGCCTCCACCAGCGCGATCAGAAGATCCACCCCAGCGCGGCGGTGCCGGCCCAGAGCAGCACCAGGATGACCACCGTGGCGAACAGGCAGCCCAGGAAGGTCAGCAGGGCGCCGATGCCGATGGTGCGGCTGTCGTGCTCCACCACCCCCAGCGCCATGACGATGTTGCCGAAGGCCGGCGGGGCGTTGGTGCCCGGCCCGGGCAGGATGAGCATGATGGCGCAATAGACCGTGAGCCAGCCCACGATGCGGTCGCCGAAGGGGCCGGTCCAGAAGCCCGGGCGCGGGCGGACGATGCGCTCCACCTTGCCAATCCAGCCGGAGGAGGCGTCGGACAGGCGCAGCAGGTCCTCCCGCCGGATGGTCTGGCGCGCGATGAAGGCGGGCAGCCGGGGCACGCGGCGGCCCATGCCCATCTGCGCGCCCAGGATCAGCATGGGGATGCCGAAGACGCTCGCCATGCCCGGCAGCAGCGAAGGCAGGCACAGCAGCAGGATCAGCAGGCCGAAGGCGCGGTCCCCGAAGGCCTCGGCCATGTCGCCCAGCGAGATGCGTGCCCCGGGGAACTGGGCCGCGACCTCGGTCACGATGCGGGAGATCGGCGCCTCGTGCGAGGCGTTCGGCATGCCGTCCAAGGGGTGCTGGCTTCCTATCCGGGGCAGGGCAGGGATGCCCCGCCCGCATAGATGGTCATTTCACGCGGTGATTCCAGCGGGAATCTACTAGGCCCCGGTGAAGGAAGGCTTGCGCTTCTCCATGAAGGCGCGCCGGCCCTCGCGGTAGTCGGCGCTGTCGAAGCAGGAATCCTGCGCGGCGGCGATGGCGGCCATGTCGCGCTCCGCCGGGTCGGCCAGGACGGCGCGCACCGTGCGCTTGTTGGCCAGCAGGGAGAGCGGGGCGTTGGCGGCGATGGTGGCGGTGATGGCCGCGACCTCGGCGTCCAGGCCCTCGGCCGGCACCACCTTGTTGACCAGCCCCATGCGCTCCGCCTCGGCCGCGGTGATGCGCCCGCCGGTCATCAGGATGAAGTGGGCGTGCGCCGGGCCGACCAGGTCCACCAGGTTGCTCACCATGTCGAAGCCGTAGGCGATGCCGAGCTTCGCGGCGGGGATGCCGAACTCGCTGCCCGCGCCGCAGATGCGCATGTCGCAGGACATGGCGATGCCCAGGCCGCCGCCCATGCAGAAGCCCTGGATCTTGGCGATCACCGGCTTGGGGAAGGCGGCCAGCCGGGCGCGGCCGTGGCTGGTCTTGGCGTTGTAGTGCTTCTGCGCCTCGGCGTCCGAGCGCGTCTTCTCGAACTGGGAGATGTCGGCGCCCGAGACGAAGGCCTTGCCGCCCGCGCCTTCCAGCACGACGCAGCGCACCGCGGCGTCGGCGGCGAAGGCGTCCAGCGCCTCGGCCATGCCGTCCCACATGCCGATGGACATGGCGTTGCGCTTCTCGGGCTGGTTGAAGGTGATGGTGCCCACGCCCCCCTCGGCGCGGGCGAGGATCTTGCCCTCGGCGTAGTCGGTCATGGCGTTTCCCCTTCTTTCGCGGTCGCCCCTGGTCTAGCCGCCCCGGGGCAAGCCGAAAAGCCGCGGCCGCCCGGCCCGGTGCGGGCAAGGGCGCGTGGCCAGCGGCCTTGGCGCCGTTCCATGCCGCGGCCCTTCACGGTTTCTTCACCTTCGTCTCCGATGGTGGGACCGGAGCCCGCCATGGATATCGCCCCCCTTCCGCCCATCCTGCCGTCCCGGCCCGCCGGGCGCGCCTCGCCGCCCGCCGCCGCGGCGCCGGAGTCCGCGCCGGACGCCAGCCCCGGCCCCAACCCGCGCCTGCGGGTGGACCCGGCGCTGAACCTGCTGGTGGTGGAGTTCCGCGGCGCCGGCGGCGAGGTGACGCGCACCAGCCCGACCGAGCAGGAGCTGCGCGCCTACCGCGCCGCCCAGCTGCGCGGCGAGGATCACAGCAGCAAGGTGATGCCGCGCGCCGCCGCCGCGGCCGCCCAGGGCGAGGCGGCGCCGCCGGCCGCGGTGGCGGAGGCCGCCTCCAGATCCTTGGCGGCCAGGTAGCGTTCGGCCAGGCGCTGCACCTGGCGCGGGTCGCCCAGCTTCGCCACGTCCAGCCGGCTCTCGATGGCGCGGCGCTGCGCCTCGACCGACTGGTTGACGATCTGCTCGGGCAGGCCGAGCGCCTTGGTGACGACGCGGCGCAGCACCGCGTTGCCCAGGATCTCGTAGGTGCTGGCGACGCTGGTGGCGCGCTGGCTGAACACCACGGCGTCGCCCACGCCGTCGGCCTGCGCCTCCAGCTCCTCGTTCCAGGCGGCGCGTTGCAGCCCCTCGGCCAGCTTGGCCTGCAGCGCGGGGTCCTTCAGCGCGTCGAGGTCCCGGCCGTGCAGGTTCAGCGTCTGCGCCGCCGCCTTCCAGCGCGTGTCGGGCAGGGTGTTGGCGACGCTGCGCGCGTCGCCGAGGTCGGACAGGAAGGCGC
Source organism: Sabulicella flocculans (assembly GCF_045449635.1). Lineage (NCBI taxonomy): Bacteria > Pseudomonadati > Pseudomonadota > Alphaproteobacteria > Acetobacterales > Acetobacteraceae > Sabulicella > Sabulicella flocculans. The sequence goes on along the minus strand of NZ_JBJJBR010000036.1, from coordinate 5,434 downwards.
GCCGGGCGAGGCCCGGCTGCGTCGCCGCCTCCGGCACGCCCAGGGCGCGGCCCAGAACCCCCATCACCCGCGGGTCCCGCAGCGCGGCGTCGAGGTCGCGCGCCTGGCCCAGGGCGCGGTTGAACTGCTCCAGCCCCCGTTGCTGGGCGGGCTGCCGCGCCAGCCGGGCGAGGGCGCGGGCTTCCTCGCCCTCGCCGATGGCGCGGCGGAACAGGGCGAGGGCGCTGATCACTCGGCGGCCTGCGCCGGGCGGCGGGGCGGCGGCAGGGGCGGGATGCCCAGCACCTCCTCCTCGTGGCGCATGATGCGCCGCGCGAGCTTGAGCGCGGCGTAGCCGTCATCGGCCTCGGCGTGGGCCAGCGCCTCCTCCAGCAGGGCGCGGCAGGTGGCGGAGGTGGTGGCCTCCATGAACTCGCCGATGCGCAGCCGGGCCTGCCCCAGCCCGGTGGCGCGCTCCTCCTCCGTGCCGATGTAGGCGGTCTGCAGCGCGAAGTAGATGCGCCGCGCCGGGGTGGTGGCGGCGTCCGGCGGCATGATCTGCTTGCCGAACAGGAACCGCGCCCGCGAGGCGAGCTCGATCCGCGCGCGGTTGCGGAAGCGGATCGGCGCGCCGTTGACCACCATCATGTCGCCTTGGCGGAGCTCGAGTACCAGCGTGGACATCCGTCTTCCCATCCATCCTGCGGGCCCGTCCTGGCCGCCCGCCATCTTGCGCCGCGCGCGGTTAATGCGCCGTGAAGCGCCCTCAGCCCAGGAACTTCGCCAGGCTGAGGCCGGAGATGGAGGCGATGGCGCGGAAGCTCGCCTCCAGCGCCGACTGCGTGGCCTGCAGCCGCGTCATCGTCGCGGCCAGGTCCACCTCCTGGATACCAGCGAGCTGCACCTTCAGCGTGTCGGTCACCCGGGCGTGGCGCTCCTGCGCCGCGGCCACGCGCGCCTGCACCAGGCCCAGCGCGCCCGCCTCCTCGCCCAGCGAATCCTCCGCCGCGGCCAGGCCCTGGCGCACGCTGCCCACCAGCGCGTCGAAGTCGTCCGGCGCGGCGGCGGCCTGGGCGGGCTCCAGCGCGGCCAGCACCATCAGGTTGCGCAGCAGGTCGCGCGCCCAGGCGCCGGTGGTCTCGCCGGTGCTGGCGGCCTCCGTGTTGCGCGCGGCGTGCAGCCCGTAGGCCACCAGCTCGCCGTCGCCGGCCGGCACGGCGCGGCGCGGCGCCGCCGGGTCGGCCGCGGCGGCGGAGAAGGGGGTGTCGTCCGCCTGCGCCACGGCGATGGTCTGCGCCGCCACCGCCGCCGCGTTGCCCGGCGCCAGCGCCGCCACCTCGGCCGCGATGGCCGCGGCCATCGGCCCGGCCGCCAGCCCTTCCGGGCTGGGCACCGGGGGGCGGGCGATGTCGGTGCCGGCGAACAGGTATTCCCCGGCATGGCGGGTGTTCAGCAGCGCGCCGACTTCCGCCAGGGCGGCGCGGGCGCGGCCGGCCACGGTGGCCAGGCTGTCGGGCCGGCCGGCCTCCACGCGCATAGCCACCTCCGTGCGGAACTCGCGCGCGATCCCGCGCAGGCGGTCCAGCGCGCCCTGCGTCACCTCCATGCGCGCGCCCGCCTGGTCCATGGCGCGGGTGTAGGTGTCGCGCCGCCCCATCTCGGCGCGCAGGGAGACGGCGCGCGGCACCTCGGGCGCGATGTCGCCCAGGCGCTCCGTCCGCTGGCCGCTGGCCACCTGCCGGGTCAACGCCTCCAGCCGCAGGCGCAGCGAGGAGGTCTCCGCCGTCAGCCGGCCGATCATGTCGCTCATTCAGCTCACCGTCCGATGGAGAGCAGGAGATCCCACATCTCCTGCGCCGTGTTCATGACGCGCGCGTTGGCCGCGTAGGCGTTCTGCAGCTGCACCATCGCCGCCATCTCCGCGTCCGTGCCCACGCCCGACTGCGCGGCGAAGCGGGCGTCCAGCCCGTCGCGCAGGCCGGTGGCGCGGTCCTTCGCCTCCGTGGCCGCCGCGCGGTCGGCCACCTGGGCGGCGGCCAGGGCGGCGGCGAAGCCCGCCACCCCGCGCGGTGCGAAGAAGGGGGAGGAGAGCGTGCCGTCCGGCCCCAGGCCGCCGGAGGCGAAGGCGGGCCAGGGGTTGCCGGCGCTCGCCTCCTCGCCCAGGGCGAAGCCGGCGACGCGGTCCAGCAGCCCGGTGAAGCCGGCCGGGCCGCCGGGCGGGTTGGGGGTGAAGGCGGTGGGCCCGCCGGGGCTGGCGGCGACGGCGTGGGTGCCGTCGCGCAGCAGCCGGGGGTCCTGCGCCGCCGATGCGCTTACCTGCATCAGCGCCGCGAAGCCCAGCTGCCCGCCGGCGGGGGCGGCATAGGGCTGCGCCACGTCCGGCACGGCGCCGGCGCCGTCGGTGAACAGGCGCAGCCCCTGGGCGTCCATCCGCGCCGCCAGGCTGGCGGCGGCGACGTCCAGCTCGGCGGCGAAACGCGGCAGCGTCTCGTCGCGCAGGCGCAGCATCTCGCCCAGGCGGCCGCCGGACAGGCGGGCGGTGACGTCCGTGCCCTGCAGCGTCACCCCCGCCAGGGTGCCGGCGCCGCCGTGGAAGGAGGCGGCGCCGATGGCGCCCTGGGCGAAGCCGAACACGTCCCGGTTCGGGTCCAGCGGCAGGGTCAGGCCGCCGGCCACCAGCGTCACCCCGCCATCGGCGCGCGCGATGGGGCGCACCGGCAGGCTCTCGCTGAGGGTGGCGATGGCGGCGTCGCGCTGGTCCTCCAGCGCGGCGGTGGAGGCGCCGCTGGCCCGCGTGGCGACGATCTCGGCAGACAGGCCGGCCACGGCGCGCAGCTGGCGGTTCAGCAGCGCCACCTCGGCGGCGATGCCGGTGTGCGCCTCCTCCCGCGCCCCGGCCACCGCGCGGGCGACGTCGTTGAAGCGCGAGGCGAGGTCGCGCGCGGCGCCCAGGGCCGCGCGCTGCAGGCCGGAATCGGCGGGGGAATCGCGCAGGGCCAGGAAGGCCGTCTGCAGGGCGCCCACGCCGTCGGCCAGGGTGTCGCCGGCCTCCGGCGTGCCGTGCGCCGCCTCGATGCCGCCCAGCAGGCGCTCGCGCAGCCCGGCGGCGGCGGCGTCGGCGGCGCGGGCGTTGCGCTCGTTCACCAGGGCGGCGTCCACCGTGCGCGCGGCCACCCCGGCGCGCACCCCCATGGGCTGCCCGGCCCAGGCGGTGGCGGACATGTCCACCTGCTTGCGCGTGTAGCCCTCGGTGCGGGCGTTGGCGATGTTCTGCGACACGTTCGCCAGGGCCTGCTGGGTGGCCAGCAGCCCGGTGCGCGCGATGCCGAAGGCGAGGTCGAGGCTCATGGCAGGAGGACCCTCCGGCCCCATCGGTTAATGGGGCGTTTCGCGTGGCGCATCTGCACGCCACACTGTTGCATCAACGCCGCATGTTGATGGTTTCCTGGAGCATCTCGTCCGCGGTGGTGACGACCTTGGTGTTGGCCGTGTAGGCGCGCTGGGCGACGATGAGCTTGGTGAATTCGGCCGCGATGTCCACGTTCGACTTCTCCAGCGCGCCCACCACCAGCTTGCCCACGCCGTTGCTGCTGGCGTCCGTCACCCGCGCCTCGCCGCTGTCCAGCGTGCGCATGAAGGCCTGGCCGTCGATGCGCTGCAGGCGGTCGGGGTCGGCGAAGGCGACCAGGGGCACGCGGCCGATGACGCGGCTCTGCCCGTTGTCGTAGTTGACCATGATGTCGCCGGTTTCGCCGATGGACAGGCCGCTGTAGCCGCCGGGCGGCACGCCGTTCTGCTCCAGGTTGCGCAGGGAGAAGTCGGTGGCGTCCCACTGCGTCAGCCCCTCGGGCAGGTTGAAGCGGCCGAGGTTGAGGGTGATGTCCTGCGCGGCGACGCCCAGCCCCATGTTCAGCGTCAGGGTTACCGGGTCGTTGGTGGTGCCGGCCACGCCGTCGAAGGAGTTGATGGTGCCGTCGGCGCCGAAGACGACGGGGATGTCCACCGCGCCGGAGGTGGGCGGCGGGTTCACGCTCATGCGCCAGGTGTTGGCGGCGGCGGGCACGGCGGGCGGGCCCACCGCGCCGGGATCCTGCGCGAAGGTCAGCGTCACCGCGTGGCGGCGGCCCATGTCGTCGTACACCTCCACCTGGGTCGAGTAGCTCTTGGCCTCGGCGGGGGAGGCGGGCGGCGTGAGGGCCGGCAGGTTGGCCGACATCTCGATGGTGGTGGTGGCGATGGGATTGAACACGTTCTGCGAGACGCGGATGGGGTTCAGCGTCGTGCGGTCCATCTGGCCGTTGTCCTGCATCCGCCAGCCGCGCAGGTAGTAGCCGGAGGAGTTCACCAGGTAGCCGTCGGCGTCCATGGAGAAGTCGCCGGCGCGGGTGAAGAACTGCCGGTCGTCGAAGGTGGGCAGCCCGTCCACGGTGCCCCGGGCCTGGGCGACGGCGAAGAAGCCCTGCCCGCCGATGGCCATGCCGAGCGGGTTGGAGGTCTGCTCCACCGTGCCCTGCACCGTGTTGGTGAAGTCCGGCCGCGCGAGCACCGAGCCGGGCGAGTGGATGGTGGCGTTGGACTGCGTCACCAGGTCGGAGAAGTTGGTGTCCACCCGCTTGAAGCCCACGGTCTGGCTGTTGGCCAGGTTGTCCGAGACGTGGCCCAGCGCGCGCGCCTGGGCGGCCAGGCCGGAGATGGCGGTGGTCATGGAACCGAACAGGGACATCGGGCCTCCTCGTGCCGGGGTCTGGCCGGGGCCTCGCAGCTTCCGTGCCAGGGCTGGGCGGGGTGGGCGGGCGCGCTCCGTGCCGCAGGGGGGAATCCGCCGCCGCCGGGCGGCAGGCTTTGCCGGGCCGGGCGGCGCCGGGGCTGGCGCAGGGCTTGCAGCGCCCGCCGCGACCCATCCCGCGAGGTGCCCGCCCCATGCAGATTCCGGCCGCCCTGCCCGCCGCCCCCGCCGCAGTCCCGCCGGCGGCGCCGGAAGGCGGCGCGCCCGGCTTCGCCCTGGCGCTGGGCCGGGCGGCCGAGGCGTCCGGGACGGCGCCGGCGCTTCCCGGGGCGCCTGCCCCGCCGGGCCCGGGGGCGGCCGTGCCCCTTGCTGGCCTGCCCGCCGCGCCCGGCGTGGTGTTGCCGGATGCGCCCCCCGCGGCGATTCCGCCCGTGATGCCCCGCGCGGCGCCATTGGGGGCGGACCCGTCGCGCCCGGCGGGTGCGGCTGCCCCTGCCGCGCCGGCGGCCGCCGCTCCGCTCCCCGCCGTGGCGCCATCCATCACGCCGCGGGCCGCCGCGCCGTTCCCAGCCGCGCCGCCCGCAGCCACGCCGCCATCCGTCACGCCCCCCACCGCTGAGCCGGCGTCCGCCGCGCCCCCGCCCCTTGCCGCGCCGCCCGCTGCCCCGCCGGGCGCGGCGCCGCGCCCCGGGGGGGGCGCGGGGCGGCGTCGCCGAGGGGGGCGTGATC
>NZ_JBJJBR010000035.1:0-17070 GCF_045449635.1 Sabulicella flocculans | reverse complement strand
CGACGCCGCCGCGGCCGGCGCCCCGCCGGTGCCCGAGGTGCCGCGCCTGCGCCCCGCCGCCCCCACCGAGGCCCGCCCCGCCCCGCGCGCCACGCCGCGCGTCGCCACCCCTGCCAAGGCCAAGCCGCCGCTGGAGCAGCCGCCGCTGGACCTGCCGGTGGCCGGCTGGCGCACCCCGCCGCTGGACCTGCTGGCCCCGCCCCCGGCCCGCACCGCCGCCGGCCCCTCGGCCGACGCGCTGCAGGGCAACGCCCGCATGCTGGAGCAGGTGCTGAGCGACTACGGCGTCCACGGCGCCATCACGGAGATCCGCCCCGGCCCGGTGGTGACCCTGTACGAGCTGGAGCCGGCGCCGGGCACCAAGTCCTCGCGCGTCATCGGCCTGGCGGACGACATCGCGCGCTCCATGTCCGTCGTCGCGGTGCGCATCGCCACCGTGCCGGGCCGCAACGTCATCGGCATCGAGCTGCCCAACGTGAAGCGCGAGACGGTGTTCCTGCGCGAGATGCTGGCCGCCGACGACTACGCCCGCAACGCCGGCAAGCTGCCGCTGGTGCTGGGCAAGGACATCGGCGGCGCCCCGGTGATCGCCGACCTGGCGCGGATGCCGCACCTGCTGATCGCGGGCACCACCGGCTCGGGCAAGTCGGTGGGCATCAACACCTTCATCCTGAGCCTGCTGTACCGCTTCAGCCCGGCCGAGTGCCGCTTCATCATGATCGACCCCAAGATGCTGGAGCTGTCGGTCTATGACCGCATCCCGCACCTGCTGGCCCCGGTGGTGACCGAGCCGCCCAAGGCCATCGGCGCCCTGAAGTGGACGGTGCGCGAGATGGAGCGCCGCTACCGCGCGATGAGCCAGATCGGCGTGCGCAACATCGGCGGCTACAACGACAAGGTGGCCGCCGCCCAGGCGCGCGGCGAGGTGTTGACGCGGCGCGTGCAGGTCGGCTTCGACCCGGAGACCAACAAGCCGGTCTTCGAGGACCAGGCGCTGAACCTCGACCGCCTGCCGATGATTGTGGTGGTCATCGACGAGATGGCGGACCTGATGATCGTGGCCGGCAAGGAGATCGAGGCGGCAGTGCAGCGGCTGGCGCAGATGGCGCGCGCCGCGGGCATCCACGTCATCATGGCCACCCAGCGCCCCTCGGTGGACGTGATCACCGGCACCATCAAGGCCAACTTCCCCACCCGCATCTCCTTCCAGGTCACCAGCAAGATCGACAGCCGCACCATCCTGGGCGAGCAGGGGGCGGAGCAGCTGCTGGGCCAGGGCGACATGCTGTTCATGGCCGGCGGCGGCCGGGTGACGCGCGTGCACGGCCCCTTCGTCGCCGATGGCGAGGTGGAGAAGATCACCGACTGGCTGCGCGAGCAGGGCGAGCCCGACTACATCGAGGAAGTGACCGAGGTGGAGGAGGAGGATGGCGGCGGCCTCTCCCTCTCCGGCATCGCCGGCGCGAGCGATGGCGAGAAGTCGCTGTTCGACCAGGCGGTGGCGGTGGTGACGCGCGAGGGCAAGGCCAGCACCTCCTTCATCCAGCGCCACCTGAACATCGGCTACAACCGCGCCGCCAAGCTGATCGAGCAGATGGAGAAGGAAGGCGTGGTCAGCCCCGCCAACCACGTCGGCAAGCGCGAGGTGCTGGCGCGCCGTTCGGACGAGGACTGAGCCCTACCACTCGTAGGAGTAGGTGGCGCCCAGCCGCTCGCCCGCGGTGCCGGCGCTGCCCTCCAGCTTCAGCCGCGGCGTGATCTCCGCCTCGATGCCCAGGCCGGTCTGCCCGTCGGTGCCCTGGCGCAGCCCCAGGTAGACGCCCGGCAGCAGGTAGCGCCCGGCCTGCGCGCCGGCCGCCCCGCCGGGCTGGGCCGGGCCGGCCACGCCCAGGCTGTCCAGCCCCAGGAAGCGGCGGATGGAGGCCAGCACGCCGCCCGGCCCACCCGCCGGCAGCTCCACCCCCGTCAGCTGGGCCAGGGCCTCGGAGATGCCGATGATCTCGAAGGGGGACAGGCGGTTGGTGCCGCGGTCGAACAGCAGCCGGGCCAGCACCTCGTCCTGCGGCAGGGGCGGGTTGGATTCCAGCACCACCGCGGGCTCGTTGGCCGGGCCGGAGAAGCCGACGGTGATGGTGTAGTTGGCGGTGCGCGCCGTCGCCAGCACGTCCAGGCTGGGGATCAGGCTGCCCTGGTCGAAGCGCAGCACGCCGCGGGTCAGCGCCAGGTTGCGCCCGGCCAGGGTGAAGGTGCCGCGCTGGGTGCGCAGCTCGCCGCGGATTTCCGGCCGCGCCAGGGTGCCCAGCGCCTGCAGCCGCCCCGCCAGCTCGGTGTCCAGGCCGCGGCCGCGCAGGTAGAGGCGCCCCGGCGCCTCGATGGTCACGTCCAGCGCCACGCTCAGCGCGGGCTCCGGCTGGGCGGGGCGGGAGCCGCGCGGCGGCGGGCGGCGGGTGGTCAGCCGGCCGGGCGGGGTGCGCCCGACCTCGCGGAAGGGCACCAGCACCACCACGTTGCGCGACAGCCGGTCGGGCACCCGCAGCTCGCCCGCCACCACCGTCACCCGCCCGCCCAGCCGGGCGTCGCGGCGCAGCGCGCCGGTCAGCGTCAGCGCGGCGTCCAGCGTCACCTCGCCGTAGTCGGGCGAGGCGTAGCGCGCGCGGGTGGCGGTCAGCCGCAGGTCCACCGGGATCAGCGGGTCCAGCGGCTGCAGCGAGCCGGAAAGGGCGATGGAGCCGCCGCCGCCGGTGCGCCCGCGCACCCCTTCCAGCACCACCCGGTCCCCGCGCAGCACGGCGCGGCCGGACACGCCGTCCAGCCGCACCCCGGTGTCGGGGTTGGCGTAGGCGATGTTGCGCAGCTCCGCCGTGCCGGACAGGCGCGGCGCGGCGAGCGGCCCCTCGGCGCGGGCGTTCAGGCCAATGCGCCCGGTGACGCGGTCCGCCCCGCCGGCCAGGAAGGGGGCGGACAGCACGCCCAGATCGGCCTCACCGGTCAGCGTGGCGTCCACCGTGGCGCCGCCCTCCACCCGGAAGCGCGCGGAGAGCCGGGTGGCGGCGCCGGCCGACAGGGTGGCGGTGCCCGACAGGTCGGCGCCGCGCAGCCGCGCCTCGGCCGCCAGGGTGCCGGGGGGCAGGGCGCGCAGGTCGGGCGTGTCGGCGCCCAGGCCGGTGCCGCGCAGGGTCACCTGCGCCTCGGGCACCGCCACCGTGCCGCCCAGGCGGATCTCCCCGCCCAGGGCGCCGCGCAGCGGGGTGCCGGGCAGGGCGGCGCGGGCCAGCCCCAGCGGCAGCCCGGTGAAGCTCAGGCGCCCGGCCAGCGCCTGCGCCTCGCCCGACACCGTGACCTCGCCGGCCAGGGTGCCGCCCTGGCCGGTGGTGGCGCGCAGCCCGGTGAGCGCGGCCTCCGGCGGGGCGTAGCGCAGCCGGGCGGGCGCGGTCAGGCGCAGGGTCTCGCCCTGGCTTTCCAGCGCGAACTGCCGGATCTCCGCCTCCAGCGGGATGGCGAGGGTGGCGCGCCCGGCCAGGCTCAGCCGCGCCAGCGGCCCCTGGGCGGCGAAGGTCACCTCCGCCGCGTCGCGCTCGCCGGCCAGGGCCAGGCGGGCGCTGCCGGCCTGCCCGGCCAGGGCCAGCTCCGGCGCCTCCACCTCCAGCCGCCAGCGGCCGGCGCTGTCGCCCTCCGCGGTGGTGGCCAGCCGGCCGGCCAGCGGCTGCCCGGCCAGGGCGGAGAAGGGCGCGAGGTCCGCCACCTCCAGCCGCGCCCGGCCCTGGGCGCGCGGCACTCCGGGCTCCAGCAGGCCGGACAGCTCCAGCACGGCGGGGCCGTATTCGGCGCGGCCGCGCTCCACCCGCGCCCCCTGCCCCTCCGGCCGGGCGGCGAGGTCCAGGCGCAGCGGCAGGCCCTGCACGGTGCCGCCGCCCTCCAGCGTGCCGGCGGGGGCCGAGAAGGGCCGCTCCACCCGCCCGCGCACCGCCAGCGCCTCGGCCGTGACGCCGGCCACCGCCAGGCGCCCGGCCCGCAGGTCCAGCGACAGCGTCGGGTCGGCGCGCGGGCCCTCGGCGGTGAAGGAAAGCTCGGCGGCGCCCTCCACCCCGCCGGGGATGGCGCGCACCGTGGCGGTGCCGCGGGCGGCCAGCGACTCGCCCAGGTCGCCTTCCAGCGTGGCGTCCAGCGCGGCGCCCTCCAGCGCCAGCCGGCTGCCGCGCAGGTCGGGGCGCAGGCGGAATTCCAGGCGCGGCGCCGGGCCCAGCAGGGCGTCGGCGGCGGCGATGCCGGTGGCCAGCCCATCCGGCGCCAGCGCGCCCTCCGCCGCGGCCTCGGCCCAGGAGGGGCCGGCAAGGCGCCCGCGCAGCGCCAGCGCGCCGAAGCGCAGCCCTTCCGGCAGCAGGGCGGCCAGGGGGGTAGGGTCGGTCACCAGGGCCGTCACCGCCAGCGCCGGGGCGGGGAAGGCGTCGCCTTCCGCCCGCACCTCGCCGGCCGGGACCGCGGCGCGGGACGGGCCCAGGCGCACCGCGCCGGCATCCGTCACCGTGGCGTCCAGCTCCAGCGCCACCTCGGCGGCCAGGGGGCGCAGGGTGTCGGGCAGCATTCCGCCCGGGCGCAGCGGGCCGCGCGCCTGCACCCGGGTGGCGGCGCCGGCGCGGCTGGCGGTGCCCGCCAGCTCGGCCGTGGCCTCGGCGTAGCGGGCGGACAGGGTGAAGGGCGCGCCCGCCGCCGGGCCGTCCAGCCGCAGGCGCAGCGCGGCGGGGGCGCCGGCCAGCCGGCCCTGCGGGTCCTCCGCCACCGCTTCGGCGCGCAGCCGCTCGCCGTCCAGCCGGGCGTCGAGGTCCAGGGTGGCGCCGGCCTCCTCCCGCGCGCGCAGCCGCGCCTCCACCACCCCGGCCGCCAGGGTGGCCGACCCGGCGAGGGAGAGCGTGGCCTCCGGCAGCACGACGCGCGGCAGGTCCAGCTCCCGCACCGCCACCGCCACCGGCAGCCGGGGCACCAGCGGGCCGGAGGAGGGCGCGGCCTGGGGGTCGCCCTCCGGCCAGCGCAGCACCCGCACCTCGCGCGCCGCCACGCGGGTGGCGGTGACCTGGCCGCGCAGCAGGTCGGGCAGCGCCAGGATGACCTCGGGCTGCTCCACCACCAGCCAGGAGCCGCGCGCGTCGGCATAGGTCAGGCGGCGGGCGCGCAGGGCGCGCGGCAGGCCGGGCTCCAGCCCTTCCACCTCCAGGCCGGGCACCAGCCGCGCCGCCAGGGTGGCGGGCAGGCTGGTCTGCAGCGCCGCCCAGGCGCCGCCCAGCAGCAGCACCGGCAGCAGCAGCAGGAGGAGGAGGAAGCGCCGCATCAGAAGGCGTGCCCCAGCCCGAGGTAGAGCCCGTAGCCCTGCGAGCCCTGCTGGCGCACCAGCGGCAGCGCCACGTCGGCGCGGAACGGCCCCAGCGCGGTGTAGTAGCGCACGCCCACCCCCACCCCCAGCCGCCAGGCGGCGTCCCCGCCGGCGGCGCCGCCCACCCGCCCGGCATCCACGAAGCCCACCGCCCCCCAGTTGGCGCCGATGCGCTGGCGCCATTCGGCGCTGGCCTCGGCCAGGCTGGAGCCGCCGACCTTGGCCCGGGTGCGCGGGTCGCGCGGGGAGATGCTCTGGAAGTCGTAGCCGCGCACCGAGCCGCCGCCGCCGGCGAAGAACCGCTGGGAGAACGGGACGTCCTGCGCCTGCACGCCCAGCAGGTTGCCGTAGCCGCCGCGCACCGCGACGATGGAGCGCCCATCCCCCGACACGTCGAAATAGGTGGAGGCGGTGGCGCGCAGCAGCAGGTAGGGGTTGCCCTCGCGGAAGGTGTAGGAGGGGGTGGCGGTGCCGGTGACGCGGAAGCCCCGGCGCGGGTTCAGCAGGCTGTCCGTGCTGTCCCACCGCGCCTGCACCTGCCAGCCCAGCACCTGGTTCGCCACCAGCTCGCCCCGCGCCGGGCCGGAGCGGCCGACCTCGAACACCGGGCCGGTGGAGATCACCAGCCGGTCATTGAGCCGGCGTTCCAGCAGGAAGGAGCCGGTGACGGCGTCGCGGTCGAAGGACTGGTCCTGGCGCTCGCGCAGCAGGAACAGGGAGCCGGCGAAGCCGTAGGCGCCGCCGAACAGCGCGGGCACCCGCAGCGTGGGCCCGATGCGGTAGCCGAAGCGGTTGGCCTCCCGCGCGCCCAGGCGGGTGGCCGCGGCCTCGATGCGCAGGCGCTCGGCCTGGCCGAACAGGTTGCGGTGCTCGAAGAAGCCGCCCAGCGTGGCGCCGAAGCGCGTCTCGTAGGCGGCGTTCACGCCGATGGCGCGGCGCAGGCGCTCCGTCACCGTCAGCTGCACCGGCAGGCGGCCGTCGGGGTCCAGCGCCTCGCCGGTGTCCAGCCGCACGGAATCGAACACCCCCAGCGCCGTGACGTCGGCCCGCGCGCGCGACAGCCGGGCGGGGTCGTAGGGGCGGTCGGCCAGGCGGCGGTCGGTGAAGCGGCGCAGGAAGCCCGGGTCCACCCGCTGGGTGCCGGAGACGGTGCTGTTGGCGAAGGTGGCGAAGGGGCCGGGCGCGGTGTCCAGGGTGATCTCCATCGCCTGGCGGTCGTGGTCCACCAGCACGTCGCGCGCCGACACCGCGGCGAAGGGATGGCCGGAGGCCAGCAGGCGCTCGATGAGCTGCTGCTGGGCGCTGACCACGTTGGCGCCGCGTGCCGGCTCGCCCACCAGGTCCTGCAGCGCCGCGGCCTCCGGCCGCCCCTCGGCGCCGGGGGCGGCGACGCGGGTGATGCGGTAGCGCGGCCCGGGCGTGGCGCGGATGGTGACGGGAATCGGCGTGCCGTCATCCGGCGGCGGCACGAAGCGCACGGCGGCGGGGTCCTGCCCGGCCACGCGCACCTCGGCCGCGCCGGCGAAGTAGCCCTCCGAATCCAGGGCGGCGCGCAGCCGCTCCAGGTCGCCGCGCGCGCGGGCCAGGATGCCGGGCAGGTCGGTCGGGGCGCGTTCCTGCAGCAGCACCAGCCGGGTGGCGGCGGCGATGGCCGCGTCCAGCGCGCCGTCGCCGGTGGGCACCACCGTGACCTCGTAGAGGCGGATGGCGGGTTCGGCCTGCGCCGGGGGCGTGGGGGGCCCGGGGGGCGCAGTCGGCGCCTGGGCGCGGGCCGGCAGCGCCAGCAGCGGGAGCAGGATGGCCAGGGCCAGGATGCGCAAGCGTCTGGCCCTCCTTTCCTTCCTGGCCCCCTAACCTAGCGGCAACGCCGCGGGGCGGGGAAGGTTCAGGCCGGGTCGCCGGTGTCGGGCGCCAGCCCGGCGGCCTCGATGCCGGCGATGCAGCATTCCTCATCCTTGGCCGAGACGTCGCCCGAGATGCCGACCGCGCCCAGCAGCGCCATGGTCTGGGGGTCGCGCACCAGCACGCCGCCCTGGGCCGGCACCGCCTTGCCGCCGGACAGGTCGCTGAGCGCATTGGTGAAGCCGGGCATCGCCTGGGCGCGGCGGGCGAGCTCGCGCGTGCCGAAGCCCATGGCCAGCGCGCCGAAGGCCTTGCCGGTGGCGATCTCGGGCCGCAGCAGGGAGGCGCCGTCCTCGCGCCGGGCCGACTTCAGGTGGCCGCCGGCATCCAGCACGACCACGCAGAGCGGCAGCAGCCCCAGTTCGCGCCCCTTGGCCAGCGCGGCGGCGGCGATGGTCTCGCTCTGCGCCAGTGTCAGGCCGTTGATGGCGGCGGGGTGGGCGGGCTGGGGCATGGGCGGGTGTCTCCTGTGCCGCGGGCGATGCCCGGATGGCGGCGGGCCGTCAAGGCAGCGCCCGCAGCCGCCCCTCCACCACCTCGCGCCACGGCGCGTCGGCCGGCGCGTCGGCCAGCAGGGCGCGCCAGGTGCTGCGGGCATTCTCCGTGCGGCCGGCGCGCGCCTCCACCAGCCCGGCCAGGAAGCGCAGCCGCGGGTCGCCGGGCTGCGCGGCCAGGGCGCGGGCCACCAGCGCGCCGGCGGCGGCGTTCTCGCCGCGCTCGATCTCCACCTCCGCCAGGTCGCCGGCCAGGCCGGGGTCGAAGCGCGCCTCCAGGGCGCGGGTCCAGGCGGCGGCGGCCTCGTCGTAGCGGCCGCGGTTGCGCTCGGCATTGCCCAGCAGGATGAAGCCCTGGCGGCCGACCTCGGTGTTCGGGTCCACCCGCGCCAGCCGCTCGCGCAGGGCGCCGATCAGCGCCTCGTCGCGGGCGCGGACCTGGGCGCGCTCCTCGAAGGAGGCGCTGGGCATCTCCGGCGTGCCGCGCCACAGGTAGAGCGACACGGCGGCCACCGGCACCAGCACCGCGGCGGCCAGCAGCAGGGGCGAGGCGCGGGCGGCTTCCGGCGCGGCCTCGGGCGGGGGGGCGTTCAGCAGGCGGCGCTGCACCTCCACGCGGGCGGCGGCGTGGGCAGCCTCGTCCAGCCTTCCCTCGGCGCGCTGGGTGTCGAGTTCCGCGAGCTGCGCGGCATAAAGGGCGCGGTCGGCCTCGGCGCGGCCGCGGGCGCGCGGGGGGCGCAGCACCGCCCAGGCGAGCGGCGCCAGGATCACCGCGGCCAGCGCCGCCAAGGCCAGCCAGGTCACGGGCGCTCGATCTCCGCCAGCTTCGCGCGCTCGGCCTCGGTCAGCGCCACGTCGCCGATGTCCCCCGCTGGGCCTGTGCTGCGGCGGCGGCGCAGCAGCAGGGCCACCGCCAGCGCGCCGCCGCCCAGCGCCAGCAGCGGCGTGGCCCACAGCAGCACGGTGGAAGCGCGCACGGGCGGCTTCAGCAGCACGAAGTCGCCGTAGCGCTGGTGGACGAAGCGCAGCGCCTCCTCGTTGGAGGCGCCGCGGCCGATCTGCTCGCGCACCAGCACGCGCAGGTCGCGGGCCAGCTGGGCGTCGGAATCCTCGATGCTCTGGTTCTGGCAGACCAAGCAGCGCAGCTCGCGCCCCACCTCGCGCGCGCGGGCCTCCAGCGCGGGGTCGCTCAGGCGGTAGGAGGTGTCGCCGACCTGGGCCAGCGCGGGGGCGGCCAGGGCCAGCAGCAGGAGCAGGGCGTGCAAGACCGGGCGCATCCCTCGGGCGCGCACGGCAGTAACCACCGAGGAGAACCCTCCTCGGGCGCGCCCCGCCGCCCAACCGCCCCCTTTACCGGCGCACCAGTGGCGCGGCGCAAGCCAAGCGGCCGGAGGCCGCGCCCGGCGTTTGAGGGCACAGAAAACCCAATTCATGCGGCGACCAGCCGCCTGACGTCGTCCATCATCTCGGGCGTGATGGGCCCGGCCCAGCGCCAGCGCACCGTGCCGTCGCGCGCCACCACGTAGCTCTCCGGCACGCCATAGACGCCCCAGTCGATCGCCACCCGCCCCGGCTCGTCGGCGCCCAGGCGGCGGAACGGGTTGCCGTGGCGCGTCAGGAAGGCCTGCGCGTCGGCCGGCTTGTCCTTGTAGTTCACCCCCAGCACCGGCACGCCGGCGCGGTGCAGCGCCATCAGCTGCGGGTGCTCGATGATGCAGGGCACGCACCAGGAGGCCCAGAAGTTCACCAGCACCGGGCGGTCCAGCCCGCGCAGGTGCTCCGACGCCAGCGGCGGCAGCCCGGTGGCTTCCACCGGCGGCAGCGCGAAGTCGGGCGGGGCGCGGCCGATCAGGGCGGACGGCACGCCGCGCGGGTTGAACGAGCCGTCCTGCAGCCCGCGCAGCATGGCCCAGAAGCCCAGCCCCCCCGCCGCCGCGACGCCCAGCGGCGCCGCCATCAGCCATTGGCGGCGCGTCACGTCGCCACCGCCCCCGCCGGCCGCCGCGCCGGCGCCGCCACCCGCACCCGGCGGTCGCTGAGGGACAGCGCGCCGCCCAGCGCCATCAGCAGCGCGCCGTACCACAGGAAGGGCGCCAGGAAGTTCCAGTGCAGCCGCAGCACCGCCTCGCGCACGCCGGTGGCCGGGTTGTCGCGCTCCTCGCCGATCACGGCGTAGAGGTCGCTGAGGCCGTCGGTGCGGATGGCGGTTTCCGTCGTCGTGGTGCGCCCGATGGGGAAGAAGCGGCGCGAGGGCTCCATCACGTGCAGCACCCGCCCGTCCCGCAGCACGGTGAGGGTGGCCTTGCGCGCGGTGTAGTTGGGCCCCTGGAAGTCGCGCACGCCGTCCAGCCGCCATTCCAGCCCGGCGAAGGCGGTGGACTGGCCGGGCGCCAGCGCCACCAGCTTCTCGGTGGCCAGCCCCATGCCGGAGATGCCCAGCGCCAGCACGCCGATGCCGGCATGGGCGATGGCAGCGCCCCAGGCGGCGCGCGGCAGGTGGCGGGCGCGCTGCCACATCGCCCGCGGCGCGGCGCGGCCCCAGCCGGCGCGGTCCAGGATGTCGGTCGCCGCCCCCAGGATGATCCAGGCCGCCAGCGCGAAGCCCACGGCGGGCAGCACCTGCGCCCCCGACAGGAACAGCGCCAGCAGGAAGGCCCCCAGCGCGCCCAGCGCCGCCAGCCACAGCCGCTGCAGCACCGGCCACAGCGCGGCGCGCTTCCAGGCCAGCAGCGGCCCGGCGGCCATGGCCACCACCAGCGGCACCGCCAGCGGGAAGGTGGCCAGGTTGAAGAAGGGCGCGCCCACCGAGATCATCTGCCCGGTCAGCAGGTCCAGGAACAGCGGGTACAGCGTGCCGACGAACACCACCGCGGTGAGGGAGCACAGCAGCAGGTTGTTCAGCACGATGCCGCCCTCGCGCGAGAGCGGGGCGAAGATGCCCGCCGCCGCCAGGGTGGGCGCCCGCCAGGCGAACAGCGCCAGCGAGCCCGCGATGTAGGCCGCCAGCAGGCCGAGGATGAACACGCCGCGCGCCGGGTCGGAGGCGAAGGCGTGCACCGAGTTCAGCACGCCCGAGCGCACCAGGAAGGTGCCCAGCAGCGACAGCGCGAAGGCCAGCAGCGCCAGCAGCACGGTCCAGGTCTTCAGCGCCTCGCGCTTCTCGACCACCACGGCGGAATGCAGCAGCGCCGCCCCGGCCAGCCAGGGCAGCAGGGAGGCGTTCTCCACCGGGTCCCAGAACCAGTAGCCGCCCCAGCCGAGCTCGTAATACGCCCACCAGGAGCCCAGGCCGATGCCCAGCGTCAGGAAGGACCACGCCGCCAGCGACCACGGCCGCACCCAGCGCCCCCAGGCGGCGTCCACCCGCCCCTCGATCAGCGCGGCGACGGCGAAGGCGAAGGTGACGGCATAGCCGACATAGCCGAGGTAGAGCAGCGGCGGGTGGATGGCCAGGCCGATGTCCTGCAGCAGCGGGTTCAGCCCCTGCCCGTCCGCCGGCGGCGGCCACACGCGCTCGAACGGGTTGGAGGTCAGCAGGATGAACAGCAGGAAGCCCAGCGACACCATCCCCAGCACGGCGATGACGCGCGCCTTCAGCGCCGAGGGCAGCTCCCGCCCGAAGGCGGCGACGGCGAAGGCGCAGGCGGCCAGCACCATCACCCACAGCACCATGGAGCCCTCGTGGTTGCCCCAGGTGCCGGTGATCTTGAACAGCATCGGCTTCAGGCTGTGGCTGTTGGCCACCACGTTGGACACGGTGGTGTCGTTCACCGCGAAGGACCACATCAGCGCCGCGAAGGCCGCCGCCACGGCCAGGAACTGCGCCACCGCCAGCGGCGGCGCGGCGGCCATCAGCCGCGCGTCGCGCCGCTGCGCGCCCCACAGCGGCAGCACCGACTGCGCCACCGCCAGCACCAGCGCCAGGATCAGCGCGAAGTGCCCCAGTTCGGGGATCATGAGCGCGGCCTCGCGGTGTTCCATTCGGCGGCCGGCGGGGCGGCGCCCTGGGCCGGGTTCCAGTGGCCGGAGCGCTTGAGCGCGTCCGCCACCTCCGGCGGCATGTAGGTCTCGTCGTGCCGCGCCAGCACCTCGCGGGCGCGGAACACGCCGTCGGGGCCCAGCAGGCCCTGGGTCACCACGCCCTGCCCCTCGCGGAACAGGTCGGGCAGCACGCCGGTGAACACCACCGGCACCCGGTGGGCGCCGTCCGTCACCGCGAAGCGCACCGCGGGCCGGCCCTGGTACTCGCCCCCGCGCTCCACGGAGCCGGATTCCACCAGCCCGCCCAGGCGGAAGGCGCGGCCGGCGGGAGGCGCCTCGGCCATGATGTCGGAGGGCGAGCGGAAGAACACGAGGTTGTCCTGGAAGGCGGTCAGCGTCAGCGCGGTGGCCGAGCCCAGCCCCAGGCCGCACAGCAGCAGGATGTACAGGCGGCGCTTCTTGCGGGTCATCCGAGGCGCTCCAGGGCGCGCCGGGCGGCGCGGTGGCGGAGGAGGGCGGCCCAGGCCAGGGCGGCGAAGGTGGCCAGCGCCAACCCCCAGGACAGCGCGACGTGCAGCCAGTGGGTGCTCATGCGCGCGGCCCCCGGCGCGGCGCGGCGGCGCGCGTGCGGCGGCCCCGTGCCCGCGGCGGCCGGGCGGGCGGGGGGGCGGCGGGGCGCGCCCGCGATGGCCGGGCCGCCCTCATGCCAGCCTCCGCGCCGCGGCCATCTGCCGGGTGCGCAGCTGGCGCTCCATCACCGCCGCCCGCGTGCCGGCCAGCACCAGCGCCGCGAAGGCCAGGGAGAAGCCGATGCTGCACACCAGCAGCGGATACAGCATGTCCACGTGCATCCCCGGCGCATCCAGGCGGGTGACGGAGGCGGGCTGGTGCAGCGTGTTCCACCAGTCCACGGAGAACTTGACGATGGGCAGGTTCACCACCCCCGCCAGGGCCAGGATGGCGCCCATGCGCGCCCCGCGCTCGGGGTCGTCGAAGGCGCGCACCAGGGCGGCGTGGCCCAGCCACAGGAAGAACAGCACCAGCACGGAGGTCAGCCGCGCGTCCCACACCCACCAGGTGCCCCACATCGGCCGGCCCCACAGCGAGCCGGTGGCCAGGCACAGCGCGGTGACGGCCGCGCCCACCGGCGAGAGCTCCCGCGCCGCGAGGTCGGCCAGCGGGTGCCGCCAGACCAGCGACATGACGGACAGCACCGCCAGGCCGAGGTAGCCGCCCATGGCCAGCCAGGCCATCGGCACGTGGACGAACATGATGCGCACCGTCTCGCCCTGCTGCCAGTCGGGCGGGGCCCAGAGCAGCGCCCAGGCGGTGCCCAGCCCCAGCACCAGCAGCGCCGCGCCGCCCAGCCAGGGCAGCCAGGCGTCGGTCAGCCGCAGGAAGCGGCCCGGGTTGGCGAAGCGGTGCAGGCGGCCCGGCGGCCGCGGCGCCGCCGCCCCCGGGGAGGGGGTTGGGGCGGGGGAGGTGTCCACGGCCCCTGTAATAGGCATGATGGGCCCCAAAATGAAGCGCGCGCCCGCCCGCGCAACGGTCGGGCCGCCATGCGGGAGAGTCGGGAATGGGTTTGCGCGGCGTCAAGGCGCGACGGGGGTGGGCGTGCGTCACTTCCTGCTGAAGTCCGAGCCGGAGGTGTTCTCCTGGGCGATGCAGCAGCGCGCCGGGGTGGAGCCCTGGACCGGCGTGCGCAACGCCCAGGCCGCCGCCGTGCTGCGCGCCATGGCGGTGGGCGACCGGGCCTTCTTCTACCACTCCAACACCGGCCGCGAGGTGGTGGGCATCGTCGAGGTGGTGCGCGCCGCCTACCCCGACCCCACGGCGGAGGACGGGCGCTGGGCCTGCGTGGACGTGCGCGCGCTGGAGGCCCTGCCCCGGCCGGTGACCCTGGCCGCCATCAAGGCGGAGCCGCGGCTGGCCGGCATCCCGCTGCTGCGGCAGTCGCGCCTGTCCTGCATGGCGCTCAGCCCGGAGCACTGGGAGGTGATCTGCGCGATGGGCGGGCTGGCGGCGTGAGGGAGGCGGCGTTGGAACATCACCCCCGTCCGCACCCCGCCTCGCGGGCCGGGCGCGCGCCGACCCGCCGCCGCCGGCGCGGCGAAGCCAGGGCCGCGGCGGCGGCCCGGCCGACCCAGGCCGGGGGCTGCCCGGCCCGGAGGCCGAGGGCATGAGCCGCGTGCTGTGCCGGCTGGAGGACATCCCGGATGGCGAGGCCAAGGGCTTCCCGCCCGAGCCCGGCTCCTTCGTCGGGCTGTTCGCCGTGCGGCGAGGGGGGCAGGTCTTCGCCTACGTCAATTCCTGCCCGCATGTCGGCCTGCCGCTGGACCCGGTGCCCGACCGCTTCCTGGACCGGAGGAAGGAGGTCATCGTCTGCGCCGCCCATGGCGCCCGTTTCCGGGTGGAGGATGGCGAATGCACCTCCGGCCCCTGCATCGGCGATGCGCTGGAGGCGGTGCCGGTGGAGGTGGTGGAGGGCGAGGTGCGGCTGCGCTGACGCGCCGCACCCCCGGGCGCGCTACCGCGCCTGCGCCATCAGCCCCAGGAAGTTCGCCTGGGTGTCCTCGGCGATGCGGAACCACTGCGTCAGGTCCAGCCGCGCCTTGTCCCATTCGGCGTGGATGCGCCGGAAGCGGGCGTTGCCGCCGCCGATCTCGGCATAGAGCTCCTGCGCGGAGCGGTAGCACGCCGTCAGGATGTCGCGGTTGAACACCCGCAGCTGGGTGCCCGCGCCCACCAGCCGGCGCAGCGCCTGCGGGTTCAGGTGGTCGTAGCGCGCCATCATCCAGTGCCAGGCCTCGGTGCAGGCGGCTTCCAGGATGGCCTTGTAGTGCGCCGGCAGCGCCTCCCAGGCCGCCGGGTGGATCATCAGGTCGATGGAGGGCGCGTATTCCCACCAGCCGGGCGCGTAGTAGAAGCGCGCCACCCGGTGGAAGCCCAGCTTCTCGTCGTCATGCGGGCCCACCCATTCGGCGGCGTCGATCACCCCGCGCTCCAGCGCCGGGTAGACGTCGCTGCCGGGAATCTGCTGCGCGATGACGCCCAGGCGCTGCAGCACCGCCCCGCCATGGCCGGCGATGCGGAACTTCAGCCCGTTGAGGTCGCCCACCGCGTTCACCTCGCGCCGGAACCAGCCGCCCATCTGCGCGCCGGTGTTGCCGGCCGGGATGGCGACCACCCCCTGGTCCCGATAGACCTCGGCCAGGATCTGCCGCCCGCCGCCCTCGTTCAGCCAGGACCATTGCTGGCGCGAGGACATGCCGAAGGGCAGGCAGGTGGCGATGCTCAGCGCCGGGTCCTTGCCCAGGTAGTAGTAGGCGGAGGTGTAGCCGCACTCCACCGTCCCCGCCCCCACGCCGTCCATCACCGCCAGCGCCGGCATCACCTCGCCGGGGCCGAAGGGGGTGATCTGGAAGGCGCCGTCCGTCATCTCGCCCACCCGGCGGCAGATGCGCTCCTGCGTGCCGTAGAGGGTGTCCAGGCTCTTGGGGAAGGAGCCGGGCATCCGCCAGCGGATGCGCGCCTGCGCGTGGGTGATGGCGGGCGCGGCGAGCGCGGCCGCGGCGGCGCCCCCGGCCAGCAGGTTGCGGCGTTCCATGGATGCGTTGCCTTCCCAGTGTTTCGTTGGAAAGGATGCTGCGCCCGCGCCGCGCGCCGGCGCAAGGGGGTCGTCAGGCCGGCGCCACCCGCAGGATGCGCCCGCGCGCCTCGTCCGTCAGGATCAGCATGGCGCCGTCGGGGGCGAAGACCACGTGGCGCATCCGCACCTTGTTCCAGAACAGCCGCTCCTCCTCGCCCGGCGCGTCGCCTTGCATGGGCAGGCGCACCAGCCCGGGCGGCGACTGGCAGGCCAGGAACAGGTCGCCGCGCCAGAAGCCGCCGGCCGGCGCGAAGGCGATGCCCGAGGGGCTGATGGACGGCTCCCAGTGGCGCAGCGCGTCCTCGAACCCGGCCACGCGCGGCCGCGCCCCGGCGATGGCGCGGCCGGAATACTCGCGCCCGGTGGTGGCCAGCGGCCAGCCGTAGTTGCGGCCGGGAAGGATGACGTTCAGCTCATCCCCGCCCAGCGGGCCGAACTCGGCCGAGAACAGCGTGCCGGTGGGCGGGTTCACCGCGATGCCCTGCGGGTTGCGGTGCCCGTAGGACCAGATCTCGGCCCGCGCATCGGCGCGGCCGGCGAAGGGGTTGTCGCGCGGCACCTCGCCCTGCGCGGTCAGCCGCAGCACCTTGCCGGCCAGGTCGTCCAGCCGCTGGGCGCGCATCCGGTCCTCGTTGCGCTCGCCGGTGCACAGGAACAGGTGCGCGCCATCGGGCGACAGGCACATGCGCCCGCCATAGTGCAGCCGCCCGCGCGCCTGGGCGGGGGTGGCGTCCAGCACCGGGGCCACCTCCTCCAGCCCGCGCGGGCCCAGGCGGGCGCGCCACAGGCGGGTGGCGGCGCCGCCTTGCAGCAGCGCGGCGGCGCTGAGGAACAGGCTGCGCCCGTCGGGCAGCAGCAGCACGTCCAGCAGCCCGCCCTGCCCTTCCGCCAGCACCGGCGGCACGCCGGCCAGCGGGGCGGACACCGTGCCATCGGGCGCCACCAGCCGCAGCCGGCCCGGGCGCTCCGTCACCAGCAGGCGGCCATCGGGCAGCAGGGCGGCGCCCCAGGGGTTCTCCAGCCCGGTCGCCCAGTCGGTGACGCGCACCGGCCCGCGCCCGGTGGGCACCAGCCCCTCCTGCGCGTGGGCGAGGGCGGGCAGGGCCAGCAGGGGCAGGGCGCGGCGTGCAATCATGCCGGGGGATATGGGCGCATCTTCACCGCGCGCGAGGTTCCGGCCCGCCGCCGCTTCCGGCATAAGCCCCCCATGCCCGGGCCGCGCGCGTGACGGAGGTTCCGCCTCTCGTGACCTCCCCGCGCCCCGGGGAGCGCCGGGCGCGGCGCGAACCCGTGCCCCCGGCCTGGCGGGCGCCGCCGGAGGCCGCGCGCTGGGGCCGCCGCCCGGCGGGGCCGGACCGCTTGCTGCCCTGGGCCGCCGCCTCGGCGCTGCTGCACGCCGCCCTGGCCGCCGCGCTGCTGTGGCCCGGCGCGCCCCGGCCCGAGCCGCCGCCCCTGCCCGCCCCGGCCTTCGACATCGTGTTCGGCGCGCAGGAAGCCGCGCGGCAGGAGGCCGAGGCCGCCGAGGGGATGGAGCAGCCCGCCCGGGGGGGGGGGGGGGGGCGCGGCGGGGGGGGGGGGGGGGGGGCGGCCTCGGCCCGCAGGTCGGCGGGCTCGAGGACGCGGGCGGCGAGGAGGCCGGCGAGCAGCCCCCAGAAGGCGGCGCCGATGCCCAGCAGCGG
>NZ_JBJJBR010000034.1:0-17998 GCF_045449635.1 Sabulicella flocculans | reverse complement strand
GGAGAGTCGGTCAGCGCCAGGCCACCCCACCACCCCCAACACCCACACCCCCGCGGGGTGGAGCAGCCCGGTAGCTCGTCAGGCTCATAACCTGAAGGTCACAGGTTCAAATCCTGTCCCCGCATCCCATTTCGCCGAACCGGTGAACACACAAAGCCCGTCCGCACCCGCAGGCGGGCTTTCGGCGTTTCCAAGCCCCTCGCTCAGCGCCAGCTTCGCCGGGTCACGTCCGTCAATGTGGTGGAAACTGAGGTGTAGATCTGGATGGCCACGGCTCAGGCGACCTTGGGTGGAAGTTGCAGGGTCTCGTTGATGGGGGCGGGGTTCAGCAGATCGGCCAGCGCCTCGGTGCCTATGTAGCGGTGCTGGAGCTGCCACTCGTCGTTGGCCTCCAGCAGCACTGCGCCGATCAGCCGCACGATGGAGGCTTCGGAGGGGAATATGCCCACCACGTCGGCACGGCGCTTCACCTCCTTGTTCAGCCGCTCCAGCGTGTTCGTCGAGTGCAGCTTCGTGCGGTGCGCTGCGGGGAACTGCATGTAGGCCAGCACGTCGGCCTCGCTGTCATCCAACAGCTTGCCCAGCTTCGGCCAACGCGGGCGCAGCTGATCGGCGACATGCCGCCACGTGGCCGGGGCCGAGGCATGGTCGGGCTGCAGGAAGGCCTGGCGCAGCGCCGCGGCCGCCATGGAGCCCTGGGCCTTGGGCACATGGGCCAGGGCGTTGCGCATCCAATGCACCCGGCAGCGCTGCCAAGTGGCGCCCAGCACGCGCGCGATGGCGCCCTTCAACCCCTCGTGCGCATCGGAGACAACGACCTTCACGCCCCGCAGGCCCCGCTTCACCAGGCTTTTGAGGAACGCGGCCCAGAAGGTCTCGGCCTCCGACGGGCCGATGTGCAGGCCCACGATCTGCCGCCGCCCCTCGGCATCGCAGGCGACCGCAACTATGGCCGCCACCGAGACGACCCGCCCGCCTTCGCGCTGGCGCAGGTAGGTGGCGTCCAGCCAGAGATACGGCCAGTCGCCCGACAGCGGCCGGTCCAGGAAGGCCCCGACGCGCTCATCGATGTCCTTGCACAGCTTCGAGACGGTAGACTTCGAGATCCCCGACAGCCCCATGGCCTGGACCAGGTCGTCCACGCGCCGGGTGGAGACACCACCGATCCACGCCTCCTGGATCACCGCGACAAGCGCCTTCTCGGAGGTCTTGCGCGGCTCCAGGAACGGCGGGAAGTAGGAGCCCTGCCGCAGCTTAGGGATGCGCAGCTGCATCGGACCCAGTCGGGTGTCGAGCGTGCGGTCCCGGAACCCGTTGCGGTAGTTCAGCCGCTCGCCGGAGCGTTCGTATCGCCCGGCGCCGATCAGCCCCTCCACGTCGGCCTCCATCAGCATCTGCAACACGGCCTCCGCCACGGAGCGCAGGAAATCGCCGTCGCCTGCTTTCGCCAGCAGGTCGGCCAGTGGCAGTCTGTCCTCGGTCATCGGTTCCTCGCAGGTCAGGGGTGGGAGCGTCGCAACTCCACCCTAAACCGCCCGGGCCGATGGCCACTCAGAACCTACACCCCAGCATCCGCCGGAAAGTCCACCACCTCCGCGGACGCTACCCATCGCCGCCAAGGCGCCCTGAAGCTCAATGCGGTCGGCATGCACCTCCACGCGCTTGACCAAGGCGCGCAGCGCCTCCCGGACCTCTGTGCCGCCCTCGCGAGCCATGGCCTCGCGAAGCCGCGCCACGCGCTGACGGTAAAGATCCGGCAGCCGCGGATGCAGGGCAGCGGCCTGGGCCACTTGGCCAACACCCTGAAGCTCGGCCTCCAGCGCGGCCTTGCGGGCGACAAGGTCATCCAGCTTGCCCTGTAGACCCGGCGCCCGCAGCCCGTCGGCGATGGCGTCGATCAGGTGGATGTTCTCGCGGTTGCCGAACGCGACGACGTGACGTTGAAGGAGGCGGCAGCCCGCTTCCGTGACTCCTTCGCACGCATCAAGCGCAGCGGCCTCGGCGGTCAGCAGGCGGATTTACTGCGCGAAGCTGCGCTCGCGGTGCTGAAGGCCAAGCAATCCACCACGATCCAAGACGTGCGGGACGCCGTGAAGCGCGAG
Source organism: Sabulicella flocculans (assembly GCF_045449635.1). Classification (NCBI taxonomy): domain Bacteria; kingdom Pseudomonadati; phylum Pseudomonadota; class Alphaproteobacteria; order Acetobacterales; family Acetobacteraceae; genus Sabulicella; species Sabulicella flocculans. Next base: position 15,896 of record NZ_JBJJBR010000034.1, on the reverse strand, counting down.
TACGACCGGCTGAGGCGGAAGCCCGACGAGATGCTCGCGACCTTGAACGAGCTAACCTCCTTCACGCTGTTCGAGCCGCGCATGTCGCCTGCCGAGTTCTTCGGGTCGAGCTGGATTATCAGCCTGCCCCCCGCGACTCCCGAGACGGTGCGGCGCTTAGTGGTCAATCTGACGCTGGACGCGCTCGACCGCCGGCTCAACTCGCTGCCTGAGGCGCCGATAGCCGCCGGCCACCGCTCCCTGCGACACCTTTGCATGATCGACGAGGCCCACCAGATCCTGGAGACGAAGCTACCTGCCCTCGGCAACCTGGTGCGGATGAGTCGATCGAAGGGGGCGTCGTCATGCTTGTATCGCAGTCGCCCAAAGACTTTGCGGGTGAGGACGACGACTTCCTCGACAACGTCGGTCTGACAGTCGCCTTCAACACTCAGGCGCAGGCGGGACCGACGAAGCGCATCTTCGGCCAGGCCCAGCCGCTCTGGTCGCTCGCGCCCGGAGAGGCGCTCTGCCGCGTGCGGTTGGAGGCGAAGACTCGCCGCGTACAGGCTTGGTCGACATAGATGACCTCGGTGCCGACAAAGTTCCTTCGCACCCGCGTAGCGGGGTGGTGCGCTGCGCACCTGTGAAGTTGCCCACTTTCGTGGGCGGTTTGCGGGAAGGGATCAGCTGTTCTCGGCCATGGCTCTGGCTTCGTATTCGATGGGTGAGAGATAGCCCAGGGCCGAGTGGCGCCTGTTCGGATTGTGGAAGCCCTCGATGACGGCGAACACCGCCAGCCGCGCCTCGGCCTGGGAGCGGAAGCTGCGGCGGTTCAACAGTTCGCACTCGAGGGTGGCGAAGAAGGCTTCCGCCATGGCGTTGTCATACCCATCGCCGACCGAGCCGGTGGAGGGGCGGACGCCCGCCTCCTTGCATCTCAAGCCGAAGGCCACCGACGTGTACTGGCTGCCCTGATCCAAGTGGTGCACCACGCTGGCAGGCTTCCTCGTTGTCACCGCCATACACGAGCGCGTCCAGCACGAGGCGCGTGCGCAGATCCGTCGCCATGGCCCAGCCGACGATCCGGCGCGACCAGACATCGAGGACGACGGCGAGGAACAGGAAGCCCGCCGCGGTCGGCACGTAGGTGATGTCGGCCACCCAGAGCCGGTTCGGGCCAGCAGCTCGGACGTTGCGGCCGACCAGATCGTTGGCGGGCCTGTGGCTCGGCTCCCGCTGCGTCGTTGTCGGGAAGCGGCGCCGGGAAACGCCGCGCAGCCCGGCCCCGCGCATCAGCCGCGCCACCCGCTTGCAAGCCACGTCCGTGCCCTCAGCCTGCGGTTCGGCGTGCACCCGCGGCGCGCCGTAGGTGCCGTGCGACACGGCGTGGATCGTGCGGATCCGGCGCAGCAGCGCCGCGTCAGTAGCGGCATGGGCCGAGGCCGGGCGGCTGCGCCATGCGTGGTAGCCGGAGGGCGAGACGCCCAGCACGCGGGCCATGGTGGCGATCGGGCATTCGGCCTGGTGCGCGCTCATGAATTCGAAGACCCGCTGGGGATCCTCTCCCTCGCGAACCAGGCCGCAGGTCGGGCGCGCGTCGGTGATGACTCGGATCTCGGCCAGGACGGCCTCGTCTTCGGCGCGTCGGTAGGGGCCATACGGCGGTCGCTCGGGCCGTCGGAGATGATCGACTAGGTTGGACCTGGCGACGCCGATCGTGTTGGCCACGGCCTTCACCGGGAACCTGCCGGTGGCGGCAACAGCAAGCGCAACGCGAGTTTTTTGGGCGGGCCTGTCCAAGTGCCTCGCGCAGGATCTCGGTTCCCATGGTCTTGCGGCCGAGGAGGCGTTCAAGCTCACAGACGCGGTTCTCAAGTTCCCACACGCGACTGATCGGCACGACCTCCTCGTCGGCCCTGACTGCCTCCTGCCCGCCTCGGCCATGCGCCACCTCCATTGGAACAGCAGGCTGGGTGAGACGCCGTGGAGCCGGCGACGACGGAGACCGTCATGCTAGGCTGCACCGTCTCCTCGAACAGCCGGACCTTCTCCCCGGCACTGTATCGCTTCCGGCGCTCCCGGCCGGTGATGATTTCGACGCGCTCAACGGGCTTCGACATAGGCGCACGCCTGGGCTTACGCCCAGGCCCTGACAGCAGCGCCGCCTGTCCGGTCGAATTTGGGGGGCGTTCCACCTGCAACGGCTCGACCTCGCCCAGGTCATGCCACGTTGCTGAAAACGCTCCACCCGCCTCGGAGGGCCAACAATGTCCGCTCCGGATGCCCCGCCTCGCTTCATACGGCAGGTCACCCCTCGCGCAGCATCTCCGCCCGCCGGAAGTACTCGGCGCCGGTTGCCCCCCAGTTCTCCCGCAGCGTGCGGCCGTGGGGGTTGAGGAGCTCCACGATGTTCCGCTTGCCGACGGCGATGCCCCTGATGAATGCCCCCTCCAGCATCGCCGTGGTCCTCGCGTCGAGATAATCCTCGGCGCCGGTCTTGGTGACCAAGTCGGCGAGAAGCGCCTTGGCGAAGGCCTTCGTCCGCGCCGCCGTCCGGATGGCGCCGTGGTTCCGCCAGTTGTTGGGGGTGGCATGCCCGTTGGGGTCGAAATTGTCGATGGTGATGGGCTGATAGCCCATGCTGAAGTCCCAATTCTTCAGGTTGGCGTCGGGGGCGTAGTTGGCGCCCAGGAAGATGCGGTCGTTGTTGTTCACCAGGATGTCGAAGACGGCGATCTTGCCCAGGAAGATGAAATTGGAGTCCGTGTAGAGCCGCCGAAAAATCTCGGTCTTGTTTTGCCGTTTCTCGGCATCCGTTCCCTGGTTCGCGTCCCGAAGCTGGTCCCGAAGGTTCTTCCGAACGGCCTTGAACTCATTCTTGCACAGGATGGCGCTTCGTGGCGTCGTGTTCGGATCCAGCAGCCGGATGAATTCGGGATAAGCCGGGTTCAACGCCTTCGGCTCGGTTGGGTCGGCCGGCGTGTACACCTCCGGCGGGCTCTTGACCTGGGCGCTGCACAGCGCCGCCACGTCCTCCGCCGTCGCCACGACCGACATCATGCCATCCTCGAACAGGTTCTCCGCCAGGAAGTTGGTGCATTCGTAGCGCTCCGGCTTGGGCGTCACCTCGAATTTCAGGACGGCCTGGCGTCCGTCCCGGTCCTTCACGATGAACACCTTGTGGTCAACCTGCTTCATGTCCGTGATGCGCCAGCTCGCGATGGGCTTGTCCACCGGCAGCAGAGTCTTGTCCTTGTTCCACAAGCCCCATTGGTAGAAATGCTTGCCCTCGCCCTGGCGCTGGCCCGCATCCACAAGCAGGAAGCACAGCCGCATGAAGGACGAAGGCCCGCCCAGGATGTCCAGCGCCGCCGGGCGCAGGCAGTACACGCGCAGCACGCCCCCCTTCAGCGGCCAAGTGGCATGGGGGTCTCCCGGGTCGCGGGGCATCCTGCACCCTTTTCGCACCGCCACTCGGGCGATGTCGGCCAGGACCTCGTGCAGGAGGGGGGCGAAGTTGCGTCCCTCGGCGCAGGCCGCGAGCCGGCTCGCCGCGCCGAGGCCGGCCGGCGCGACCGTCCCGTCATCCCCCCACTGGAAGTCCCATTGCCGCGCGAGGTGACACAGGTCGCTGAACTCCTGGAACTTTTCCCCCTCCCAACGGGTGATCGCGGCCTCCTTGTTCTTCGCCTTTCGGCGCCAGCCGCAGCTGCTGACGCCAGCCTCGCGTGCGCTCTCCACGTTCCATTCCATGCTCTGTTCTTCCCTGTCGTTCCCTGGTGGCCGATAGCCCTGATGCCGTTGCGGCCAGGGCGCGGCCCTGGCCTGCCGAGAGACGCGCTAGACGGCGTCCAGCTTGGCCCGCACGCGGGTGCCCATGGTCACGATCTGCGCCTGGAAGAGCGCGGCCCTTTCGGTCCACGACCGTTCCGTGCCGGCGTTGACCACCGAACGGAACGCCGTCGCCGCCTCCCATTGGCGCGACCGCGCGGCCAGTTCAGTCAGCGCCGGATGCAGCGCCGCCCAGAAGGCGGCGAAGCCCAGCGGCTGCTTCTCAACGTCCTTGTCCGCCTTGAAGAGGATGGGGTTGAGCCGCGACAGGAAGTCCAGCTTGTCGTCATCCAGCCCGCCGACCCCGTCGAGGGCCTGGAAGGCCGCCTCAAGCTCCGCGCTGTCCATCGTCCAGCGTTCGCGCGAACCGCCGATCTCCCCCGCCAGTTCCTCCAACGCCCCGGTGCGCTCCGACACCTCCTCGTCCAGGGCGCCGAAGGTCAACGCGATGGCCGTCATCGCGTCCTTGGCGCGGACGTAGTTTCCCTCGCACGTCTCCATGACGAGTTCGAGGTAGCCGCGAAGCGCCTTGCGGGCCGCCTTGTCGGGCTGCGCCTTCGCCGCCTCGATCGCCTCCTCGAACAGCCGGGTGAACAGGACAGGGTTGAGCGGCTTCGGGAAGGGGCTGAACGCCGCCTTCTCCACCGCCCATGCCGGGATCTCGTCGTCGGCCGGGATCTGGATGCCGGGGGGAAGCGTGAAGTTGGGGTCCAGCTTCAGGCTGTGCCAGCTCGTCTCGCAGGCTTCCATCAGGGCGGTCATGCGCGCCTGCAACGCCTTGAGCTGGCTGGGCGGGATCGGGAAGATGGTGGCCTGTCCCTGCGCGTAGCCGACCGCGTTGGAGATCATCCGCGCTTTCAGGTACACTTGGTTCAGGAGGTCCCGCTTGCGCGTGTACTCCTCCCGCTCGATGTCCAGCTCGCCGGATTGCCGGTACCTGGGCGAGTAGGGTTCGAGGATCGCGTAAAGCGGCACGCCCTGCTGCGGCGCCTGCCTCACCAGGTTGTCGGCCGCGTCCAGCAATCCCTGCATGGTCAGCTTCACCGCCTCCTGGCTCACCGGCTCCACCGGTTGCAGGCCAGAGGGGATGTGATCAAAGGGCTGGTCATAGATGGGCGCCGTCCCGCCGCCTCGCGGCGCTGGCGGCCCGCCGCCCGCTGGCCGCCGCGGTTCGGCGTCCTCGGCCGCGACGACGAATTCATCCTCATCCTCGCCGTCGTCGTCATCCTCGTAGCGGATGGGGATGCGGTTCGCGGCGAGGATCGGGTTGCGCGGCGCCGACGACGTCCCGCCCGGCGTGCTGCCCGAGGGCCTGGGCTCCGGCGCCGAGGGGACGCCGGCCGGGATCGGCACCACCGTCGCCGGCGTGCCGCCCATCCCCGCGTAGATCACGTTGATCTCGCAATGGACGTCGCTGCGCGCCTCCCATTTCTCCCAGTTGGAGGAGAAGCGCCCCTTGGCTGACAGGATGCCGTCGCTGTACTTGCCGCCGATCTCGGCCCTGATGTCGGCGAAGGCCTGCTCGGACCTCGCCCTCACCTCGGCGAGGCCGATGAGGTAGCCGCCGGTGACCCAGCCGCTGACGAAGTAATCCCCGAAGCCCGTGCGGAACCTGTCGTCGTCGTACCGGGTCGCCTGGAAGTCCGGATGGAGCTTGAAGCCGTCGATGCGGACCTCCGTGCTCTGCACGAAGCACGTCACCAGGAAGTACAGGTTGTAGGAGTCGACCCGCGTCTCCTTCATGAACTTGCCGATGCTGTTGGCGGAGAAGGCGTCGTAGCCGACGTCGAGTTCCGTCCCGAATTGCAGCACCTCGCGCAGCTTCTGGATGGTCTCCACCTGCTGGACGCGCTTCTGCACGTACATGCCCTTCGCCTCGTCGCGCACCACAAAGCCGCGCAGGGAGCGGCGATCAGCCGCGGCAGAGGGGAGCACCGTGCGCGTCACCGTGTCGTAGCCGCTGCCGGAATCCATGCCCGACTGCCAGGGGATCAGCAGCATCCCGCCCTGTCCGCGCGCCCGCAGGGGGGTGTTGCCGTGCGGCATGCCCGGCTGCAGCGGGTTGGCTGCGCCGCTCATGGCTGCTTGCCTGCGTGGATGATGGTGGTTCCGGTGACGTAGGCCCCGCTGATGAAGACGTCGCAATCGTGGATCAGGGCCTTGTAGGCGCGCAGCACGCCGAGCTTCTTGGTGATCTTGACCGGTGCCTCCCAGGGGTGCGCGCCGGCCAGGCCGTCCAGCCCGATGGTCGCGCCCAGGATGGACTTCAGGTCGGTGGCGATCATCGCCCAGAGCCCGGCGATCTCCTCCAGGGCCTTGGCCGCGCCCCCCATCGTCTCGATCATCCGCCCGAACATCGTGTCCATCGTCGAGAAGAAGATCCGCACCGCGTTGAACCGCTGCACGCGCGCCAGCCGCCCCTGGAACTCATCCACCTGCTGCTTGAACGCCGCCGCCTGCGACGCCATCACGCTCATCGCGATCAGGCACGCGATGGCGCCCAGCGGCGGGAAGACCATCATGCCGAGCGGCGAGGTCCCGGCCGAGACGACGGCGCCCGACGTCAGCCCCGCCCACTTGGCGTTGAATTCCTCGACCTCCTTCTGCAGCCCCTTGATGAGCCCATCCACCTCGCCCGGCTGCAGGCCGTGCTCCTTTTCCCACACCTGCATCGTTGCGTCCTCGGCGGCCAGCCAGTCCTTGTACTTGGCCTGAATGTCCACCGTTTCCTCCCGGTCGGCGACGATGTCCGCCTGGTAGGCCAGGATCTGCGCGCGCTTGGCGTTCGCGTGCTCGTGGTTGCGCTCCGCCGCCTCCTTCAAGTCGCCGATCATTTCCTCGAAGACGGCCCTGACCTCCGCACGTTCCGCGGGGGTCAGCTTCGCCCAGGCGGCCGGCGCGAGCTTCTCTTTGCTCTGCTCCGCGATCTGCTCGATCGTTATCATCGCCAATGACGCGTATTCCTTGATCGGGCGCGCCACGTCGAGCATGTCGTCCAGCAGGGGCTTCCAGCGGAAGGCGTTCGTCTTGGTGCGCTCCATCAGCTGCGCCACGGACAGGATCGGCACGCCATGCCGGTTCACCGTCACCATCTTCTCCTGGTCGGGTGGCGCGGCCGGCGCGTTGATCCCGCTGACGGTGTAGGCGTAGGAGTGCATGGCGCCCACCCAGCCAAGGTTGACGAAGTTCTTCGTCCCTTCCCTGATCGCTTCGGCGGATGTCGTCCCGGTGTCGGTTGGCATGTCCATCGTGCTCGTCCTCCCTTGGTGACCGGGGCCGGCGGCGGATGCCGGCCCCTTCGGCGTCAGGCCGTCGTGAAACCGTGCGGCTCCGCGGCGGCGATGTAGGCGGCGGCCCGTTCCGCCATGCGGCGGATGCTGGCAAGCTGGATGCGCGCGTCCACGCGCGAATGCGTCCACTTGTGCCGGGCCTGCGCCCCGCCATCGCCCATCGGCGCCGCCGCGATGGCGAGGTCCTGGCCGATGTTCAGCCAAGTCCCGCGCTGGAGCTGCGCGAGGCGCGTGAGCGCGGCGATGTCCGCCGCCAGCGGCTCGAAGGCCGCGGCCAGTTCCTGCACGGCCTCCCTCGGGCGCAGCGCCGCGTCCTTGCCCTCCCAGTGCTCCCTCGCCCGGCGCATGTTCGGGTCGCCGGGGTTGAGCCGCGCGAGCATCTCGATTTCACGCAGGGTCGAGAACACCTCCCGCCGCTCCGCCGCCAGCGCCCGCGGATCGGGCACGACGGCTCTTGCGCGCTGCACCAGCGCCGCCGCCTCGCCCTCCAGCTGCGCCATGGCGTGCGCGTGGTCGCGCGCGGCGTCGAGGTACAGCCGCTCGTGGCGCAGCATCAGCTGGACGATCCCACGGGCCTGGGCGAACAGGTCGGAAAGATGCGCCAGCGTCGGGGGATCGGCATCGAACCCCGGCTCCTCCGTGCGGGCGATCGCGGTCTCGAGGAGGGGCACGAGATCCTTCGCGTGCAGGAGGAGGATCGCGGCCCGTCCCTGCTCGTCCTGCAGCGCCTGGATCGCCGGGAGCGCTCGCCCCCTGAACGCGTCCATCGCAGCCCGGAGCTCGGCGGCGTTCATGGCCTGGTGCCCCCGAACAAGGTCTCGATGGCCGACATCGCCCGGTTGAGCAGCCGGTGCATCAACCCGGCCGAGTAGCCGCCCAGCAGGGCCAGCGCCGGCTGCCCAAGGTCGAGCGACGTGATGGAGCCGGCGCCCCCGCCGCCTCCAGCCGAGGACGTGGCGTCGAGCCAGGAGTAGAGCAGCTGGGAAAGCAGCACGCCCGAGATCACCCCCATCACCCAGCGGGTCCAGTAGGTGGCCTGGTACTTCGGGTCGTAGTTCCCGGCCGCGATGTAGCCGTTCAGCTTCTGCAGGATCGAGAAGCAGCTGCCGAGCGAGGCGGAGGACAGCAGGAACAGCTCGACCTTCAGCAGCGCGAGACCTTCGGAATGCAGGAAGGACTTGGCCATGTTCTCCGCGTTCACGTCGGACGCCAGGCTGACGAGGAGCGTGACCACGAGCGAGACCGCGCTCAGGACGAGGAACTGACGCGCCAGCGGCACCGCCCCGATCGCGCTGAGCCGCGGGTGGCGCCGCCTCTCATGCGCGAACAGCAGGATGGCGGCGGGCGTCGCCGGCGCGACGATGGCAGCGAGGATCTGGCTGATCTCCGCCAGCTCCTCGACCTGAGCGCCTGCCGCTTCCAGGCCGGGAAGGCCGGGACCGTGCTCCGCCACCGCGAGGCAGGTGTCGAGCCGGCTGAAAATGGCCGCCGGGACCGGCAGGCCCATGGCCATGGCGTGCTGCAGCATCGCCTCGCAGTGCTGCAGGAGCTGCGCCTGCAGCCTCAGCCTCGACAGGCTCACGGGGGCAGGGTGGTTCGCCTCGCGCAGGACCGGCGCCGCCTGAGGGGGGCTGGCGAAAGCCTGGGCGGCGGCGAGTTCCGCGCTCATCCGCCGCCGGTCGCCGCGGAGGACAATGTGGGACTCCGGACCGGGGACCGATCGGGCGCGTCGGCGTCGGCGGGGAGTCGCCGCAGCAGCTCGACCAGCAGCCCGTCGTGGCCGCCGCCCTCTCCGAGCAAGTTGGCCGAACGGAAGGCGGCGATGGCGCGCCTCGTCTGCTCGCCCACCCGCCCGTCCACCCGGCCGGGCGCGAAGCCCTGGTAGGACAGCAGCAGCTGGATCGCCCGGACCGTCAGGTCGGGCGGCGGGTTCGCCGCGAAATGGGCCGCCTGCTGCCCGAGCTTCGCGTCGTAGCGGTTGATCCCGAAGTTCGGGCCGTTGTACCCGCGCGCGAAAGCGGCCCAGGACCCCTGCCGCAGGTGCTTGTCGAGGCCCCTGGAGCGGATGAAGCGAGCCATGCCGACGAGTTGCGCGTTCTCGCTCCGGCGGAACTGCTCGGCCATGGCTTGCGCATCGGCATGGCCTGCCAGCGCGGCATTGCAGCCCATGAGCTGCCCCAGTCCCCAGGACGCGCTCTCGATCGCGGCCCTGATGTCCAGGCGCATGGCCGCTGCCAGGCGCCCGTGCTGATGGACGCCGGGAACCCCGTAGCCACCCGGCGGCCCGCTCAGCTCCGGGTGCGAGGCATCGAAGCGCCCCGCGGTGCGGCGGCGGAACTCATGCCGCTCGAACAGGATGACGGGCCGGCGATCGGGCAGGAATCCGCATCCCGCGGTCTCGACCGTCACGATCGCCCAGAGGACCGCGGCGCGCACGCCCAGGAGGTCGGCGGCCTCGGCGACGCCCCGGGAGTCCAGGGGCTGCCCGTGGCTGGGGAAGCGCGTCAAGCCCGCCTCCGATCCACCGCGCCGTGCCTGCCGGCGACCGGCCGCACGCGTGGTCCGTGCCTGAAGGCGTGTTCCATGCGCCACCCCCGATGCAGAAGAATGCCAAGTATTTGAGAAGAGCAACCGCTGCACTCTTCCTGGCCATATTTGGTACGGCACCTCTCGAGGGAAATTGAAGACGAATGATCTGGGGTGGGGCAGAGTTCTGCCGGATTTGTCCATGGGCTGCCGGATCCGTCCATGGCGGGGCCGGTGGTGGCGGCTTTCCGCCCCCGCCGGCTTGGCAGCGCCGACCTTGTACCTTCACCGATGGGCAACATACCCTGGTCGGACCCCGCCAATCCGCCGCGACTTTGGAGGATGCCTTGATCCCAGTTCCCGCGCCGACGGATCCCGGCGGTTCCCTCGGCCTGTTCACCATCACCCGCTGCAGCGACCCCGCCGAACTCGATTGCCGATCGCGGATGAGCGACCGTCTTCCCGGCCAGAGCCGTGAGTACCGCTACACTTTGCAGGACCGCTCCATCCTCGGCGCGCGCTTCGCCAGCCCCATCGTCAGCGTCGCGATACGCACCGCGGGGGCGTTCGTGATCAGCTATGGCGAGAGCCGTTTCGCGACCGAGGTCGGCTTCGTCGGGGAGGAGAGCGATGTCTTCGGCTTCAGTTTCCCGTCCCGCGGCGTGATGACCCTGGTGAGGCAGGGCGAGCCGCAGACGGCAGATGCGGGCAAGGGGCTGGTCTATCGCCTCGGGGCCGCACGATACCTCGTCACGGGCGACGACAGCGCGCGCACCAACGTCTTCATCAAGGCCGCGGAGGTCGAGCGGGCGCTGGAGGAAGCGCTGGACCATCGGCTCCGCACGCCGCTGAGCTTCGATCCGGTGTACGACACGAACTCGGGCCTTGCCGCCAGCCTGACCTCGCAGCTCGACCTCCTGTTCCGGGAGGCGAAGCGGGCGGACGGCCTGGCATCCAACCCGGTGGCCTTGGCCTCCATGACCGATCTGCTCGTCACGCTCATGCTGCGGGGGGCGCCGAACAATTACTCCGGCATTCTGTCGGCCGGGTCGGGCGCCGCGGTTCCGGCCTACGTGTTCCGCGCGGAAGAGTACATGCGGGCGAACTGCGCCGCGCCGATCCGCGTGTCGGATATCGCCGGCGCCGCGGGCTGCAGCGTCCGCACGCTCAACGCAACCTTCCTGCGATTCCGCGGGCAGGTGCCATTGGCGGCGTTGTGCGCCATCCGGCTGAAACAGGTGCACGCCGAACTCGGCAGCGCACGGGAGGGTACGACCATCGCGGCCATCGCGCGGCGCTACGGCTTCACCAACGCGAGCCGCTTTAACGCCGCATTCCGGCGGCGGTTCGGAGAAGCGCCCCGCGACGTCGTGCGGCGCGAACTCCGACGGCAAGCCTCCTCCTGACATCACCCTGGCGCCGGTCCGACGGACGCCGGCTTCCGCCAGGCCCGCCCCCGCGCGCCCCGCCCCCTGCCCACTTCCACTCGCCGCCTCGCCAACAAGGTCATCCGCGGCGCGCCGCCCGGCAGCGCCGCGGGGTTGATCACCGCGATCCCCGCCGCCCGCAGCACCGGCGCCCAAACTGTGGCCACGGCCTCGCCGCCCCAGGCCCGCGCCACGCGCTGGGCATAGCCGGCGCCGCGCTCCGGCGTGGCGGAGTGGCAGTGCCGGCGGCCACCATCAGTCCTCGTGCCGCTCGCGCAGGGAAAGCAGTGGAGCGCGCGGCGCAGGCGACGTTGGCGCGCGGCTCGAGGGCGTCCTCCGGGGTGGGGAAGGCGTGGGGGTGGTGGCGCAGGTTCACCTGCATGCACCCCACATCCACCGAGCGCTGGCCCGCGGCCAGGGTGGCGCGCAGCATCGCCTCCGCCGCCGCGCGGGTCGGCGCCAGGGCGCGCTGGCCGGTGACGCTGAGCGCCTAGGGCCAGGGCGCCAAGCGCTGCGGCGCCGGACCCCAGCGCCCGCTTTCCACCGCGCAGATGGCAATCAGCAAGCAGGGCGGCAGCCGGTCCCTCGATCGGCGTCTTGGCCAGCGCGAGATAGACCTCGTGCAGCGTGATGGTCAGGCTGCGGTTGGCGCCGATGGTAAGGGCGCCAGACAGAGCCTGCTGATCTGACCGAGGCACAGGAGGGCTGCAGCGAGGGTGGCGAAGGCCAGATGGCTGTCTGCGCGTGGGTCGCAGCGAAGGACGAGGCGGCGGAAGCGAGCCATCCACGCGAAGCTTCGCTCGACGACCCAGCGATGGCGCGCAAGGCGCTTGCCGCCGTCAACGGCGGGGCGCGCGATGCGCGGGGTGATGCCGCGTTGGCGCAAGGCCTTCCGCACGGGGCGCCTGGCATATCCCCTGTCGGCGTGCAGCTTCGTCAGGCGCCGGCGAGGCCTGCCGCGCCTGCCCCCACAGACCGGCGGTACGGCATCCGACGTGGCCTCCACCATGTGCCTGTCATGCCGGTTGGCGCCGCTGATGGTCAGGCCGAGCGGTGTGCCCTCGGCGTCCGTGGCCATGTGGCGCTTGGTGCCCGGCCTGCCGCGGTCCGTCGGGTCCGGGCCGGTCTCCGCGCCCCCCTTCTTGCCGGAACAGCGGTGCTGTCCAGCACGGCGTGGTCTTGGCGGAGGCGGCCCGCCGCCTGCCAGTCCCGCAGCCGCCGCCAACAGGTCATGCCCGACCCACACCCCATCTCGGAAGGCAGGTGCTCCCAGGGCGTCCCGGTCCTCGGCACGAACAGCACGCCCGTCAGCGCCGCCCGATCCGGCACGCGCGGGCGGCCACCCTTCGGCTTGGGCTTCTCGGGTGGAAGCAGGGGGCGCCAATGCAGCCCAGAGATCGTCAGAGACGAGGGGCTTCGCCATCCCGCCGCAACGCCACGGAATGGGTTCACTAGGCGCTCAAAGCTGATCTGCCTGCCCGGGCTGCTGCCGCCGCGCCGAGCGCCGCCCTTGCGCGCCGGGCCGCGACGGGCCATAACAAGGCCTCGCACACAACCCGCATCCATGAGGGGGTGGCCTTCCGGGGCCGCCTTTTTTGCATTGTCCCCCGAACGCCCGCGCCTCGAAGGCCTTGACGCCCGCATCGCCGACCTGGTCGCGCCCACCATCGAGCACCTGGGCTACGAGCTGGTGCGCGTGCAGGTCAGCGGCAAGGAACGCCCCACCGTGCAGGTGATGGCCGACCGCGCCGACGGCGCCGCCTTCACCGTGGAGGATTGCGAGGCCATCAGCCACGCCATCGGCGCCGTGCTGGACGTGGCCGACCCCATCAAGGCGGAATGGATGCTGGAGGTGTCCAGCCCCGGCATCGACCGCCCGCTGACCCGCACCAAGGATTTCGAGCGCTTCGCCGGCCACCTGGCGACGGTGGAGCTGGTCCTGCCGCTCGACGGGCGCAAGCGCTTCCGCGGCACGGTGCTGGGGGCGGACGCCACCCACGCCCGGCTGCGCCTGGACGAGGGCGGGGAGGTGGCGCTGCCGCGCGACTCCATCCGCCGCGCGCGGCTGGTGCTGACCGACGCGCTCATCGCATTCACCTCCCAGACCTCCGAAGGGAAGAACTGACATGGCCCTCGAGATTTCGCCGCCCCGCCCCGAGTTCCTCCAGGTCGCGGAGGCCGTGGCGCGTGAGAAGATGATCGAGAAGGAGGAGGTGCTGGAGGCGATGGAGCTGGCCATGGGCAAGGCCGGCCGCCAGACCTACGGCATCAACAAGGACATCCGCGCCACCATCGATCGCCGCACCGGCGCCGTCGCCCTCTCGCGCTGGACGCTGGTGGTGCCCGACGACGCCGTGGAGGACGAGGAGACGCAGATCCCGCTCAGCATCGCGCGGAAGATCGACCCGACGAAGCAGGCGGGCGAGCACTTCGTGGACCCGCTGCCGCCGATCGACTTCGGCCGCATCGGCGCGCAGACCGCCAAGCAGGTGATCGTGCAGCGCGTGCGCGAGGTGGAGCGCAAGAAGCAGTTCGACGAGTTCAAGGACCGCGTCGGCGAGATCATCAACGGCACCGTCAAGCGCACCGAGTACGGCAACCTGATGGTGGAGCTGGGCGGGCGCGCCGAGGCGCTGCTGCGCCGCGACGAGACCATCCCGCGCGAGGCCTTCAAGAACGGCGACCGCGTGCGCGCCTACATCTACGACGTGCGCGAGGAGCCGCGCGGCCCGCAGATCTTCCTCTCCCGCACCCATCCCGGCTTCCTGGCCAAGCTGTTCGCGCAGGAGGTGCCGGAGATCTACGAGGGCATCATCGAGATCAAGGCGGTGGCGCGCGACCCCGGCTCGCGCGCCAAGATGGCCGTCATCTCGCGCGACAGCTCCATCGACCCCGTCGGCGCCTGCGTCGGCATGCGCGGCTCGCGCGTGCAGGCGGTGGTGGCGGAGCTCCAGGGTGAGAAGATCGACATCATCCCCTGGAGCCAGGACATCGCCACCTTCATCGTCAACGCCATGGCGCCGGCCGAGGTGAGCAAGGTGGTGCTGGACGACGAGGGCAAGCGCGTCGAGGTGGTGGTGCCGGACGAGCAGCTCTCGCTCGCCATCGGCCGCCGCGGGCAGAACGTGCGCCTCGCCTCGCAGCTCACGCGCTACGACATCGACATCCTCACCGAGGCCGGCGAGTCCGAGCGCCGGCAGGAGGATTTCCGCAAGCGCTCCGCCCTGTTCGTCGAGGGGCTGGACGTGGACGACATGATCGCCTCCCTGCTGGTGACGGAGGGCTACGGCTCCATCGAGGACATCGTGGAGGTGGAGGACGACGAGCTGGCCTCCATCGAGGGCTTCGACGAGAACATCGCCGCCGAGCTGAAGCGCCGCGCCATGGCCTTCCTGGAGCGCAAGGAGGCGGAGGCCGACGAGGAGCGCATCGCCATCGGCGTCTCCGACGACCTGGTGGAGCTGGGCTCCTTCTCGGCCGCCATGCTGGTGACGCTGGGCAAGGCCGGGGTGAAGTCCATGGACGACCTGGCCGACCTGGCGAGCGACGAGCTGGTGGAGATCCTGGGCGAGGAGGCGATGGACGAGGAGACGGCCAACGCCATCATCATGGCCGCCCGCGCCCGCTGGTTCGAGGAGGATGCCGAGGGTGAGCAACCCGCGGAGGGATGACCCGGACGCCGAGCGGGGGCCGCTGCGCCGCTGCATCGCCACCCGCGAGGCCCTGCCGAAGGAGGCGATGCTGCGCTTCGCCCTCGGCCCCGGCCGCGTCGTGGTGCCCGACCCGGCTGGACGTTTGCCGGGGCGGGGACTATGGTTGGCCGCGCAGGACGAGGCATTGCGCAAGGCGCTGAAGACCGGGGCCTTCGCCAAGGCGGCGCGGGGCGCGGTCCAGCTTCCGGACGATCTTCCCGAGATGATCCTCCGGCTGCTGCGCGCCCGCATCCGGGAGTTCCTCGGCTTCGCCCGTCGCGGCGGGGAGGCGGTGGCGGGCCGGGAGGCGGTGCTGGATTGGCTGCGGACGCGGCCGGTGGCGCTGCTCATGCAGGCATCGGATGGCAGCCCGGCGGAGCGCGAGCGCCTGTTGGGAAACCGGGAGGTCCCGGTCTATATGCCCCTCACCGGCGCGGAACTGGGTGGGATTTTCGGCCGGGAACGGGCGGTGCACGTGGCGGTGCTCCCCGGGCGGCTGGCGGGTTCATTGCAGGCGGAAGCGGCGCGATTGGCCGGCTTCCTGCCGGCGTAGAGGATTTGGTTCGGAACGGCGGATGAGCGACCAGAACGATCAGGATGCGGGCAAGAGCCGGCTGAGCCTCCGACCGGCGGGCCGGCTGGAGCTGAACAAGACGGTGGACGCGGGCAGCGTGCGCCAGTCCTTCAGCCATGGCCGCTCCAAGGTGGTGCAGGTGGAGGTGGTGAAGAAGCGCGCCCCGGGTGCGGCCCCCGCGGCCCCGGCCGGCGGCGCGGCGCGCCCGCCTTCCGGCGCCCCGCGCGCCACCCCGCCCGGCGGCAAGGCCCAGCCGCCGCGCCCGGCCGGCCCCGGCGGCCGCCCGCTGACCGCGGCTGAGCTGGCCACCCGCCAGCGCGTGCTGGAGGAGCAGCGCCGCCTGGAAGCCCAGCGCGAGCGCGAGGCGCGCGAGCAGCAGGCGCTGATGGTGCGCTCCGCCGCCGAGGAGGCCGCGCGCCGCGCCGAGGAGGAGCAGCGCGAGCGCGAGGAAGCGGAGGACCGCGCCCGCGAGGAGGAGCGCGCCCGCCGCCAGGCCGAGGCCGAATCCGCCCGCGCCGCCCAGGCCGCCCGCCCGGCCGAGGAGCCCGCGCCCGCCCCGGCGCCCGCGCGCCCC
>NZ_JBJJBR010000033.1:0-29391 GCF_045449635.1 Sabulicella flocculans | reverse complement strand
CGGGCGGCGGGGGTGGCGGCGGCGGCGGCGGCGCCACCGGGGCGTTGCGCGGCGGCTCCGGCGCCGGGGGCTCGGGCGTGGGCGGGGCGGGCACCGGGCTGGGGGCGGGGCGCGGGGCCGGCACCTCCCCCTGTGCCTGCTGGGCGGGCGCCACCAGCTCGACCGAGATGGCCTGCTCCTGCGGCTCCTCGATGCGCTTGCGGTCGAGCTCCAGCAGCATCAGCACCCCCAGCAGGAGGTGCAGGCCGAAGGAGGCGCCGAGGAAGAGGCGGAACCGCCCTTCGTCCATGGGTCAGCGGCGCGGCGGCTGGGCCGGGCGCTGGGCGGCGGGCGCGGTGGCGTTGGTCTGCTCCGCCAGCAGGGCCACGCGGGTGAAGCCGCCGGCGCTGATGGTGCCCATCACCTCCATGACGCGGCCGTAGGAGATGGCGCGGTCGCCGCGCACGAAGATGCGGCGCTCCGGCTGGCCCTGCGGCTGGCTGGCGGCGATGGCGCGCAGGCGCTCCACCAGGGAGGGCAGCTCCACCTCGGTCTCCTGGAGGAAGATGCGGCCCTGCGGGTCCACCGAGATGGTCAGGGGCTCCTGCTCCTGGTTCAGCGGCTGGGCGGTGGTGCGCGGCAGGTCCACCGGCACGCCCGAGGTCATCATGGGTGCGGCCACCATGAAGATGATGAGCAGGACCAGCATCACGTCCACGAAGGGCGTGACGTTGATCTCCGCCATGGGGCGGTAGCGGCGGCCGGGCCGGCCGCCGCGCCCCAGCATGGGACCGGCCATCGCCCCCTACTCCGCCGCGCGGGGCCTGGGGGCGGCCGCGGCCTCGGTCTGCCGGGCCAGGATGGCGCCGAACTCGGCCGAGAAGGCTTCCAGCCGCCCGGCGTACTTCGCCAGGGAGGAGCCGAGCATGTTGTAGATCAGCACCGCCGGGATGGCCGCGACCAGGCCGATGGCGGTGGCGAACAGCGCCTCGGCGATGCCGGGCGCCACGACGGCGAGGTTGGTGTTCTGCATGCCGGCGATGGCGGTGAAGGAGTTCATGATGCCCCACACCGTGCCGAACAGCCCGACGAAGGGCGCGGCCGAGCCGGTGTTGGCCAGGAAGGTCATGCGCTTCTCCAGCCGCTCCATCTCGCGGCCGATGGTCACGCCCATGGCGCGCTCCACGCGCTCCTTGGTGCCGGCCACCATGGCGGCGCCGGCCGCGGCCCCGGCCTCGGTGGAGCGGCGCCACTCGCGCATGCCGGCGCTGAACACGGCGGCCATCGGGTGGGCGGGGGCCTCGCCCTCGCGGCGGAACAGCTCGTCCAGCGAGCCGCCGGACCAGAAGCGGTCCTCGAAGGCGTCTGCCTCGGCGCGGGCCTTGCGCAGGGCGGTGAACTTCTCGAACGCGATGGCCCAGACCACGACGGAGGCGAGCAGCAGCAGGACCATCACGGTCTTGACCACCCAGTCCGCCTGCAGGAACAGGCCCCAGAGCGACATGTCGTGCGCGGCGGCGGCCAGCGGGGCGGACGTCACAGGGTTCACCGGGCAGAGCCTCCATCCATCACGCGCGCGCGCAGCGCGCCCAGCCAGGGTTCGGGCAGGCGGCGGGCGGCCAGCGTCGCCGCGTCCACGCAGGCGAGCGTCACCTCCAGCACGGCCAGCCCTTCCTCCCCCCGAAGCACCTCCTGCCGCAGCAGCACGGAGGCGGCGGCGCGGCGGATCGTGGTGCGGACCACCAGCAGGTCATCCAGCCGCGCCGGGCGTGCATACTCCACCGCGAGGCGCTTCACCACCAGGAAGCAGCCATGTTCTTTCTGCATCGCCGAATGCGGCAGCCCGAGGTCGCGGAGGCTTTCCGTCCGCGCCCGCTCGGCCCAGCGCAGGTAGGAGGCGTGGTAGGCCACCCCGCCGGCGTCGGTGTCCTCGTAGTAGACGCGGACGGGGTGGTCGTGGGTCACGCGTCGAACAGGTCGCCGGGGCGGGCCTCGGGCGGGCTCATCCCCAGGTGGCGCCAGCCGGGGTCGCCCAGCACGCGGCCGCGCGGGGTGCGCAGCACGAAGCCCTCCTGGATCAGGAAGGGCTCGATGACGTCCTCCAGCGTGTCGCGGCTCTCGCTCAGCGCCGCCGCCAGGGTCTCCACCCCCACCGGGCCGCCCTTGTGGTGCTCGGCAATCCTCGCAAGGTAGCGGCGGTCCATGGCGTCCAGGCCGCGCGCGTCCACCTCCAGCCGGCCCAGGGCGGCGTCCACCAGGGCGCGGTCGGCCGGCCTGCCGGCCACGGCGGCGAAGTCCCGCACGCGGCGCAGCAGCCGCCCGGCGATGCGCGGCGTCCCGCGCGAGCGGTCGGCGATCTCCCTGGCTCCCTCCTCGCCCAGGGCGAAGCCCAGCTTCAGCGCCCCGCGCGACACGATGCGCAGCAGCTCCTCCGGCGTGTAGAGGTTCAGCCGCAGCGGGATGCCGAAGCGGTCGCGCAGCGGCGTGCTCAGCAGGCCCGAGCGCGTGGTGGCGCCGACCAGGGTGAAGGGCGGCAGGTCGATGCGCACGGTGCGCGCCGCCGGCCCCTCGCCGATGATGAGGTCGAGCTGGAAATCCTCCATCGCCGGGTACAGGGTTTCCTCGATGGCGGGCTGCAGGCGGTGGATCTCGTCCACGAACAGCACGTCGCGCGGCTGCAGGTTGGTCAGGATGGCCGCGAGGTCGCCGGCGCGCTGCAGCACCGGGCCGGAGGTGGCGCGGAAGCCCACCCCCAGCTCGCGCGCCACGATCTGCGCCAGGGTGGTCTTGCCCAGGCCGGGCGGGCCGTGCAGCAGCACGTGGTCCAGCGCCTCGCCGCGCGCGCCGGCGGCCTGGATGAACACCTCCAGGTTCTCGCGCGCGCGCTGTTGGCCGGTGAAGTCGGACAGGCGCTGGGGGCGCAGGCTGGTTTCGCCGGAATCCTCCTCCTGCCGGCGGGCGGAGGACAGGCGGTCAGTGTCGGGCATGGGGGAACATATAGGGCACGGGGCGCCTCACGCCATCGCCGGCGGGCGCGCGCGCAGGAAGGCGTTGTCCCGGGAAGCGGCGCCTCACCGCGCGCTCTCGCGCAGGGCGGCGGGCAGCAGGGCGTTGAGGTCGGCCTCCTCGCCCAGCAGGGCCAGCGCCCGCGCCACCGCCTTCTCGGCCTCCGGGCGCTTGAGGCCCAGGTTAAGCAGGGCGCTGACGGCGTCCGCCGCCGCGCCGCCGGCCGGCGCCAGGGCAGCGACGGCGCCGCCCTCCTCCGGCGTGGCGCGGCCGACCGCCCATTTCTGCATCGCCGGCTCGTCGATGATGCGGTTGGCGGTGGTGGGGCCCACGCCCTTGGCCGCGCTCAGCCCCTTGCGGTCCTTGGCGGCGATGACGCGCGCCAGTTCCGTGGGCGACAGGGTGGAGAGCACCGCCAGCGCCGTCTTGGCCGCGACGTTCTTGACCTCGTTCAGCGCGCGGAACGCCCCGCGCTCCTCCGCGTCCAGGAAGCCGTAGAGGGTGAGGCCCTGCTCGGCCGACCAGCGGCTTTCCACCAGCAGGCGCTGCACGCCCTCGCGCGCCGTCAGCCGGTCCAGCGTCCGGCGCGAGCAGGCGACGAGGTAGCCGACGCCGGCCACCTCCATCACCGCGCTGCCGGCGTCGGTGGCCTGCACCGTGCCGGTGAGGGAGGCGATCATGCCCGCGCCAGCGCCGAGAGCATGGCGCGCGTGCCGCGGTGGTGCGCGTGGCAGATGGCGATGGCCAGCGCGTCCGCCGCGTCGGCCCGGCGCAGCACGGCGTGCGGCAGCAGGCGCTTCACCATGTCCTGCACCTGCACCTTGTCGGCGTGGCCGGTGCCGACCACGGCGCGCTTGACCTCCATGGCCTGGTATTCCGCCACCGGCAGCCCGGCCATGGCGGGGGCCAGCAGCACCACGCCGCGCGCCTGGCCCAGCTTCAGGGCGGCCTGCGGGTTCTTGTTGACGTAGGTGTGCTCCACCGCCGCCTCGTCGGGCGTCCACTCGCCGATCAGCGCCACCAGCGCGGCGTGGATGCGGCACAGCCGCGCGGAGAGTTCCTCCGCCGGGGTGGTGGAGACGGCCCCGGCGCCCAGGAAGCGCAGGTGCGAGCCGGAGGATTCGATGACGCCCCAGCCCGTGTGGGTCAGGCCGGGGTCGAGCCCCAGGATGCGCACCGCATGGGCCATCAGGCGGAGAGCTTCGCCAGCAAGTCCTCGCCCACCTCGAAGTTGGCGTAGACGTTCTGCACGTCGTCGTGCTCGTCCAGCAGGTCCACGAACTTCAGCACGGACTGGGCGGCGTCCTCGTCCAGCGGCACCGAGAGGTTGGGGCGCCATTCCAGGCGGGCGGCCTGGGCCTCGCCGAAGCGGGCCTCCAGCGCCTCGCGCACCGCGGCCAGGTCGTCGGGGGCGGTCAGCACCTCGTGGCCTTCCTCCGTGGTGGTGACGTCCTGCGCGCCGGCCTCGATGGCGGCCTCCAGCATCGCGTCGGCATCGGCGACGGAGGGCGGGAAGCGCAGCGCGCCCAGGCGGTCGAACTGGAAGCTCACCGTCTCGCCCAGCGCGCCGCCATGCTTGGCGAACAGGGAGCGCAGGTCGGAGGCGGTGCGGTTGCGGTTGTCCGTCAGCGCCTCGACGATCACCGCCACGCCGGCCGGGCCGCGGCCTTCGTAGCGCACCTCGGCGAAGTCCTCGCCGCCCCCTGCCCCGCTGGCCTTGTCGATGGCGCGCTTCACGGCGTCCTTGGTCATGTTCGCCAGCCGGGCGGCGGCGAGCGCGGCGCGCAGACGGGGGTTGAAGGCGGGATCGGGCTGGCCCTGCTTGGCGGCGACGGTGATCTCCCGCCCGATCTTGGCGAAGACGCGCGCCTTGCGGGCGTCCTGCGCGCCCTTGCGGTGCATGATGTTCTTGAACTGGGAATGGCCGGCCATGCGCCGCGCTATAGCGTCCCGGCCCGGGTTCCGCCAAGCTTGCGGACATGGACCCGCACGCCGTCACCACCCCCGCGCAGCTGGAGGCGCTCTACGCCGCGCCGACCGAGCTGGTGCGCAACAAGGTGGGGCGGCGGCTGGACGCGCCGACCCGCGCCTTCATCGCCGCCGCGCCCTTCGTGCTGCTGGGCACGGTGGGGGCGGAGGGCCCGCACGTGACCCCGCGCGGCGACGCGCCGGGCTTCGTGGCCGCCCCCGACGACGCCACCCTGCTGCTGCCGGACCGCCGCGGCAACAACCGCCTGGACGCGCTGCGCGACATCCTGCACGACCCGCGGGTGGCGCTGCTGTTCCTGGTGCCCGGCGCCGGCGAGGCGCTGCGCGTGCACGGCACCGCCACCATCACCGCCGACCCCGCCCTGCGCGCCGCCCACGCGGCGCAGGGCAAGCCGCCGACGACGCTGCTGCGGGTGGCCGTCACCAGCCTGTTCATGCAGTGCGCCAAGTCGGTGATGCGCTCGGGCCTGTGGGAGGGGCGGGCGCGGCCGGCGGGGCTGCCGACGCTGGGCGCGCTGCTGGCGGCGCACATGGAGGGGCGGCTGGACGGCGCCGCCCTGGACGCGCGCATGCCCGAAACCTACGCGCAGACGATGTACTGAGGCGGCGCTCAGCCCAGCTCCACCCGCAGCGCCGGCAGCCTGGGCCAGCGGTCGCGCGCCGCCAGCTGCGCCACCACCTCGGCCAGCGGGCGCGGCTTCAGGCGGCGCTGGCGCCAGAAGGCCGGCACGCGCCGGCGCGCGCTGTCCAGGCCCAGGCCGAACTCCCAGGGCGAGAGGTAGGTGTCGCCGCGGTCGGCGGCGTAGGCCTGGCCCAGGCCCGCCGCC
The DNA here is from genome assembly GCF_045449635.1 of Sabulicella flocculans. Taxonomy (NCBI): domain Bacteria; kingdom Pseudomonadati; phylum Pseudomonadota; class Alphaproteobacteria; order Acetobacterales; family Acetobacteraceae; genus Sabulicella; species Sabulicella flocculans. The sequence goes on along the minus strand of NZ_JBJJBR010000033.1, from coordinate 23,590 downwards.
TGGTCCTGCAGGTACTCCCACGCGTTCGCGCGCATCGCCACGCCGTGCCCGGGGTCGGGCAACGCGCCGGCGCCATCCAGGAAGCCCAGGGCGCGCTCGTCCAGCGGGCGGAAGGTGGCGAGGCGGATGCTGCCATCCGCCTCGCGCGACATCGCCGCCAGCACGGTGGTGCCGCGTTGCAGGCAGAGCAACGGCCCGTCCAGCGCCACCGGGCCGAGGGCGAGGCGACGGGCAGGGCCCTCCAGCAGCATGGCGGTGCCGAGGTCCCCGCGCGCCCTGCCCAGGCGGCGCACCAGCGCGGCCCAGGCGGGCTCCAGCGCCGGCCAGCCGGTGAAGCTTTCGGCGCAGAGCTGGTAGGCGCGCAGCAGCACCTCCTCCGGCGCGCCCCAGGCCAGGGGCAGCGGCAGCGGGTGCAGGGCGTCGGGCAGGCCCAGGCGGTCCCGCGCGGCGGGGCCCAGGCGGGCGAAGGCGAACTGGTCCGGTTCCATGAAGGGGCAGTTAGCGCGGGCTTGCGTCAGTCCCGGTCAGATACCCCCACAGGCCCAGCGCCAGCGCCGCCGCCAACAGCCCGAACCCCGCGCCGTAGCCCGCCGCCCCCACCGCCAGCCCCATCAGCGCCGGCAGCGCGGCCGAGCCCACCACCTGCGCCAGGTTCACCGTGGTGACGCCCCTCCCCACCATGTGGTCCGGGAACAGCAGCCGCCCCTGCGTCACCAGCAGCACCGAATAGGCCGAGGCGCCGCACACCAGCGTCAGCAGCGCCGCCGCCAGCCACAGCGGCGGGCCGGCGGCCAGCGCCAGCAGGGCGGCGATGACGGCACCGCACATCGCCGCCACCGCGCGGTCCCGCCCCAGGGCGCGCTCCAGCGGCGGCACCAGCAGCTGGCCCAGCGGCACGGCGGCGCCCATGGCCAGCAGCACCCAGCCGCGCCCGGCGGGCGACAGGCCGTGCGCGTCGTGCAGGAAGGGCCCGGCCCACAGCGCCAGCAGCGTGGCCATGGCGGCGTAGGCCACCGTGTGCAGCGACAGGATGCGCCACAGCCCCGGCGTGCGCCACACCCGCAGCTGGCCCAGCAGGATGTCGGCCAGGGTTTCCGCCGGGGCGGGGCGCGGCGGCGCGCCGGGCGGGTCGTCGCGCGCGAAGGCCCACCAAAGCGCGCCCAGCGCCGCCGTCAGCGCGGCCGAAAGGGCGAAGGCGCCGCGCCAGCCCACAGTGCCCGACAGCACGGCCAGCGGCGCCCCGGCCAGCAGGATGCCGGCCTGCGCCCAGGCGAAGGTGATGGCGATGGCGCGGGTCAGCGCCCCGCCGCGGTGCCAGCGCCCGGCCAGCACCACCGCGGCCATGAAGGAGGCAGCGCAGCCCAGCCCCAGCAGGAAGCGCGCCGCCAGGAAGGAGGCCGCGTCCCACGCCAGGGCCTGGGCGGCGGCGCCCAGCACGGCGGGCGCCGTCAGCGCCGCCACCAGCCGGCGCGGCCCCCAGCGGTCCAGCGCCACGCCCACGGGGATCTGCGCCAGCAGCAGCGCGCCGAAGAAGGCGGCATTGGCCGCGCCCAGCGCGCCGGGGCCCATGGACAGCTCCGCCGCCAGCTCCGGCGCCACGACGCCGACGGCGGCGCGGTGGAAGTTGGAGATGCCGCCCATGCCCACCGTGGCCAGCAGCAGCCGGGCGGAGGGCGTCACGGCGCCAGGCCGAAGGCGGCGTGCAGCGCCCGCGCGCCTTCCGGCGTGGGCTGGAGGCGGCGGCGGCGCAGGACGTCGCCGGGTGGCGCCTCCAGCGGCACCAGCCAGCGGCGGCGCAGGAACAGCGCAGCGAGTTCCCGGCCCAGCCCGCCGGCCAGGTGCGGGCGGCGCTCGCTCCAGTCCATGCAGTCGGCGCAGGGGCGCGGGGCGCGGGCGGCGGCGTCCACCTCCACGCCCAGGGCGCGCAGGCGGGCCTCGCCGGCCGGGGTGGGCGCCCAGCCGCCGGGGGCGGCGCGCAGCGTGCCGTCGGTGGTGAGGCGCTGGTGCAGCGCCACGCCGAGCTGCCCCGCCAGGTGGTGCCAGCACAGCCGGGCGCGGCGCAGCGCGGTGTCGTGCGGCCAGGGGCGGCGGGCCTGGCGCTCGGCCAAGCCAAGCAGGGCTTCCAGCGCCTGGGCCACCTCCTCGCCCGCCAGGCGGAACCAGCGGTGGCGGCCCTGGGCGTGGGCCAGCAGCAGCCCGCCTTCCTCCAGCGCGCGCAGGTGGGCGGAGGCGGCGGGGGCGCCGATGCCGGCCACCCGCGCCAGCTCGCCCGCCGTCAGCGCCTCGCCCGGCAGCAGCGCCTGGAGCATCAGGGCGCGGGAGGGGTCGCCGATCAGGGCGGCGAGGGCGGCGAGGTTGGGCATGGGCGGAGCATAGCCCGGCCCGCCGCGCACGGCTTCGGGGCGGGACGAAGGGATTCGTAGACCAGCATGTGGTGGCCGTGGTTGAGGAAGCGGTCGCACTCGCGCATCCCGGCATCGGCCAGCACGGCGCGGGAGGCGTGGTTGCTTTCCCGCGCGACGCCGATGATGCGGGGCAGGCCGGCGGCGTGGCCGAACTCCAGCGCGGCGCGCGCCGCCTCCCGCGCGTAGCCCTTGCCGCGGCAGGCCGGCCACAGGGCGAAGCGCAGGGCGACGCCGCGGCCGTCCGGTCGTTCCATCAGCCCGGCGATGCCGAGGAAGTCGCCGGTCGCGCGCTCGAACACGCTCCAGGTGCCGTAGCCGCGCACCTGCCAGAAGGCGATGTCGTCCTCCAGCTCCTCGCGCGTGCGCTCCGGCGTGCGGGTGCCGTGGAGCATGAAGCCGAAGACGGCCTCGTCCGCCTTGAGACGGATGAGGTCGGGCAGGTGCTCCGGCCCCGGCGGCAGCAGGGAAAGGCGCGGGGTGGTGACGATGCGCGGCGCGCGCAGCAGCGGGTGGGTCACGCGCGGCCCGACGCCGCAGCGGGGCGCCAACCAGCCAGCGCCGGCGCACCCCTCACCGCCGCGCCGCTCCGCGAGAGGCGCAACGCCGCAGGCGAGCGCCGGCCGACAAGCGCCACCCCGGCACGGCAAACGCCACGCTGGCCGGATGCACGCGCACGGCGCGCGCCGCGCCCCTTCATGGGCGCGAAGCCAAGGCCGCGGATGCGGCCGCCCGGTGTGCCCATGGCCCGGGGCGATGGCGGCGAGGGCACGAGAAGGCGCATCGCAGCGCGTGCCGGGCGCCGGCGCGCGTCAGCGCACCAGCGGCCGGTACTTGATGCGGTGCGGCTGGTCGGCCTCCTTGCCCAGGCGGCGCTTCTTGTCGGCCTCGTAGGCCTGGAAGTTGCCCTCGAACCACTCGACGTGGCTGTCGCCCTCGAAGGCCAGGATGTGGGTGGCGAGGCGGTCGAGGAACCAGCGGTCGTGGCTGATGACGACGACGCAGCCGGCGAACTCCATCAGCGCTTCCTCCAGCGCGCGCAGCGTGTCCACGTCGAGGTCGTTGGTCGGCTCGTCCAGCAGCAGCACGTTGTGCGGCGTGCGCAGCATCTTGGCCAGGTGCACGCGGTTGCGCTCGCCGCCCGAGAGCACGCCGACGCGCTTCTGCTGGTCGCTGCCCTTGAAGTTGAAGGCCGCCGTGTAGGCGCGCGACTGGATGGAGCGCTTGCCGATGTTGATGACGTCGTCCCCGCCGGAGATCTCCTGCCAGACGGTCTTCTTGTCATCCAGGCTGTCGCGGCTCTGGTCCACGTAGCCCAGCTTCACGCTCTCGCCGACGCGCAGCGTGCCGGAATCCGGCTGCTCCACCCCGGTGATCATCTTGAACAGCGTGGTCTTGCCGGCGCCGTTGGGGCCGATGACGCCGACGATGCCGCCGGGCGGCAGCTTGAAGTCCAGGTCGTCGATCAGCAGGCGGTTGCCGTAGCCCTTGCGGAGGTTCTCCGCCTCGATGACCGTGTTGCCCAGGCGCGGCGGGGGCGAGATGAGGATCTGCATCTCCTCCGGCCCCTTCTCGTTCGACTTCTCCAGCAGCTCCTCGTAGCGGGAGATGCGCGCCTTGCTCTTGGCCTGCCGGGCGGAGGGCGAGCGGCCGATCCACTCCTGCTCCTGCGCCAGGGCGCGGATGCGGGCCGTGTCCTCGCGGTTCTCCTGCTCCAGCCGCTTCTTCTTCTGCTCGAGGTAGGAGGAGTAGGAACCCTGGTAGGGGAAGCCGCGGCCGCGATCCACCTCCAGGATCCAGTTGGTCACGTTGTCCAGGAAGTAGCGGTCGTGGGTGACGACCAGCACCGCGCCGGGATACTCGCGCAGCGTCTTCTCCAGCCAGGAGACGCTCTCGGCGTCCAGGTGGTTGGTGGGCTCGTCCAGCAGCAGCAGCTCAGGCTTCTCCAGCAGCAGCTTGCACAGCGCCACGCGGCGCTTCTCGCCGCCCGAGAGGTGCGTCACCGCGCTGTCGGCCGGCGGGCAGCGCAGGGCGTCCAGCGCGATGTCGATGCGCCGGTCCAGCTCCCAGCCATCGGCGGCGTCGATGGCCTCCTGCAGCTGGCCCTGCTCGGCCAGCAGCTCGTTCATCTCGTCCTCCGACATCTCCTCCATGAAGCGCTCGGAGATCTCGTTGAAGCGCTTGAGCTGCGCCTCCAGCGTGCCGAAGACGGAGCGCACGTTCTCGCCCACCGTCTTGTCGGGGTCGAGCTGGGGTTCCTGCGGCAGGTAGCCGACGCGCACGCCCTCGGCGGCCCAGGCCTCGCCGCCGAACTCGGTGTCGATGCCGGCCATGATCTTCATCAGGGTGGACTTGCCGGCGCCGTTGGGCCCCAGCACGCCGATCTTGGCGTCGGGCAGGAAGGACAGGGTGATGCCCTTGAACACCTCGCGGCCACCCGGATAGGCCTTGGTGAGATCCTTCATCACATAGACATACTGGTAGGCGGGCATCGGGCACCTCGTTCGCTCGGGCGTTCCTCTACCAAGCTTCGCGGCGGGCGGGAATGCGCCCGCGCCAGCCGGCCCAGCTGAGGGCCAGCCGGTCTGCCGTGGTGCGCGGGGCGGGGCGGCCGGCGGCCAGCCGGCGCAGGTCGCGCCGCGCCAGCACCAGCGGCAGGGCGGCGGCGATGGCCGGCCGCGGCAGGGCGGACAGGTCCGGCGCGGGCGGGGCGGCGGCGGCCAGGGCGCGCACCGCCGGGGCGGCCGCGGCGGGGTCCTTCAGCACGGCCGCCGCGTCCGCGGCATCGGCCGGCAGCAGCACCCGGCCCTGGGCGGCGTGCGCGGCCACCGAGCGCAGCACCCCGGCCAGCCCGTGCAGCATCCCCGCCCGCTGCAGCGCCGGCAGCAGGGCGGGCGGCGCGCCCAGGGCGCGGCCCAGCGCCACGCAGAAGCCGCCCGCCGTGCCGGCCAGGTAGGCGTGGAAGGCGCCGGTGGTGGCGAAGCCCTCCTCCTCCGCCTCGGCCTCGCGCGCGTCCACCATGGCCAGCAGGTCGGCGCGGTCCAGCGCGCCGGCGGCGATGGCGGCGTGCAGCGGCGCCGCGACCTCGTGCGCGCGCGGCGTGGGGGCGGCGATGGCGTCGCGCCAGAATTGCAGGCGCATCAGCGCCACCAGGGGGTTGCCGGTTACCTCGCGCGCGCGGGCGAGCTCGTGGTTGAAGGCGATCAGCGCGAAGGCGGCCTCGCGCCGCCCCGGCGGGCACCACAGGGCGCACAGGAAGCGGTCGGGATCCTGGGCGCGGGCGATGGCGGCGGCGGGCGAGAGCTCGGGCATGCGGGGCATCTGCCGCCTGGGCGGCGCGTCCGCAACGTGTTGACCTTCCGCCATGGGCTGCCAATCTGCCCGCCGAGCCTTCCAACCGGAGAGACGCCCATGGCCTTCACGCTGCCCCCCCTGCCCTATTCCACCAGCGCGCTGGCCGAGCGCGGCATGTGCCAGGAAACGCTGGAGCTGCACCACGGCAAGCACCACAACGCCTATGTCACCGCGCTGAACGGGCTGGTGGAGAGCAAGGGCCTGGCGGGCAAGACGCTGGAGCAGATCGTCGCCGAAGCCGGCAAGGCCGGGGCCGATGGCCTGCCGGTGCTGAACCAGGCCGGGCAGCACTGGAACCACATCCTGTTCTGGCAGGTGATGAGCCCGACCGGCGGCGGCGAGGCGCTGCCGGCCAAGCTGGGCGCCGCCATCACCGAGAGCTTCGGCGGGCTGGCGCAGTTCAAGGAGGCGTTCAAGCAGGCCGGCGTGACGCAGTTCGGCTCCGGCTGGGCCTGGCTGATCGTGAAGCCGGACGGCAAGCTGGCGGTGACCAAGACGCCCAACGGCGCCAACCCCGTCTCCACCGGCGAGGGCACGCCCATCCTGGGCTGCGACGTGTGGGAGCACGCCTACTACCTGGACTTCCGCAACGTGCGCCCGAACTACCTGGACAACTTCCTCAACAAGCTGGTGGCGTGGGACGTGGTGCAGAGCCTGATGGAGGGCGGCGGCCTGTCCTCCGGCCAGGCGGCCTGATCCGCGCGGTCGGCGGCGATGCGGCGCTGGCGCGCCGGGTCGCCGGCTGGCTGATCGGGGCCTTCGGGGGCATCCCGCAGGCCCGCACGCCCGAGGCGATGGCGGCGCTGATCCTGGCGCCCCCGGAAGGGCCGACGGGCTGCTTCGTCGCCTTCGAGGGGGCGGAGCCGGTGGGCACCGCCAGCCTGGTGCAACAGGATCTTCCCAGCCGCCCGGACCTCGCGCCCTGGCTCGCGGGGGTCTTCGTCGTGCCGGAAGCCCGTGGGCGCGGCCATGCCGGGCGGCTGGTGGGGCACGTGGAGGCCCATGCGGCGGCCGCCGGCGTCCGGACGCTGTGGCTCTACACCGGCGCGGCGGATGGGCTGTATGCGCGGCTCGGCTGGCAGGTGGCGGAGGCGGCGGTGGACCCCGGTTCGGGCAAGCCGGTGCGGATCATGCGGCGGGCGCTGGGCGGGTGACGCCGCTGCGGGTGCGCGTCGCCGGGCGCGAGGCGGTGGTGCGCGGCGGCCCCTTCGCCGCGCTGCCGCCCGGCCATTGGAGCCTGTGCCTGGACGCCGCGAACCCGCGCGCCGCCGAGGCGGACATGCTGCTGGACATCCCGGATTTCGGCGTGCCCGAGGAAGCGGCGGCGCGCGCCGCGCTGGACGCGGTGCTGGCGGCATTGGCGCGCGGCGAGGCGGTTTTCATCGGCTGCCGCGCCGGGCTGGGCCGCACCGGTACGATGCTGGCCCTGCTGCTGAAGGCGCTGGGCGAGGCCGACCCGGTCGCGCGCGTGCGCCGCGACTATGACCCGCGCGCGGTGGAGACGCCGGCGCAGGAGGAATTCGTCACACGGGGGCGCCCGCCGGCGACGGTCGCCTGACCACGATGCAGAGCTTGTTGCCCTCCGGGTCTCGCAGGTAGGCGGCGTAGAAGTCGCCATACTGCGGCCGTGGCCCCGGCGGGCCCTCGCACCTGCCGCCCGCCGCCAAGCCGGCGGCATGGGCTGCGTCTACCGCCGCCTCGTCATGTGCGGCAAAGGCCGTCATGGCGCCGTTGCCACGGGTGGCCGGGGCGCCGTCCTTCGGCTTCGCGATCCAGAAAGTCGGCGCCTCGCCCTTGCGGCGGTAGGCGGCCCAGCCGGCGTCCGGCCATTCCTGGAACCGCACGACGCCCAGTGGCGCCAGCACGGCGTCGTAGAAGGCCCGAGCCCCCGCATAGTCGTTGGCACCGACCGTCACATGGCTGAACATGGTGCAAACCTTTCGTTGCTGCCCGGCCGCAGCCGCAGCCCGGCGCGCAGGTGGCGGAAGGGCAGCGTGGCGGGGTCCGCCACCACCGGGCCGGGCGCGGCCGCCACCAGCACCGCGCTGGCGATGGGCTGGAAATGCGCGCGGAAATGCACGGAGGATTTCAGCGCCAGGATGCGCTGCTGCGCCGGCTCGACGCCCAGCATGCGGAAGATCGCCTGGTCATGCGCCTGCATCTTGCGGCTGACCACGACGATCCGCACCCCCTCCACCCGCAGCAGCGCCGAGGGGCCGAGATCGGCCGGGTTGCCGACGCCCATCGGGCCTTCCAAGGTGAAGCGGCCATTGCCCAGGCGCTCCACCACGCCGGAGACGCGCAGCGGCGCGCCGTCGCTCTTGCCGCCGAGGTCGAGCGTGACCGTCGCGCCCTCGCCCGCCGCGTGGCAGGCGGCGGCGGCCTCGGCGTCGTTCATCGGCGCCAGGGCCACGCCCTGCGCGCCCTGGCGCAGCAGTTCCGCCAGCAGGCCGGTGGTGTCGCCGTGGCCGCCGCCGCCGGGGTTGTCCTGCGTGTCGGCGATGACGACCGGCCTGCCGGAGCCCGCCTGCGCGATGGCCTGGGCGACGGCGTCGGCGGCTTCCAGCACGCCGCCGGTGAAGGCGGGTTCGCGGGCGGCGATCTCGGCGGCCAGGGCGTCGGCGGCCTGGGCGGCGGCTTCGGGCGTCTCAGCCCAGCAGGCGATGGCCTGGCCGCAGCCGGGGAAGTCGGCATAGGGGAAGCCGAAGCAGTAGGCGAGTTCCGCCACGGCGGGCGCCAGCCGCGCCCGGGCGTCCATCACCGAGGCCATCGGCTCGACCATGGTGCATTGGCTGGTGATGGGCAGCAGCACGTCGAGTTCCCGGAAGGCCATGGCCCAGGGGCGGCCGCGCGCCGCGCGCTCCTCCAGCAGGCGCAGGGCGCGCCGGCCCACCTCGCGCATGTCCACGTGGGGATAGGTGCGGTAGGGCACCACCACGTCGGCGCCCTCGCACATGGCGCGCGTCATGTTGGCGTGCGGGTCCAGCGTGACGGCGATCGGCACCGCCGCGCCGACGATGGCGCGGACGCGGCGGATCACCTCGCCCTCGGCGTCGGGGAAGTCGTCGCTGACCATGGCGCCGTGCAGGTCGAGGAAGACGGCGTCCACCGGCATGGCGTCGCTCAGCGCGGCGCAGATGAGGGCGGTGATGCGCTCGAAGGCCTCGCGCGTCACCGGGCCGGCGGGGTTGGCGAAGCACCAGGCAAGCGGCACGCAGTCGTGGTCCGTGGCGGCCTCCATCGCCGCGCCGGCGCAGGTGGAGGTGCCGCGCAGCCGTTCGCGCATCCCCTCGCCGCGCACCAGTTCGGGCAGGCCGCCGGGGTGCAGGAACTCGGCCCAGCCGGTGGCGCGGGGGGCGAAGGAATGGCTCTCGTGCAGGAAGCCGGCGAAGGCGATGCGCATGGGGGCTACTCCGCGGCGGCGAGGACGGCGTCGGCCAGCACCAGCAGCCCGGCTTCCGCCCATTCGGGGGTGATGGATTCCGCCTCGTTGTGCGACAGCCCGCCATGGCAGGGCACGAACACCATCGCGGTGGGCACGCGGCGGGCGACGTAGACGGCGTCGTGGCCGATGGCGGTGGGCATGTCCTTCGCCGCGTAGCCGCGCTTGCGCGCCGCATCGCGGATGAAGCCGCACAGGCGCGCGTCGAATGGTTGGCCCGGCGAGTGCCAGAAGTCGCGCACCTCCACCCGGACGTTCCGCGCGGCGGCGATTTCGGCGGCGCGGGCGCGGAGTTCCCCGCCCATGCGCGCCAGCAGCGCCTCGTCGCCGTGGCGGGTGTCCACGCTGAACCAGCAGGTCTCGGGCGCCACGTTGCGGCTGCCGGGGCCGATGCGCAGCTGGCCCACGGTGCCGCGGCCGCCATGCTCCAGCGCCAGCGCCTCCACCGCCGCCATCAGCGGCAGGGCGGCCATCAGCGCGTCGCGCCGTCCCTCCATGCGGCTGCCGCCATGGGCGGATTCGCCCGTCACCTCCACCTCGTACCAGCGCTGGGCCAGGGCGTGGGTGACGGTGCCGATGCTCAGCCCCTCCCGCTCCAGCTCCGGGCCCTGCTCGATGTGCAGCTCCAGGTAGGCCGCCATGTCCGGCAGCGCGTCGTCGCCCCCCCAGCCGATGCGCGCGAGTTCGTCGCCGAAGCGGGCGCCGGCGGGGTCGCGGGTGTCGAGCACCTGCTGGGGGGTGAAGATGCCCATGGCGGCGCCGCTGCCCTGCATGGGCGGGGCGAAGCGGGCGCCTTCCTCGTTGGTCCAGTTCACCAGCAGCAGCGGCGCCGCCGTCTCGGCGCCGGCCTCGTGCAGGGCGCGCAGGATCTCCAGCCCCGCCAGCACGCCCAGCACGCCGTCGAACTTGCCGCCCGTGGGCTGGGTGTCGAGGTGGCTGCCGAAGGCCACGGGCTGGCGCGCGGGGTCGCTGCCGGGGCGCAGGAACGCCATGTTGCCGAAGCGGTCCAGCAGCGGCGTGCAGCCCAGCGCCAGGGCACGGTCGCGCAGCCAGGCGCGGGCCTCGCCATCCAGCGCGGTCAGCGCCTGGCGGTCGCAGCCGCCGCGCGGGGTGGCGCCGATGCGCGCGACCTCGTGCAGGTCGGCCCACAGGCGCGCGCCGGAGGGCGCGGGGTCAGACCGGTTCAACGCCGCACCATTCGGCCATCAGCAGGGCGATGGAGCGCGTGATGCCGTGGATGCTCTCCACGCCCACGTTCTCGTCGATGCCGTGGATGTCCTGGGCATCGGGGCCGAACACGGCGCAGGGCGTGTCCTGGTGCAGCACGAAGTGGCGGCCGTCTGTCAGCCCGGTGGCCGGGTAGTCGCGCAGGGTGCCGCCGGTGGCCTCGGCGTAGGAACGGAAGGCAAGCTGGGCGATGGCGGTGTCCTTGGGGAACTCGCAGGGGTCGGCCATGAAGCCCTTGAACTCCAGCTCCACCCTGGCTCCGCGCAGGCGCTCGTGCTGCGCGGCCTCGGCCACCAGGGCCTCGATGTCGGCCTTCACCTGCCGCGCGGTGTTGCCCAGCATCACGCCCACCCGCATGCCGATGCGGCAGCGCGTGGCCACGGAGGAGTTCCACTCCCCGCCCTGCACCGTGCCGAAATTGACGTTGACCGGGTGGTTGAGGCCGCGGAAGGCCGGGTGGATGCGCGCGCCGTCGTTCTGCGCCGCCTCGTAGGCCTTGAAGGCGTTGGCGACGATGTTGGCGGCCTCGATGGCGTTCACGCCCGCCTGCATGTCGCGCACATGGGCGGGGCGGCCGCTGACCGTGACCCAGGCCCAAACCACGCCGACCTCGGCCGTGTAGTAGCCGTCCATGTTGGGGCCCGGCTCGGGGATGACGACAGCGTCCGTCCGCGGCATCGCCAACATGCAGGCCAGGGCGCCGTTGCCGGTGCATTCCTCCTCGATGACGGAGTGCATCTGCACCTCGGCCGCCGGCTGCAGCCCGGCGCGGCGCAGCGCGGCGAAGGCCATGCAATAGGCGACGATGCCGGCCTTCATGTCGCCGGCGCCGCGGCCGAACACCCGGCCGTCGCGGATCTCGGGCTGGTAGGGCGGGGAGGCCCACATGTCGGCCGCGCCCTCGGGCACCACGTCCACGTGGCCCTGCAAGGTGAGGCTGCGGCCGCGGGCCGCGCGCGGGGCATGCACCGCCACCACGTTGTCCCGCCCCTCATAGCCCATCAGCGGCGGCGACCAGCCGGGGTGGGTTTCCAGCGCGCGGGGGTCGGTGGCGACGCGGCGCGGCGCGAGGCCGAGATGGCGGTACAGGCGCTCCATCTCCGCCAGCGCCCCGTGCTCGTTGCCCAGGGTGGAGGGGCAGCGGACCAGGCGGAACAGCCAGTCCAGGCTTTCGGTCTCGAGCGTCCGGCAGGCGTCGAGGATGGCGCGGCGGGCGCCGGGGTCGAGGGTGGTCATGGCCTGACATGGCAGCACCCGCCCCGGCGGTTGTCCAGCCGCCGCCGGCAGGGGAGGATGGGCCCATGCAGTGCTTCGATTCCGCCGAGGAGGCGCGCCACGCGCCCCAGTTCTTCCTGATGCGCGGCGCGGTGCGCCCGAATTTCGAGGTGCCGGCGCGCGCGGCGTCGCTGCGCGCGGGGCTGCGGGAGCTGGGGCTGGCGGCCGCAGCCCCGCCGCCGGCCACGCGGGCGGAGCTGCGCGCGGTGCACGCCGCGGACTACCTGGACTTCCTGGAGGACGCGGCGCGCGACTGGGTGGCCCTGCCCGGCGCCGGGCCGGAGGTGGTGGCCAACATCCACCCGACGCCGGAGATGCTGCAGCAATCCTCGCGCAGCAACGGCCACGTCATCGCGCGGGCGGGGGCGCACACGGCGGACGCCGCCTGCCCGATCGGGCCGGGCACCTTCGCCGCCGCCGCCGCGGCCGCCGGCTGCGCCCTGGCGGCGGCCGAGGCGGTGCGCGGCGGCGGCGCGGCCTATGCCCTGTGCCGGCCGCCCGGGCACCACGCCTATGCCGGCCGGGCGGGCGGGCATTGCTACCTCAACAACACGGCGCTGGCCGCGCAGCGCCTGCGCGAGCGCGGCGCCGGGCGCGTGGCGGTGCTGGACGTGGACAGCCACCACGGCAACGGCACCCAGGGCATCTTCTGGGAGCGCGGCGACGTGCTGACCGTCTCGCTCCATGCCGACCCCGGGCGCTACTACCCCTGGTATGTCGGCTTCGCGGAGGAGCGCGGCGCGGCGGATGGCGAGGGGGCGAACCTGAACCTGCCCCTGCCCTTCGGCACGGCGGACGAGGGCTGGCTGGAGGGGCTGGGCCAGGGCCTGGCCGCCATCCGCCGCTTCCGCCCCGACGCCCTGGTGGTGGCGCTGGGCATGGACGCCAGCAAGGACGAGCCGCTGAACGCCCTGGCGGTGACGGAGGAGGGCTTCGCCCGCGCCGGCGCCGCCATCGCCGCGCTGCGCCTGCCCACCGCCATCTGCCAGGAGGGCGGCTACAACACGGACATCCTGGGCACGCTGCTGGCCCGCTTCCTGGGCGGGTTCGGCGGATGATCCTGGACGGGCACGTGGACATCCCCTGGCCTTCCCCGCCCGACTGGACGGGCGACACCGGCCTGTGCGTGGACCTAGGGCGCATGCGCGCGGGCGGCGTGGCCGGCAGCGTGTTCATCGCCTACGTGCCGCAGGGCCCGCGCGACGCGCCGGGCCTGCGCGGGGCGAGCGAGCGCGCCCTGGCCATGCTGCGCCACATCCGCGCCCGCGCGGACGGCCGCACCACCCGCTTCTGCGCCACCCCCGGCGCCTTCGAGGACGCGGCGCGGGCGGGCATCCCCGCCGTGCTCTCGGCGGTGGAGAACGGGCACGCCATGGGCACCGACCTGGGGCGGCTGGCGCAGTGGCGGCGGCTGGGCGCCATCTACCTGACGCTGACGCATGACGGGCACAACCTGCTGGCCGACAGCGCCCGCCCCCGCGCCAACCTGGGCGACGGCGCGGAGCTGCATGGCGGCCTGTCCGCCCTGGGCCGCGCCGCCATCGCGGAGATGAACCGGGTGGGGCTGATGGTGGACTGCTCCCACGTCTCGCGCGCGGGGATGATGCAGGCGGCCGCGCTGTCGCGCACGCCCATCGCGGTGACGCACACCTGCTGCGCCGCGCTGCGCGCCCACCCGCGCAACCTGGATGACGCGCAGCTGGACGCGGTGCGCGACGTCGGCGGCATCGTGCAGGTCACCGCCGTCGCCTCCTTCCTGCGGGAAGCACTGCCCGGCGCGCCGGCCCAGGCGACGGCGGCGGACGTGGCGGCGCATGTGGACCACGCGGTGCGGCGCATCGGGCTGGACCACGTGGGCATCAGCAGCGACTTCGACGGCGGCGGCGGGGTGCGCGGCTGGATGCACGCCGGCGAATGGCCCGGCCTGCTGGAGGAGCTGCGCGCCCTCGGCTACGGCCCGCGGGAGGTGGCGCTGCTGACGGCGGGGAACTTCCTGCGGGTGTGGCGGCAGGTGCTGCGCGGGGCGGAAGGCGCCTGACGCCTCAGGCGCCCAGGGGCCGCGCGGCCCAGGCGGCGCGGCGGTCGCCCAGCCGCGCCCAGTCGCCGTGCGGGATGCGCGGGGCGGCGCAGGAATCCATCACGTAGACCTGGGCGCGCAGGTGGCTGCCATCGGCCAGCCGGACCCGCAGCACCGTGCGGCGATAGGCGCCGCCGGGCGCGCCGAAGGGCAGCGCCTGCTCCAGCGCGTCCAGCGCGGCCAGGCGGGCGGGGTCCAGCGGCACCACCTCGCCCGCCACCTCGCCGGGGCCCAGGGTCATGGCGGGATAGGCGCCCAGGTCGTGCAGCAGGCCCGCGGCGGTGGCGGGGTGGCGCGTCAGCCCGGCCAGCAGGGCGGCGTTGGCGCCCCCGGCGCGCAGCGTGCCGTAGACGAACATCCAGGGCACGGCGGGGCGGAAGGGGCGCTGCTGGGCCGCGGCCTCCAGCGCGGCGGCGGGCAGGCCGTGCGCGGCCAGGCCGCGGCGCACCGAGTCCAGGTAGGATTGGGTGGGCGGGACGTGGCCGTGCCGGCGCTGCGGCGGCACGTCGTACAGCCAGGCCTCCTGCAGGCGGCCATCGGGCAGGATGGCGTCCGTGCGCTCGCGCAGGTAGGCGTCGGGGTGGCCTTCCTTGCGGTCCAGCAGCGCCAGCAGGGCGTCGTCCGCCTCCAGCAGCGCGCCGTCCACCACGTGGCCGGGCGCCACGCTCAGCGTCAGCACGCCGCCATTGCGCGAGCGCGCGAAGCGCTCGAAGGACAGGCGGCGGTCCAGCAGCAGGGCGGTGCCGGCGGTGCGCGGCGGGCGGCCGGCATGGCCCTGGCCGCGCATCCAGGCGTCGCGCCCCTCGGCGTCCAGGTTGGAGCCGTAGCAGAACACCAGGCTCATGAGGCCTCCAGCGCGGCCTTCGCCTCGGCCAGGGCGGCGCGCTCGGCCTCGCTGGGGGTGGGGTATTGCAGGTCCAGCGCCTCCATCGCCTGGACGATGGCGGCCACCACCACCAGCCGGGTGAACCACTTGCGGTCGGCCGGCACCACGAACCAGGGCGCGTGCGGGGCGGCGGTGCCGCGGATGGCGTCCTCGTAGGCGGCCATGTAGCTGGCCCAGTGCCGGCGCTCGCCCACGTCGGAGGCGCTGTACTTCCAGTTCTTCTCCGGGTCCTCGATGCGGGCCAGGAAGCGCTCGCGCTGCTCCTCCGGGCTGACATGCAGGAAGAACTTCAGCACCAGCACGCCCTGGCGGGACAGGTAGCGCTCGAAGGCGGCGATGTCCTCCAGGCGCTCCTTCCAGATGTCCTTGGTCACCACGCGCGGCGGCAGCTTCTGCGCCGCCAGGATGCGCGGGTGCACGCGCGCCACCAGCACCTCCTCGTACCAGGAGCGGTTGTGGATGCCGATCTGGCCGCGCGTCGGCAGGGCGGCGGCGTGGCGCCACAGGAAGTCGTGGTCCAGCTCCACCGGGCCGGGCTGCTTGAAGGAGGCGACGTGGCAGCCCTGCGGGTTGACGCCGGAGAAGACGTGCTTGATGGCGCTGTCCTTGCCGGCGGCGTCCATCGCCTGGAACACGCACAGCACCGACCAGCGGTCCTGGGCGTACAGGCGCTCCTGCAGGGCGGCCAGCCGGGCCACGCCGCGCGCCAGGGAGTCCTGCGCCCCTTCCTTGGTCAGCCCCGTCCCGGCGAGGTCGGCGGGGTCGTGCCGGGCCAGGCGGAAGCCCCGGGGGTTGTCCACCCGGAAGCGGCGCAGCACGTCGGCGACGTCAAAGCTCATGGCGCGGAGATTCGCACCTGCCGCGAGGCACGCCAAGCCCAAATGAGAGCGGCGGCCTGCAAGGCGGCGGTGCCCAGCAGGGCGGCGCGGTAGCCCGCCGGGTCCCACCCGCCGCCGGGCAGGCGGGGCCACAGGTCCAGCACCCGGCCGATGCCGGCCTGCAGGGCGAAGGCCAGCACCAGCATGGAGGCGTTGATGGCGGTGGCCACCCGCCCCGCGAGTTCCGTGGGGAACCGCTGCCCGATGGCGGCGTAGGAGATGGGCCCGGCCGAGGCCGCCAGCGCGAACATCCCCCAGGCCAGCGCCAGCCCCGCCAGGCCGGAGGGCGGCGCCAGGGCGAACACCAGTTGCAACGCAAGCTGCACCCCCATGGCGGCGAAGCCCACCGCCAGCGGCGGCCAGCCCCTGCCCTGCACGGCCGAGGCGACGTGGCCCATGGCGAAGGAGCCGCCGGCCATGCCCGCGGCATAGGCCAGCAGCACGGTGGCGCGCGCCGCCTCGGCCTCCAGCCCGGCCACGTCGCGCAGCCAGGGTCCGGCCCACAGCCCCTGCCAGGTGAAGGACAGGCCCGACAGCACGCAGATGGCCGGCACGAAGCCGCGGAAGGCCGGGTGGCGGAAGATGGGGCCGAAGGCGCGCACCTCCGTCCACAGCGGCTTGCGCGTGGCCGGGCGCGGCGCCTCGGGCACCGCCAGGGCGATCCAGGCCGAGACCAGCACCGCCAGCCCCGCCAGCAGCCCGAAGCCGCCGCGCCAGCCGATGGCCGGCAGCAGCAGGGACAGCGGCAGGGTGGCCATCATGCCGCCCAGCGCGCCCACCAGCAGCCCGCTGCCGGTCATCGCCGCCACGCGCTCGCGCGGGAACCAGCGGGCATTGGCCTGCAGCATGGCGGTGAGGCCGGCGGCGACGCCGATGCCCGTCATCACCCGCCCCAGCATCAGCCAGCCCCAGCTGGGCGCCAGCGCCGACAAGGCGAAGCCGCACGCCGCCACCAGCGCCAGCACCGCCTGCACCCGCCGCGCGCCCCACAGGTCCAGCGCCAGGCCGGCGGGAAGCTGGGTGGCGGCATAGGCGGCGAACAGCACCGCCGCCAGCAGCCCCAGGTCGCCCGCCGACAGGCTGAATTCCAGCGCCAGCGCCGGGCCGATGACCGCCAGCAGCGCCCGGCTGGCCTGGTTCAGGAAGTTCAGCGCCGCCAGCGGCAGCGTGACCCGCGCGAAGCTCACGGCGCGCGCAGCCGCACCGAGACGGGGCAGTGGTCGCTCAGGCGCTCGCGCATCGCCGGGTCGCGCTCGGCATAGACCAGCACGCGCAGGGAGTTGGGCACCAGCAGGCGCTGCGCCGCCTCGGACAGCAGGATGTGGGAGATGAAGGGCCGGCCGCCCCGCGCGTCCGCCCAGCAGGGGTTGGAGACGCCGGCGGTGGCGCGCGCCAGCGGCGCCAGCGCCGCCGTCAGGTCGTCGCGCGGGTGGTCCATGCGGCGGTTGAAGTCGCCCAGGATGGCGAAGGCGCCGCCCTCGGCCCGGCGCTCGCGCGCCCAGCCGGCCAGGATGTCGGCCTGCCGGGCCAGGTTCTCGCACTCGCGCCCGCGGGCGGGGTCCATCGGGCCTTCGCGGCAGCCGGCGTTGAGGTGGACGGACAGCAGGCGCAGCGGCGTGCCGTTCGGCAGCGTCACCGTCACGTCGGTGCCGCGGCGGAGCGAGAAGCGGGAGCGCGGGAACAGGTCCAGCTCCTCCAGGTCGGGGTTCTGCACGGCGCGCAGGGTGCGGCGCACGGCGACGCCGGTGCGCTGCACGTCCTCCTCGCGCGGGAGGAAGACCTGCCAGTCGCGCTCGGGCAGCAGGCGGTGGATGGCGGCGGGGCCGTCCACTTCCTGGAAGGCCAGGATGTCGGCCTCCAGCCGCGCGGCATAGGCGGCCAGCAGGCGCCAGTCCTCCGGCCGGCGGGGCGTCAGGCCGCGCGGCAGGGCGGGGTCGTCGGCCGGGCGGTTGGTCAGCCAGGCGATGTTCCAGGTGGCGAGCTTGACCTCGGCCGCCGGGGCGGGCGCGGCGAGCAGCAGCAGGGCGGCGAGCAGGGCGTGACGCATCGGCGCCTCCTGGCGTGGCGGGCAGCGTGAAACCCTTTGGCGAATACCGCTAGGATGGCGGCGATGCGACCCCTGCCCCTCCTGCTTTCCTTCCTGCTCGCCACGCCGGCCCTGGCGCAGGCCCCGGCCGAGCTGGCCCAGCGCCTGCCCGCCGAGGCCGCGGGCTGGGAGCGCCGCGACGTGACCGACTTCGAGTCGCGCCCCGGCGGCGCCGGGCTGGGCGCGGCGGTGGAGTACCGCCCGCCCGGCGCGCCCGGGGTGGCGACGGTGTTCCTGTACCGCGCGCGCGGCGGGCCGGAGGCCGAGCTGGCGCGCGCCCAGGAGGAGATCCGCGCCCTGGCGCCGATGCGGCAATACACGGTGGGCGCGGCGCGCGCGGTGCCGCCGCCGCGGCCGGGCTGGCGCTGCGCGGTGCTGGAGCAGGCCTATGCCGGCGGCCAGCGCGCCGACAGCCACGTCTGCGTGGGCGCGCAGCGCGGCTGGACGATGAAGCTGCGGGTGAGCGTGCCGGCGGGGGCGGAGGTGCGGGAGGTGATGGGGGCGTTGGCTATGGCGGCAGGGCAGGCTGTGCCTTAGAGGCGGGTGCCAGCGCCTCCGCCAGCGGGCGGGCGCCGCAGGCCAGCAGGAAGTCGGCGATGGCGTCCATCTCTGCGGCGGGGCGGGTGGGATCGTGCCACTCGTCGGTGCGAGTGCAGCCGGGCGGGACCCAGATCACCGTCTCGTAGCGGGCGCGGGTGAGCAGGACGCGGTAGGTGTTGCGGATGAAGTCGCGGGTCTGGGGCTTTGCCACCAGGTTCCAGCGCCGGCCGACGAAATCGCGCGGAAGCCAGGCATGGCCGGCGCGGATGAAGTCGCCGCCCCAGGCCAGGCCGACCACGTCGAGCTCCAGCCCCTGGCAATCGTATTCGGTGGCGAAGGTCTCCAGCGCGTCGGAGGCGCGGGGGTCGGGCCAGCGGTCGAGGAAGAAGCGGGCGATGTCGGGCACCTGCACCCCCAGCCCCTCGGCACGCAGCCGCTTGGCGCCGGCGGCGGCGACCAGCCCGGCCCGGCGGTTGCCGCGCGCCAGGCACCGCAGCGCCCCGCGCAGCGCGCCGAGGTCGCGCGTCAGCAGGAAGGGCAGCGTGCAGCCGGCGGCGACGCGCGCGGCGGCCGGGGCGTCACCGGCCAGCACGGCATCCACCCAGGCGGCGCCGGCGGGCTCGCGCACCGCGCGCATCGGCACTTGCAGGTCCAGCGCGGCTTCCAGTTCCAGCCAGGGCTGAGGGCCATCCGCGAGGCGCTGCGCGGCTTCGGTGGCGGAAAGCACGCGCGGCGCGGCCAGGGCGCGCCACTGGCCGGAGGCGGCGATGACGCGGCCCCATTCGGCAAGCCCAGCCTCGCCGGTGTTGATTTCCTGGCCGTTGCCGATCAGCGCCACGATGACCGACCAGCCGGGGGCGCGGGCCATGATTTCCAGCGTGTGGGCGGGCTCGCTCTCCGTCAGGCGGCTGACGCGGCGCTGGGTGTCGCGGGTGGCCTGGGCTTGGTCCCAGGCGCGCTGCGCCTCGTCGAAGACGATGACGTGCTCGGGCGGGGCTTCGTCGGGGCGGGCGGCGACGTAGGTTTCCAGGAACTTGTGGACGTTCTGCAGCGCGGTGACGGCGTGGCGCGCGCTGTGGCGCCGGCCCTCGCGGCGGGCGAGGTCGGCGCGCAGCACCTCCACCAGCGGGGCGTTGCCGGTGAGGAAGACGGCGCCGCCGCCGCCGAAGGCGATGTTGAGGCCGCACAGCGTCTTGCCGGCGCCGGGGATGCCAGTGACGAAGACCACCAGCCGCTCGCCGCCGGCCTGGGCACGGGCGATGGCGGTCCGGATGGCGGCCGTGGTGCGGGTGAGGTTGGCGGCGTCAGCGCGCGCGGCGGTCATCTCTGCGGAGCGATGGCGGTCGAACAGCATCGCCGCGGCCTCGAGCACCGAGGGCACCGGGCGATAGGGGGCGAAGCGCCAGGCAACGGCGTCCAGCGGCATGTCGGGCGGGGGGATGGCGGCCTGGATGGCGCGCAGCACCGCCGGCAAGGTGGCGGCATTGGCCGCGATAGGTTGCCAGACACCGGAGGGGATCAGGGGCGGGGCTAAGGGCGCGTCGGGCGCGGCGGTGGCCACCAGCACCGGCACCACCGGATGGGCGCGGCAGCCGGCGTGGAAATCGTGCAGGTCCAGCGCGTAGTCCTCCGCCTGGCGGAGGTCGGCGGCGGCGTGGGCGGTGGCGCGGTCCTTCCATTCCAGCACCACAACCGCACGGTCGGTCAGCAGGACGGCGTCGGCGCGCTTCTCCAGCCGCAGCAGGTCGTATTCCAGCAGCAGGGTCCAGCCAGTGGCTTCGGGCATGGCCAGCACGCGGTGCAGCGTGGCCAGCATGGACGCCCAGGCATTGAGTTGAGTGAGTTCCGTCGTCGCGTGGCGGCGCGCCTGGGCGGCAGCCAAGCGTTCCGCGACGCGCTCCGGCCCGCTAGCCAGGAAGTCAGGAATCGGCAGTTCAGCCCAGGCCCGCATCGGCGCGAACCCTGCCAGGCCAGGTCGCCAGCAGCAAGGACGCCATCATCACCGCGAAGCCCAGCGCGTGCATCGCCGTGAACGCCTCGCCCAGCACCAGCACCGCCGTCACCGCGGCGCTGGCGGGCAGGAAGGCGGTGAAGGCGCCGGCCACGCCTGCCGGCACGCGCTTCAGCCCGACGAACCACAGCAGCAGGCACAGCACGCTGGCCGTCAGCGAATGGAACACCAGCAGCCCCAGCAGCGCCGCATCAGCCAGCGCGGCGGCCGCGGGCAGCGCCGGCGCGGCGAAGGGCAGCAGCACCAGCGCCGAGAAGACCTGCATCCACAGCGACGCCGTCACCACCGGCACCCGCCCGGCGATGCGCTTGGCCAGTAGGACGTAGATGGCCTCGCCCACCACGCCGCCCAGCACCAGCAGGTTGCCCAGCGCCGAGCCCTGCCCGCCATCGCCGCCCAGCCGCGCCAGGGTGATGGCCGCCATGCCGCAGCCGGCCAGGGCGGCGGCCAGCCACTGCCGGGCGGAAAGGCGCTCGCGCAGCCACAGGAAGGAGCCCAGCGCCACCACCGCCGGCAGGGCGGCCAGCACCAGCCCGCCCTCCAGCGCCGTGGTCAGCCGCAGCCCGGCCAGCAGCCCGGCATTGTAGATGGCGGTGCCGAACAGCGCCTGCAGGAACAGGTTGCCCGCCGCGTCACGGCCCAGCCGCACGCGGCCATCCAGCAGGCGCGCCAGCGGCCAGAGGACCAGCACCGCCAGCACGCAGCGCAGGAAGGCGATCAGCGCGATGGGCAGCTGCTCGGCCAGCAGCTTGGCGACGGCGACGTTGGCGCCGACCAGCGCCATGGACAGCGCCAGCTGCGCGTAGGCGAGGATCACGCCCGCGGCCGGAAGCGCACCGCGTAGAGCGCGCCATCCGCCGTGCGCGCCGCGCAGCCCAGGTCAATCCAGGCGCCGTTGCGGCCCAGCCGCGCCTGGCACTCGCCGGCCACGCGCAGTTCGCGCGGGGTGCCGTCGGTGACGATGCGCAGGTAGTCGAGCGTGAGCGCGTAGGTGTCCGCGCTCGGGTGGCGGTCGCGGGTGCCGACGAAGTTCACCGCGCTGCGCGGGCCGAAGGGGATGGCGACGAAGGCGCGGCCGTCCTCCAGCACGGCGTAGACGGCGCCGGTCTCCGCGCAGGGCACCTGCTGCGCGCCCAGCCGCAAGGGCGTGGTGCAGGCGCCGGGAATCGACACCACCAGCCGCGGCGGCACCGCCTGGGCCAGCGCGGCCGCGGGCAGCAGCAACGCGAGGAGCAGCAGGCGCCTCATTCCGCGCGGTAGGGGCTGAGTTCGGCCAGGGCGGCCATGCGCTCGCGCAGCGCCGGGCGCTCGGCGTCCAGGAACTGCGCCACCGCGCGGCGCAGGCCGGGGTGCGCGATCAGGTGGGCGCTGTGCGTCTCCACCGGCAGGTAGCCGCGCTGGATCTTGTGCTCGCCCTGGGCGCCGGCCTCGACGCGCGGGATGCCGTGCTGGATCGCGAACTCGATGGCGCGCAGGTAGCACAGCTCGAAATGCAGGAAGGGGACTTCCTCGGCGCAGCCCCAGTTGCGGCCGTGCAGGGCGTCGGGCCCGAGCAGGTTCAGCGCGCCGGCCACCGGCTCGCCGTCGCGCCCGGCCCACATCAGCACCACCTTGTCGCCCAGGCGCTCGGCCAGCAGGGGCCAGAAGGCGGCCGACAGGTAGGCGCTGCCCCAGCGGCCATCCACCGTGTTGAGGTAGAAGCGGTGGAAGGCGCGCCACTGCGCCGCCGTCACCTCCGGGCCGCGCAGGGTGCGGATGTCCAGGCCGCTCGCCGCCACGCTGGCGCGCTCCTTGCGCAGCGCCTTGCGCTTGCGGCTGCTCAGCGCGCCCAGGAAGGCGTCGAAATCGGCGTAGCCCCGGTTGTGCCAGTGGAACTGGGTGCCCAGGCGCGGCAGCCAGCCGGCATCGGCCAGGGCGGCGCTTTCCTCCGCCGTGCAGAAGGTGACGTGGACGGAGGAGCACTCCAGCGCCCCCATCGCCTGGCGCAGCGCCTCGGCCAGCGCGGCCACCGGCACGCCGGGCCGGCGCAGCAGCCGCGCGCCGGGCACCGGCGAGAAGGGCGAGGCGACCTGGAGCTTGGGGTAGTAGCGCCCGCCGGCGCGCTCGAAGGCATCGGCCCAGCCGTGGTCGAAGACGTATTCTCCGTAGGAATGCGCCTTGGCGTAGCAGGGGGCGCAGGCCAGCAGCGCCCCGGCCTCGTCGCGCAGGGCCAGGTGCTGCGGCAGCCAACCGGTGCGGCGGCCGACGCTGCCGCTGTCCTCCAGCGCCGAGAGGAAGGCGTGGGAGGTGAAGGGGTTGCCGTCGCCGCAGGCGTCCCACTCGGCCGCGGGAATCTCCGCGATGGCGGGGTGCAGCGACAGGGTCAGCGACTGGTCCATGCGCCCGGATATGGGGCGCGTCACGCCAGCGCGAGGATGGCCTCGACTTCGACCGCCACGTTCCCCGGCAGGGCGGCGACGCCGACGGCGGAGCGCGCGTGGCGCCCGGCCTCGCCCAGCAGGGCCACGGCGAGGTCGGAGGCGCCGTTCACCACCTGCGGCTGCTCGCCGAAGCCGGGGGCGGAGTTGACGAAGCCGGTGAGCTTGAGCAGCCGCACCCGCGACAGGTCGCCGCCCGCCGCCACCCTGGCATGGGCCAGGATGGCGAGCATGCACAGCTGCGCCCCCTTCACCCCGTCGGCCATGGACACCTCGCCGCCGAGCTGGCCGATGGGCCACAGCCGGCCATCCACCCGCGGCACCTGGCCGGAGATGAACACCAGCTCCCCGGCGCGGGTGAAGGGGATGTAGTTGGCCACCGGCGCCGCCGGGTCCGGCAGGCTCAGCCCGAGTTCGGCCAGCTTCGCGTCGAGATCGTCCATCTAGCCCACCAGCTTGAGGTTGCGCCGGGCCACCGGCAGGTCGAGCGGCAGCAGCGGGGCCTGCTCGCCGGGCCGGGCCATGGCGGTGGCGTCCAGGTCCTCCGCCTCGGGCTGCGGCAGAGCGCCGCCCAGCCAGTCCAGCGCCAGGCGGCGGAAGGCCCAGTCGAGCACGGAGGTGGCGCGCGGGATGTCCGGGTCGCCCTCCACCACGCCGGCGGGGCCGAAGCGGGTGTAGGCGAACTGCTCCACGTAGTCGCCCAGCGGCACGCCGCGCTGCAGCCCGGCGGAAACGGATTGCGCGAAGCTGTCCATCAGCGAGCGGTAGGCCGCGCCTTCCTTGCCCAGCGAGAAGGAGATCTCCTTCAGGGCGCCGTTCTCCTCCGCCGTGCGCAGCGCGACCTTGTGGCCGGCGATGGTGACGTGCAGCACCTGGCCCAGCCGGCGGCGCAGCGCCGGGCGCGGGGCGGCGGCGGGGCGCGCCGGGGCGGGCGCGGCCACCGGCTGCGGCGGCGCGGCGTGCAGAAAGGGGCAAGCGGCGTCGGCCATCAGGCG
>NZ_JBJJBR010000032.1:0-31610 GCF_045449635.1 Sabulicella flocculans | reverse complement strand
CCGCCGTGCTCGCGGGGGTGCGGGCCGCGCGGCTGCACGGGCCGCGGGGCGCCGGGTGGCCCGCGCGGGTGGGGGCCCCGCTGGGGGCGGGGCGGGCGGCGGGGCGGGCGGCGAGGGCTCGGCCGCGGGCTGGGCCGGCGCAGGCGGCGCGGCGGGGGGCGCAGGGGCTTCCGCCTCCGTGCTCACCTGCTCGCCCGCCGCGTCGTCCCACACCATCTCGACGGAGGTCTGCGCCGGCGGCGGCGGCAGCGGCCTTCCCACCCAGCCCAGCACCGCCCCCAGCGCGGCGGCGTGCAGCAGCAGCGACAGCGGCAGCGCCAGGCGGGGGCCGGGGCCGCCGGACGGGCGGGGCCAGCGGGGGGTGGGCAGCGCGTCGGTGGGTGGGGCGGCCGGCGCGTCCGTGCCCTGGGCGGCCGTTGCCGCAGGGGTGGCCGGGGCGGCGGTCAGGGCGCCTTGAGCCGGGGCGGCCGTTGCCGCATCCGTGGCCGGAGCGGCCTTCGCCGCGTCCATGGCCGGGGCGGCCTTCGCCGCCGGGGCGGGGCGCGGGCCCAGGGTGGGCTCCAGGCGCGCCCGGACGCTCACAAGACCACCACCCCGCTGTGCTTGGCCTTGCCCTCGGGCTCGACGTGGATGGTGATGATGGCCTCGCCCAGCTCGGCGCGCAGGGCGGCCTCCACGCGGTCGGTGATCTCGTGCGCCGCCTCCACCGTCATCGCCGCCGGGACCACCAGGTGGAACTCGATGAAGGTGGAGCGCCCGGCGTGGCGGGAACGGATGTCGTGCGCCTCGATCGCGCCCTCGGCGTGGCGGGAGATGATGGCGCGGATCTCGGCCAGGGCGGCGGGCGAGGGCGCCTCGTCCATCAGCCCGCCCACCGATTCGCGCATCAGCCGCGCGCCGCTGGCCAGGATGTTCACCGCCGTCAGCCCGGCCATCAGCGGGTCCAGCCACCAGATGCCGGTGGCGGCCGCCAGGGCGATGCCGGCCAGCACCCCCAGCGAGGTGACGACGTCGGCCAGCAGGTGGCGCGCGTCGGCCAGCAGCGCGGGCGAGCGCAGGCGCCGCCCCTCGGCGAACAGGTGGCGGCACCACAGGGCGTTGATGGCCGTGGCCGCCAGCGCCACCGCGGCGGCCGGCCAGGTCAGCGTGCCCACCTGGCGCTCCGCCACCGCCACCCAGACCTCGTTCAGGATGACGAAGGCGGCGGCCAGGATCAGCGCGCCTTCCAGCACGGCGGAGAAGTATTCCGCCTTGTGGTGGCCGTAGGGGTGGTTGGCGTCCGCCGGCAGGGCGGCGTAGCGCACCGCGGCCAGCGCCGCGATGGCGGCGGCCACGTTCACCACCGATTCCAGCGCGTCGGCGAACAGCGCGACGGAGCCGGTCCACCACCACGCGACGCCCTTCAGCGCCAGCACGGCGAGGGCGACGGCGACGCTGCCGGCGGCGGTGGTGGTGGCGCGGGTCACGCGGGGTTCCTGTGCGGGGACGCACGGCGGGATAGCGCGAAGGGCGCGGCGGGGCCAGGATGGGCCGCCATGCAGGAAGCGCAACCCTTCCGCGTCGCGCAGCTCAGCGACGCCCACCTTTCGCCCCGGGTGCCGGGCTTCGCCGCCAACTTCGGCGGGGCGGCGGCGGCGGTGCGCGCCGCGGCGGCGGACCTGCTGGTGGCCACGGGCGACCTGTCGCTGGACGGCGCCGGCGTGCCGGCCGAGCTGGCGGCGGCGCGCGACGCCCATGCCGGGCTGGCCCCCGACTGGGCCGCGGTGCCCGGCAACCACGACGTGGGCGACGCCGCCCCCCAGCCGGTGACGCCCGACCGGCTGGCGGCGTGGGAGGCCGCCTTCGGCCCGCGCCGCTTCCGGCGCGACGCCCCCGGGTGGCGCCTGCTGGGGCTGGACGCCCAGGCGCTGGACGACGCGCAATGGGACTGGCTGGCGGCGCAGGCGCGGGGCGCGCCGCGCATCGCCCTGTTCCTGCACAAGCCGGTGATGCTGGACGCGATGGACGAGCCCGACAGCCCCTGGGCCCTGCCCCGCGCGGCGCGCGCGCGGCTGCTGGGCCTGCTGCGCCCGGCCTTCGTCGCCTGCGGCCACGTGCACCAGGCGCGCGACCACGCGCCGGCGGGGCTGCGGCAGATCTGGGCGCCCGCCACCTCCTTCATCCTGGGCGACCGCTGGCAGCGCCGCTGGGGCGAGAAGTGCCTGGGCTGGACCGAGCACCGCCTGCACCCCGACGGCCGGGCCGAGCACATCCTGCACCGCCTGCCCGCCCTGGACCTGCACGACCTGGGCGAGATGCCCGAGGTCTACGGCCCCCACACGCCGTTGGAAGGCGGCCCGGCCTGAGGCGGCCACGCCTCAGACGGAGAAATACTTTGCCCTGGGATGATGCAGCACGATGGCGCTGGTGCTCTGCTCCGGGTGCAGCTGCCATTCGTCGGACAGGTCCACGCCGATGCGCTCGGCGCCCAGCAGCTTCAGCAGCGGCGCCTGGTCCTCCAGCTTCGGGCAGGCCGGGTAGCCGAAGGAGTAGCGGCCGCCGCGATAGCCCTGGCTGAGCATCTGCTCGATGTCGCGCGCGTCCTCGGCCGCGAAGCCCAGCTCGGCGCGGATGCGCTTGTGCACGTATTCGGCCAGGGCCTCCGCCATCTCCACGCCCAGCCCGTGCAGGTAGAGGTAGTCCTGGTAGCGGTTCTCCTCGAACCACTCGCGCGCCACGTCGCTGACCTTCTGGCCCATGGTGACGACCTGCAGGCCGATCACGTCGCGCTCCGGGTCCTCGATGTCGCGCACGAAGTCGGCGATGCAGTCGCCATCCTCCTTGGGCTGGCGCGGCAGGGTGAAGCGCGCGGCCTCCGTGGTGCCGTCCTGCTCGAACAGGATCAGGTCGTTGCCCTGGCCGGCGCATTTCCAGTAGCCGTAGATCGCCTGCGGCTTGAGGATGCCCTGCTCGATGCCGATGCCCAGCATGCGCTTCAGCACCGGGCGCAGCTCCTGCTTCGCCCAGCCCAGGAAATCCTCCAGCGAGCGGCCGGCCTTCCGGAAGCCCCACTGGAATTGATACAGGCTGCGCTCGTTGATGAAGGGCACCAGCGCCTTGGGGTCGGCCTCCATCACGCGCGCGCCCCAGAAGGGCGGCGTCGGGGTGGGCAGGCCCGCGGTCTCACGCCGGCGGCGGCCTTGCGCGTAGTTCACGTCCACCGGGGCGAAGCCGCGCGGGTCGGCCTGGCCCAGGGTGCGGCGCTCGTTGCGGGCCTTGCCGCCGCGCTTGGCCTGGATGGCGGCCAGGTAGTCGTCGAAGCCGTTGCCCACCACCTTGTCCATCAGGTGCAGCCCGTCGAAGGCGTCGCGCGCATAGGCGACGCGGCCCGACGCATAGGCGCGCACGCAATCCTCCTCCACGTAGTTGCGCGTCAGCGCCGCGCCGCCCAGCAGCACGGGGATGTCCACGCCCTGGCGGCTCATCTCCTCCAGGTTCTCGCGCATCACCACGGTGGACTTCACCAGCAGGCCGGACATGCCGATGGCGTGCGCCTTGTGCTCGCGCGCGGCGCTCACGATCTCCGTCAGCGGCACCTTGATGCCCAGGTTCACCACCTTGTAGCCGTTGTTGGTGAGGATGATGTCCACCAGGTTCTTGCCGATGTCGTGGACGTCGCCCTTCACCGTGCCCAGCACGATGATGCCCTTCTCCTGGCCCTCGATCCGCTCCATGTGCGGCTCCAGGTAGGCGACGGCGGCCTTCATCGTCTCCGCGCTCTGCAGCACGAAGGGCAGCTGCATCTTGCCGGCGCCGAACAGCTCGCCCACCACCTTCATGCCGTCCAGCAGCACGTCGTTGATGATCTCCAGCGGCGTCAGGCCCTTGGCGAGCGCATCGGCCAGCTCGTCATCCAGGCCCTTGCGGTCGCCATCCACGATGCGGTCCTTCAGGCGGCCCTCCACCGTCTCGGCCTTCACCTTGGCGGCGGCGTCGGCGGCCTTGCGGCCGGCGAACATCTCCAGGACCTTCTGCAGCGGGTCGTAGCCCTCGCGGCGGCGGTCGAAGATCAGGTCCTCCATCACCTCCACCTCCTCGGGCGGGATGGCGTGCAGGGGCTTGATCTTGGAGACGTGGACGATGGCGCCCGTCATCCCCGCCTTCACCGCGTGGTCGAGGAACACGCTGTTCAGCACGTGCCGCGCCGCCGGGTTCAGCCCGAACGAGATGTTGGACAGGCCCAGGATGATCTGGATGTCCGGGAAGGCCTCGCGGATCATGCGGATGCCTTCCAGCGTCCACAGGCCCAGCTTGCGGTCATCCTCGTTGCCGGTGGCGATGGTGAAGGTCAGCGGGTCAATCAGCAGGTCGCTCTGCGGCAGGCCGTGCCTGGTGCAGGCGAAGTCCACCAGGCGCGCGGCGATGCGCAGCTTGTCCTCGGCGGTCTTGGCCATGCCGACCTCGTCAATCGTCAGCGCGATGACGGCGGCGCCAAACTTCTTTGCCAGCACCATGCGGTCGCGCGCCGCGTCCTCGCCATCCTCGAAGTTGATCGAGTTGATGATGGGCTTGCCGCCGTGCAGCTTCAGCGCCGCCTCGATGACAGGCGTCTCGGTGCTGTCAATCACCAGCGGGGCGTTCACGCTGCTGGTGAAGCGCGTCACCACCTCGTTCATCTCCGCCATCTCGTCGCGGCCGACGAAGGCGGTGCAGATGTCCAGCGAGTTCGAGCCCTCGCCCACCTGCTCGCGCCCGATGGCGAGGCAGCCATCCCAGTCATGCGCCGCCTGCCGCTCGCGCCACGCCTTGGAGCCATTGGCGTTGCAGCGCTCGCCGATGGAGAAGTAGCTGTTCTCCTGCCGCAGCGACACTGCGGAGTAGAGCGAGGCGACCGAGGGCACCCAGTGATGGATGCGCTTCGCCGGCGCCGGGCGGGCCTGCGCGCCGCCCAGCTTGCGCAGCATGGCGTCCAGCGCCTGGATGTGCGGCGTGGAGGTGCCGCAGCAGCCGCCGATCAGGTTGAAGCCGTCCTCGACGACGAAGCGCTCCATCCAGGTGGCGAGTTCCGGCCCGCCCAGCGGGTAATGCGTCTTGCCGTCCACCAGTTCCGGCAGGCCGGCATTGGGCTGCACGCTCAGCAGGCCGGGCCAGTTGCGCGACAGCCAGCGCACGTGCTCGGCCATCTCCTGCGGGCCGGTGGCGCAGTTCAGGCCGAGCAGCGGCACGTCCAGCGCGTGGATGACGGCGGCGGCGGCGGCGATGTCGGGGCCGACCAGCAGCGTGCCGGTCGTCTCCACCGTCACCTGCACGAAGACGGGAATGTCGCTGTTGGCCTCGGCCTTGGCGGCCTTGGCGGCGTTCACCGCGGCCTTGATGTAGAGCGTGTCCTGGTTGGTCTCGGTCAGGATGGCGTCGGCGCCGCCGGCGATCAGCGCGCGGCACTGCACCGTCAGCGCCGCCTCCAGCGCGTCATAGGCGATGTGGCCCAGGCTGGGCAGCTTGGTGCCGGGGCCGATGTCGCCCACCACCCAGCGGTGGCGGCCATCGGCGAAGCTCTCCGCGGCCTCGCGCGCGATCTCGACGGCGCGCTTGTTGATCTCGAAGGCGCGGTCCTCCAGCCCGAACTCGCCGAGCGTGACGGGGGAGCCGCCGAAGCTGTTGGTCAGCACCATGTCGGCGCCGGCCTCGTAGTAGGAGGCGTGGATCTCGCGCACGATGTCGGGGCGCGACAGGCACAGGATGTCGGTGCAGTTCTCCTGGCCCCAGTAGTCGCGCTCGATCTCCAGGTCCATCTGCTGCACGCGCGCGCCCATGCCGCCGTCGCACAGCAGCACGCGGTCGCGCAGGGCCTGGAGGAGATGCGGCTTGGACATGGCGTTCAGCGTTCCGTGATGGCGAGGGCCAAGCCGCCGTCAGGCGGCGTTTGGGAGGAGGCAGCCTTCTGCGCCACCCACAGGCGGGCGGCCAGCGGGCCGGGAATGGTGCGGGCATGGGCCAGGGCGCAGCGCGCCTCGCCCAGCCAGCCGGCGATGGCGGCGTCGTCGAAGCCGGGCCAGCGATGCGCCAGGCGGTCCAGCAATTCCGTGCGGCCATGCGGCGCCAGGTCGGCCAGCAGCAGCAGGCCGCCGGGCTTCAGCACGCGCGCGGCCTCGGCCAGCGCGGCGGCCGGGTCCTCGGCGTAGTGCAGCACCATCTGCATCGTCACCGCCTCCTGCGAGGCATCGGCGATCGGCAGGCGGTACATGTCGGCGAGGCGCACGGCGGCGCGCTCGGCCAGGCCGCGTTCGCTCAGGCGGGCGCGGGCCAGGGCCAGCATCTCGCGCGAGGCATCCACGCCCAGGGCGTGGCGGGCGCGCGGGGCGGCCAGTTCCAGCAGGCGGCCGGTGCCGGTGCCGATGTCCAGCAGCGTGTCCAGCCGCGCCGGCAGCGCGTCGAGGATGGCGGCCTCCAGCGCCGCGGCGTCCAGGCCCAGCGCCTGCGTCTCGTCCCACTCCATGCCGGCGCGCTGGAACAGGGCGGAGGCAGCGCGGGCGCGCTCGGCGGCGATGCGCGCGGCCAGGCGGCGATCGGCCTGCAGCAGCGGGTCGTCCTCCGGCAGGCGGGCCAGCAGGGCGCGGGCCAAGCCGGCCTCGGGCGGCAGCTGGAAATACACGTTGGGCCCCTCGGGCGTGCGGAGCAGCAGCCCGGCCTCGGCCAGCAGCTTGAGGTGGCGCGACAGGCGGGGCTGGCTTTGCCCGAGGATCTGGCACATCTCGCTGACGCAGAAGGCGCCGCGGGCGCAGAGGGCGAGCAGGCGCAGCCGGGTCGGCTCGGCCGCGGCGCGCAATTGGGTGAGCAGCTCGTCCATCAGGGGCGGGCGTATCGCATAAACATATCCTTATGTCCAGCGATATGCTTGGCGGCGGGGGCCGGCCGCGCCATCTTGCCGGCCATGGGCTGGAACCTCGACGCGCGCATCCCCGTGACCTTCGCCGCCGCCCCCGGCGACGGCCCACCCGCCGCCTGGGTCAGCGAGGCGCCCTGCCCTGCCCTGCCGTCCGGCGCGGTGGTGGCGGCGAGCTTCGGCGGCGGCGCGCCGCACGTGGCGGGCTGCGCCTGTTGCACCGGGCGCGGCGCGGCGGCGCAGGCGCTGGACCGGCTGTTCCAGGCGCGCGTCCGCCAGGGCTGCGCCTGGTTCGACCGCGTGGTGGCGCCGCCGGAGGATGCCGAGGCCCTGCGCGCCGCGCTGCGCGAGGACGTGATGGCCGCCGTGCGGTTCCGCCTCGCGTGAACGCTGCTTCTGAAGCCCAGGCGCGCCGCGTCGCGCGCTACTATCGCTGGCTGGACGGCCTGTCCTTCTTCCGCGAGCGCCGCGCCGAGGGCGAGGCGGCGCACCCGGTCCATCGCGCGCTGACGGACCCCAACGGCGGCCCGCCCTCGCCGCTGGTGGTGCACCGGCTGATGCTGGAGGGGGTGGCGCTGCCGGAGGGCTTCCGCGCGCTGGATGCCGGCTGCGGCTACGGCGCCACCATGCTGGACCTCGCGCCGAAGCTGGGCGGCGTATGGCTGGGGCTGACCCTCTCGCCCGAGCAGGGGGCGCGCGGCATGGCGGCGGTGCGCGCGGCGGGGCTGGAGGGGCGCGTGCGCATCGAGGTCGCCTCCTACGACGCGCCGCCGCCCGGCCCCTTCCACCTGATCTACGGCATCGAGAGCCTGATCCACTCCGCCGACCCCGCGGCGACGATCAGCGGGCTGGCGGCCACGCTGGCGCCCGGCGGCTGGCTGGTGGTGGTGGATGACATGCCGGTGGAGGCGATGCCCGACGAGGCGCGGCGGCGGCTGGAGGGCTTCCGCCGCTTCTGGCGCTGCCCCGTCGCGCCCAGCCGCGCCGGCTGGCGCACGGCGCTGGAAGCTGCGGGTCTGTCCGTGCAGCACGAACGCGACCTGTCGCCGCTGCTGCGCGTGCGCTCCATGGAACAGGCCGCGCCGCGCCTGCGCGAGATCACCTGGAAGCAGCGCCTGCTCGGCCCCCTGGCGGTGCGGCTGGAGGCGGAGATCGGCGGCATCTTCCTCGAAACCCTGCAGACCGAGGGCTTGGTGGAATACCGCGTCATGGCGGCGCGCAAGCCGGGCTGAGCGGCTCAGCCGGCGAAGCCGCTGCCCAGCCAGCGCGCCCAGTCGGTGCGGCCCAGCGCGGCGGCCCGGTCAGCCGCCGCCTGCCAGCCATAGGCGATGGCGCGCAGCTCGACCCGCAGCGGCGCGCCATCCGCCGCCACCTCCGCCAGCGCGTAGCGCGCATGCGGCGAGCCGGCTTCCGAGACATGCGGGTGCGGCGGCGTCGGGTCGGCATAGGCCGGCATGCCGACGCTGCCAGGGTTCAGCACCACCCGCCCATCCGGGAGCGCCAGCAGCGCCGCGCGATGGCTGTGCGCGCACAGCACCAGCCGCCCCGGCGGCAGCCCGGCCAGCCGCGCCGCCACCACGTCCGGCCGTGCTGGGTGCAGCGCGCCGTCGCGCACATCCTCCAGCAGGTAGGCGTCGTCGTCATCCGGCCGCGCGTGGAAGGCCACCAGCCCCGGCGCCGGCTGCCGCAGCGCCGGCAGCGCGTCCAGCCAGGCCGCGCCGTCGGCGCCCACCGCCTGCCGCGCGAAGGCGTCGGTGGCGCCGGGGCTGGCCGACTGCGCCACCCAGCGGTCATGGTTGCCGCGCAGGCTGGGGATGGCGCGGGCGCGCAGCAGCGCCAGCACCTCGCGCGGCCAGAGCGGGCCGGAGACGCTGTCGCCCAGGTCCAGCAGCGCCGCATCCGGCGCGGTGGCGGCGATGTCGGCCAGCACCGCCTCAAGCGCCGGCAGGTTGCCGTGGATGTCGGCGAGGATGGCCAGCCGCGTCACGCGCCCAGCAGCACGTCCGGCAGCCAGGTGACGATGGCGGGGAACACCGTGATCAGCGCCACCGTCAGCACCAGCATCATGAAGAAGGGCAGCGCCGCCCAGGCGATCTCCGTCTGCTCCTTGCCCGTCATCGTCTGCATGACGAAGAGGTTGAAGCCCAGCGGCGGCGAGATCTCCGCCAGCTCCACCAGCAGCAC
This sequence comes from Sabulicella flocculans, assembly GCF_045449635.1. Classification (NCBI taxonomy): domain Bacteria; kingdom Pseudomonadati; phylum Pseudomonadota; class Alphaproteobacteria; order Acetobacterales; family Acetobacteraceae; genus Sabulicella; species Sabulicella flocculans. Next base: position 22,564 of record NZ_JBJJBR010000032.1, on the reverse strand, counting down.
GATGAAGATGCCGAACCACACCAGGTCGAAGCCGGCATGCTGCACCATCGGCACCACCACGCTGGTCGTCAGCACGATCATGCTCACGCCATCCAGCGCGGTGCCGAGGATGAGGTAGACCACGGTGAGGATGGCGATGATGGCGTAGGGCCCCAGCCCGGCGCCCGCCACCGCCGCCGCCAGCGCCGCCGGGATGCCGGTCAGCGCCATCGCCTTGGTCAGGAAGGCCGCGCCCGCCAGGATGAACAGGATCATGCAGGACAGCCGCGTGGCCCCGGCCAGGCTCTCGACGAAGGAGGACCAGGTGAGGGAGCGCGTGACGGCGGCGAGGATCAGCGAGCCCAGCACGCCGAAGGCCGCGGCCTCGGTGGCCGTCGCCCAGCCGACGAACATGGTGCCGATGACGGCGAAGATGAGCAGCACGCAGGGGATCAGCTGCGCGGATTCCCGCAGCTTCTGCATGAAGGTGAGGCGCGGCCCGGCCGGCGGCTGCTTCGCCGGGTTCAGCAGCGCCCAGGCGATGATGTAGAGGGAGAACAGCCCCATCACCAGCAGCCCCGGCAGCATCCCGGCGATGAAGACCCGCACGATGGAGACCTCCGCCGCCACGGCATAGACCACCATGATGATGGAGGGCGGGATCATGATGCCCAGCGTGCCCGCGGTGGCGAGGCTGCCGATCGCCGTGCGCTCGTCATAGCCGCGGCGCCTGAGTTCCGGCAGCGCGATCTTGGACACGGTGGCGCAGGTGGCGGCGGAAGAGCCGGAGACGCTGCCGAAGATGCCGCAGGCCAGGATGTTGACGTGCAGCAGCCGCCCCGGCAGCCGCCGCACCCAGGGCGCGAGGCCGTTGAACAGCTCCTCGCTCAGCTTGGTGCGGAACAGGATCTCGCCCATCCAGACGAACATCGGCAGCGCCGCCAGCGTCCAGGAGCCGCTGCTTTCCCAGAAGGCCGAGGCCAGGAACAGCCCGGGCTGCGGATGCACCAGGCTGGTGGCGACCCAGCCGGTGCCGGTGAGCGCCAGCGCGATCCACAGCCCCGAGCCCAGCAGCAGGCAGAGCAGGAACAGCAGCACCAGCGCGATTTCGAGCAGCCCCATGCGCCTAGACCTCCGCCGAGAAGTCGCCGCGCGCGGCGCGCTCTTCCGCCGCCGCGACGTAGGCGGGCTTGCGGGCGGCCACCGCCACGCGCCACAGCTCCTCCAGCAGCGCCAGCAGCAGCAGCCCGGAGCCGAGCGGCATGGAGAGCTTGGGAATCCAGATCGGGAAGGGCACGGTGCCCTGCGCCACCTCCTCGATCTCCAGCGAGAACATGGCGTCCTGCCAGGTCCACCACACGATGGTGGCGGTGATGGCGGCGGCCAGCGCCAGCACCGCGGCCTCGGCCCAGCGGCGCATGCCGGGCGGCACGCGCTCGATGCCCAGGCCGACGCGGATCAGCTCGCCCCGGCGGAAGGTGAAGGCCAGCGCGAAGAAGGCGGAGGCCACGCAGAGATAGGCCACCAGGTCGTCGGCGCCGGGAAGCTGGATGCCCAGCTCCCGCAGCACCACCTGGGCCATCATCAGCAGGAAGATGCCCAGCAGCGCCAGCGCCGCCACCGCGGCGCCCGCCCAATACAACGCATCGAGCAGGCGCCGCGGCACGGCCGTCAGCCCCGCGCCGCGCGATAGGCGGCGATGACGCGCTGGCCGTCCTCGCCGGCGCGGCCCAGCCATTCGCGCACCATCTCCTCGCTGACGCGGCCCATCGCCTCCATCACGGCGGGGTTGGCCTGGGCGACGGTGACGCCGCGCTGCCGCAGCGTGGCCAGGGCCTGCTCATGCGCGGCCTCCGCCATCTGCCAGCCGCGCGTCTCGGCGGCGGCGGCGGTGGCGCGCATCGCGGCCTGGTCGGCGGCGGACAGCCCCTCCAGCGCGCGGCGGTTCACGAAGACGGCGTTGCGGGTGAAGGTGAAGCCGACATGGGTGTAGAAGCGCGCATAGTCCCAGGCGGAGGTGTCAACGCCGGTCACCGCGCTGGTGACCATGGCGTTCACCACGCCGGTGGCGAAGGCCTGCGGGATCTCCGCGGCCTGCACCAGGGTCGGCGTGGCGCCGACCAGGGTGGCGAAGCGGTTGGTCATCACGTTGAAGGTGCGCATGCGGGTGCCGCGCAGCGTCTCCAGGGTCTCGACCGGCGTGTTGGTGTAGAAGCCCGAGGGCGGCCAGGGCACCATGTAGAGCAGGCTCAGCCCCTGGCGCTGGAAGCGCGCCTCGATGAAGGGGCGCGCCGCCTCCATCAGCCGCCGCGCATCGGCGAAGCTGGTGACGAGCTGCGGGATGCCGTCCACCTCGAAGAAGGGGTCCTCGTTGCCATAGGCGCTCAGCAGGATCTCGCCCAGCTGCACCTGGCCGCGCTGGGCGCCGGCCTTGATCTGCGGCATCGGCAGCAGCGCACCGTTGGAGTGCAGCTGCACCTGCACGCGCTCGCCGGTGGCGGCCTGCAGCTCGGTCAGCCATTGCCGCACGTTGCGGGTGTGGAAGTTGCCGTCCGGGTAGGGGGTGGCCATCTGCCAGCGGGCCTGGGCCTGCGCGGCCGCGGCGGAGGCGGCGAGCGCGGGGGCGGCGCCCAGCAGGGTGCGGCGGTTCAGCATGGGTGTTCCTCTCCTCGATGATGCGGGATGGTCGGCGCGCAGGCGGGGGCGCCGCAAGGGGGCGGGCGGCGGGCATGCCGCCCCGCGGCACGGCCCTGCCCAGGCGGCAGGCCGCGCCTGCCCACGCGGGCGGCAGGCCCCGTCACGTCATCCCTCGTCAGCGTCCCTTGGCCGGAACGCTGAGGGATTGGTGATAAAGTGTCAAAGAGAATCGTCAGCCGCGGAAGGCCGCCAGCAGGCGCTGCCCGTCCTCGCCGGCGCGGGCCACCCACTCCTCCGTCAGCACGCGCGAGGGCTCGCGCAGCCCGGCCAGGAGTTCCGGCGTCGGCTCCAGCACCTGCATCCCGCGCTCCCGCATGCGCGAGACGGCCTGCTCATGCGCCTCCGCCGCCAGGGCCCAGCCGCGCTCGGCGGCGCGGGCGGCGGCGGCGCGCAGGGCCTGCTGCTGCGGCGCCGGCAGCGCCTCGAAGGCGCGGCGGTTGCAGAAGACAGCGTTGTTGGAGGTGGCGACGTTCAGCAGGGTGAACACGCGCGAGGATTCCCAGGCCGCGGTGTCCGCTGCCACGGGGGCCGTGGTGAGCTGGGCGTTGATGATGCCGGCTGCGAAGCCCTGCGCCACCTCGGGCGCCGGCAGCAGCACGCCCTGCGCGCCGACCAGGGCTGCGAAGCGGTTGGAGATGGCGGAATAGGCGCGGATGCGCAGGCCGCGGAACGCCTCCGGCGTGGGCAGCGGCGCCTGGGTGGCGATGCCGACGAAGGGCCAGGGCGCCAGCCACAGCAGCTCCATGCCCTGCCGGCGCAGCCGCTCGGCGATGGCGGGGCCGCGCACCGCCATCAGCCGCCGCGCATCCGCCATGGAGGACACCATGCCCGGCACCTGGTCCATGTCGAAGACCGCGTCCTCGTTGGCGTAGGCGGTCAGCAGGATCTCGCCCAGTTGCACCTGGCCCTGCTGGACGCCGCGCTTGATCTGCGGCTGCGGCAGCAGCGCGCCATTGGGGTGCAGCTGGATGTCCAGGCCGGATTCGGCGATGAACTGGCGCAGGTTGCGGGTGTGGAAATTGCCCTCGGCGAAGCCCGAGGCCGCCTGCCAGCGCGCCTGGGCGGCGGCGGGCAGGGCGAGCGTCAGCGCGGGCGTCGCCAGGATGGCGCGGCGGGTGGGCATGCGTTCCTCCAGTCGGTTTTGGAGGGAGCATGCCCGTTGCGCGTCAGAGCGGGTAGTCCCGCTGCGGGTCCACGCCCGCGGCCTCGATCAGCTTGCGCAGGCGCACCACCTCCTCCGTCGGCACGGAATGGCCGCGGATGTGGAAATGGCCCTGCGCCCCGTTCAGCGAGACGGCCAGCGACCCTTGCGCGGAGTGCTTGGTCTCGGCGCCCAGCTCCTCCAGCACATGGACCACGGCCTCGGGGTCCAGGTTGTGGTTGAGCGGGTGGGCGAAGATGCCGTGCAGCACCTTGCGGTGGCGGTGGTTCATGGGGCGGTGTCCCTCCATCGGTGATGGAGGGATCGCAGCACGGATGCGCGGCGCGCGCCTTGCGCCAGCGCAACGCGCCGCCGTTCAGCCCGAGTGGGTGACGAAGAGCTTCAGCTCCTCCGCCTCGTGCTCGGCCTCGGCGATGCGGGCCTTCACCAGGTCGCCGATGCTGACCATGCCGGCCAGGGTGCCGTTCTCCTCCAGCACCGGCAGGTGGCGGATGCGCCGGTCCGTCATCATCTGCAGCGCCTCCTGCACCGTCGAGCGCGGGGAGACGGTGAACAGCACCCGCGTCATCAGCTGGCCCGCCGTCATCCGCGTCACGCCCTCGCCCAGGCTGGCCAGGGCGCGCACGATGTCGCGCTCGCTGACGATGCCCAGCACCTGCCCGTCGCGCTCCAGCACCAGCACGGCGCCGATGCGGTGCTGGGCGAGGATGCGGGTGATGGAGGCAACGCCGTCTTGCGCGCGCACCGACACCACCTGGCTGCCCTTCGCCTTCAGGATTCCCGAGATGACCATTCCGCTGCCCCTCCGCATGAAGAGGCATTCATGTTGCGCGTGTCGCAGGCCGCGATACAACCGGCCAGCCATGCGGTGCAGCACGCCGTTCAGCTTCGGTTAAGAAACCCCGGTCAGCTGCGTCTTCACCAGTTCCGCGAAGCGGCCCTGGCTGGCCAGCAGCTCGTTGAAGGAGCCGCGCTCGACGATGCGGCCCTGGTCGAACACCATGATCTCGTCGGCGTCGCGCACCGTGCTCAGGCGATGGGCGATGATGAAGGTGGTGCGCCCGGCCATCAGCGCCTTCATCGCCTTGCTGACCTTGGCCTCGGTGGCGGCGTCCAGCGCGCTGGTCGCCTCGTCGAGGATGAGCACCGGGGGGTCCTTCAGCAGGGCGCGGGCGATGGCCAGGCGCTGGCGCTGGCCGCCGGACAGGCTGGCGCCGCGCTCACCCACCAGGGTGTCGTAGCCCTTGGGCTGGCGGGTGATGAAGTCGTGCGCCTCGGCCATGCGGCAGGCGCGCTCCACCTCCTCCTGCCCGGCGTCGGGGCGGCCGACCAGCAGGTTGTCGCGGATGGTGCGGTTGAACAGCATGCTCTCCTGGAACACCACGCCGATGTTCCGCCGCAGCGATTCCAGCGTGATGTCGCGCAGGTCCACGCCGTCCAGGGTGATGCGCCCCTCCTGCGGGTCGTACAGGCGCTGGAGCAGCTGCATGGAGGTGGTCTTGCCCGCGCCGGTGGAGCCCACTAGCGCCAGGGTCTGCCCCGGCAGCGCCTTGAACGAGACGCCGTGCAGGATCTTGCCCGAGCGCGGGTAGCCGAAGCCCACCTGGTCGAACTCCACCGTGCCCTCGGCCCGGCCCAGGTCCCGCGCGCCCGGCTGCTCCGGCACGGTGGAGGTGGTGTCGAGCACCTGGAAGAACTCGCTCATCGAGGGGGCCTGGAACAGCATGTGCGAGATGAAGGCGACCGCCCCGTCCAGCCGGCCGATCAGCAGGGTGGCGAAGCCCATGAAGGACACGATCTCGCCCACCGAGGCCTGGCCGTTCATGTGCAGCCAGGTGCCCAGCAGGAAGATGGCGATGACGGTGACGGTGGACGAGGCGCGCGTCATCACGTTCACCAGCGCCCACCAGTTCAGCACGGGGAACTGCTGGTCCAGCACGCGGCGCATGATGTCGCCGAACATCTTGGCCTCGCTGTTGAGGCGGGTGAAGGACTGCACCACCACCACGTTGCTCAGCGCGTCCTGCACGTTGCCGGCCAGCTCGGTGTGCAGGCCCTCCACCTGGGCCTGGGCGGCCTGGGTGCGGCGGATCACCAGCGTGGTCAGCACCGCGAACACGATCACCAGCACGATCAGCAGCAGGCCCAGGCGCCAGTTCATCACCAGCGTCAGCGGCAGCAGCACCAGCATGGACACCAGGGTGATCAGGTGCTCGCGGAAGAAGCCCAGCCAGATGCCGAACAGGTTGTCCGTGCCGCGCAGCATCACCTTCATCAGCCGGCCGGACTGCACGTCGCCGTGGAACTCCAGCGGCAGGGCCAGCACGTGCTGGAAGTAGCGGCTCATGGAGGACAGGCGGTTGCGGTGGGCCATGCGGTCGGCCAGCAGCGCCACCGCCACGTTGGCGACGATGCCCGACAGGCCCACCGCCCCCCACACCCCCAGCAGCACGAAGGCCTCCGTCCAGACGACGTCGGGCGGCAGGCGGTCGGTCTTGCTCAGCAGGTCCACCACCTTGCCGAACAGCACCGGCTCCAGGAACTGGAGCCCGGCGAGCGACACCGCCGCCGCCGAAAGGCCGATGGCCACCCAGCGGTCGGACTTCAGCAGCGCGAGGACGCGCCAGTAGAGCCGGAAGAAATCCATCGCGCCGTCCCGGTCCGAAAGTGGTGCCGCCCGAAGTGGTAAGGCCATGGGCCTTGCACGGCAAACGCCCATGGCCCAGCTTTGTTGGCGAGGAAACATCCAGGGGAACACCCTTCATGGCCCTGGGCCGCCGACTGGCGCTCGCCCTGCCGTTCCTGCCCACGCCGGCCGCCGCGCAGGCCGGGCGGCCGCTGCGCCTGGTCGCCCCCTTCCCGCCGGGCGGCACCACCGACCTGCTGGCCCGGCTGGCCGCCGAGCGCCTGGCCCACCACCTGGGCGCGCCGGTGGTGGTGGAGAACCGCGGCGGCGCCGCCGGCGGCATCGGCGCGGCGGAGGCCGCGCGGGCGGAGCCGGACGGGCAGACCCTGCTGCTGGCCTCCATCGGCACCGCCGCCACCAACCCGCTGGTCTATCGCCACCTGCCCTACCGCCCGGAGGATCTGGCGGAGGTCGCGCTGCTGTTCGCCCTGCCCAACGTCGCCACCGTGGCGCCGCGCGCCCCCTTCGCCGACCTCGCCGCCTTCGTGGCCGAGGCGCGGCGGCGGCCGGGGGCGCTGACCTACGGCTCCTCCGGCGCCGGCTCCTCCCTGCACCTGACCGGTGCCATGCTGGCGCACCGGGCGGGGCTGGAGCTGCTGCACGTGCCCTATCGCGGCGGCGGGCAGATGCTGACGGAGCTGCTGGCGGGGCGCATCGACATCGCCTTCGGCAACCTGCCCACCGCCATCGGCCAGCTGCGCGACGGCACGCTGCGCGCCCTGGCGGTGACCGGGCCGCGGCGCAGCGACGCCCTGCCCGGCGTGCCCACCGTGGCCGAGGCCGCCGGCCTGCCCGGCTTCGCCGCCACCGTCTGGTATGGCCTGCAGGTGCCGCGCGGCACCCCCGCCGCCGCCATCGCGCGCCTGAACGCCGCCGCCCAGGCCCTGCTGGCGGAGGCGCCGGTGCGCGCCCGCCTGGCCGAAATCGGCGTCGAGCCGCTGGGCGGCAGCCCGGCCGACTTCACCCGCTTCATCGCCGACGAGGCCGCCGCCTGGCGTCCCGTCATCGCCGCCGCCGGCATTTCCGTGGAGTAGCCCATGACCCTGTCCCGCCGCGCCGCCCTGCTGGCGCCCCTCGCCCTGCCCGCCGTCGCCGCCGCCCAGGCGGCGTGGTCGCCCTCCCGGCCGATCCGCCTCATCGTCGGCTTCACGCCCGCGGGCACCACCGACATCGCCGCGCGCATCATCACCGAGGGGCTGAGCCAGCGCCTGGGCCAGCAGGTGATCGTGGAGAACCGCCCCGGCGCCGGCGGCAACATCGGCGGCGACCTGGTGGCCAAGGGCGAGCCCGACGGCCACACCCTGCTGATGCAGACCATCTCCGGCGGGGCGATCAACTACCAGCTCTACGGCCAGCGCATGCCCTACCGGCCGGAGGAGCTGGCGGGCGTCTCGCTGGTGACGCGCGTGCCCAACGCCATCTTCGTCAACCCGCAGGTCCAGGCCCGCACCCTGATGGAGCTGGTGGAGCTGGCGCGGCGCAACCCGGGGCGGATGAACATCGGCTCGTCGGGCGTCGGCACCTCCCTGCACATGACCGGCGAGCTGCTGAAGCTGGCCACCGGCATCGACCTGACCCACGTGCCCTTCCGCGGCGCCGGGCCGATGATGCAGGAGATCATCGCCGGCCGCATCGAGGTGGGCGTGGACAACCTGCCCTCCGTCATCGGCCACCTGCGCGAGGGCCGCCTGCGCCCGCTGGCGGTGACGACCCCCACCCGCACGCCGGCCATGCCCGACGTGCCCACCACCGCCGAGGCCGGGCTGCCGGCGGTGGAGGCGACCGCCTGGTTCGGCGTGCAGGTGTCCTCGCGCACGCCGCGCAACATCATCGCGCGGCTGAACCAGGAGATCGAGGCGGTGCTGGCCGACCCCGCGGTGTGGCGCCGCTTCGAGGAGCTGGGCGGCATGCGCGCCGAGCTGGTGCCCGGCGGCGGCTCCACCCCCGAGAGCTTCGACCGCTTCGTCGCCGCCGAGGTGGCGAAATGGACCGAGGTGGTGCGCCGCTCCGGCGCCACGGTGAAAGGATGAGCCCGGCCGTGTTCCCCCGACGCCCCACCCCGGCGCTGCCGGCGGTTTCCCGGCGCCTCGCGCTGGCGCTGCCGGCGGTTTCCCGGCGCCTCGCGCTGGCGCTGCCGGCGCTGCTGCCCCTCGCCGCGCGGGCGCAGCCCTGGGCGCCCTCGCGGCCGCTGCGCCTGGTCATCCCCTTCCCGCCCGGCGGCACCACCGACCTGGTCGGGCGCATGGTGGCCGAACGCCTCGGGCCGCTGCTGGGCCAGCCGGTGGTGGTGGAGAACCGCGCCGGCGCCGGCGGCAATGTCGGCGGCGAGTACGTGGTCCGCGCCGAGCCGGACGGGCACACGCTGCTGTTCACCACCATCGGCACCGCGGCGATGAACCACGCCGTGTTCGGCCCCCGCATGCCCTGGCGGCCGGAGGAGATGGCGAGCGTCGGGCTGGTGACGCGCGTGCCCAACGTGCTGATGGCCCCGGCCGCTTCGCCGGTGCGCGACATGGCGGGCTTCATCGCCGCCGCGCGCGGGCGGGACGTGACCTATGGCAGCAGCGGCAGCGGCGGCTCGCCCCATGTGTGCATGGAGCTGATCGGCCAGGTGGCCGGGCTGAAGCTGACCCACGTGCCCTTCCGCGGCTCCGGCCCGATGCTGACCGAGCTGCTGGCCGGGCGGCTGGATTTCGGCATGGACAACATCCCCTCGGCCATCGGGCACATCCAGGGCGGGCGCATCCAGGCCCTGGCGATGACCGGCGCCCGCCGCGCCGCCCTGCTGCCGCAGGTGCCGGTGGTGGCCGAGACCCTGCCGGGCTTCGAGGCCACCGCCTGGTTCGGCGTGCAGGCCGGCGCGCGCAACCCGCCCGCCGCCCTGGCGCGCGTCGGCGCGGCGCTGGACGCCATCACCCGCGACGCGGCCTTCCGCGCCCGGCTGGCCGAGTTCGGCGCCGCCGGGCCGGAGCTGACCCCGGAGGGCGGCACCACGCCCGAGGCGTTCAGCGCCTTCGTGGCCGCCGAGCTGGGCCGGTGGGGCGCGGTGATCCGGCAGGCGCGCATCACGGCGGAGTGAAGGCCGCCCCGCCGCGCCGCGCCGCCAGGGGGCACGAATGGCCCCCGGCGCCGGCAGCCGCCCCAGCGCCGCCAGCAGCGCGGCACCGGACAGCACCAGCAGCGGGTCCAGCCAGGCCCGCTGATCGGGGAGGGCCGCCAGCGCCGCGGAGGCGCCGGCCGCCAGGAACAGCCCGCCGCAGAACACCCGCAGGGACCGCGCGCCGATGGCCGCCAGCACCCGCGCCGGCGCCGCCTCCAGCCAGGCGCCGCCGCGCGGCACCAGCGCCGCGACCAGCAGCGCCAGCGACAGCGCGTGCAGCAGACGCAGCAGCGGCAGGGCGTGCTTCATCTCGTGCGCGTGGGCCAGCGACATCGGCGCCGCCACGAAGCCGTGATGCGCCAGCGCCTGCGCGAAGCCGCCGGCCACCACCAGCGCCGCGCCGGCCAGCAGCGCCCGCCGGAACGGCAGCGCCTGGCCGTGCAGCAGCCGCGCGCCCAGCACGGCGCCGATCATGTACAGGAACTGCCACGCCAGCGGGTCGAAGGCGATGCCGTCGGGCCCCACGCCCGGCGTCGCCCACCAGCCGCGCTGCACCCCCAGCCACAGCACGAAGGACGGCAGCAGCGCCCATTCCCCGATGCGCGCCCGCAGCGCCATGAACGGCCCCAGCAGCAGCATGGACCAGATGAAGGAGGGCAGGATGCCCATGAAGCGCGGCTGGTGCAGGCCGATGAGGGCGGCCGGCAGCGCCTGCCACGGGTGCTCCATCAGCCAGCGCCAGCCCAGCGCGTCCACCTGGCACAAGGCCGGCCACAGCCAGGCCGAGGCGGTGACGAGCACCAGGAAGCCCAGGAACAGCTTGAGCTGCGTGCCCCACAGCCGGCGTGTGCGGCCCAGCAGGTCGCGCGCCGCCGCTCCCTCGCCCGCTCGCGCCGCCTTCAGCGCCCAGACCGAGCCGAGCGCGAGGCCCGACAGGAACAGGAACTGCTCGGAGGAGTCAGACGGACCCCAGGCGGCGTGGATGCCCCAGGAAAGCTGCGTGCCAACCACGTGCGAGACGAAGATGGAGAGCTGCATCCAGCCGCGCAGCACGTCCAGCCGCAGGTCGCGCGCGGGGGCGGCCAGCATCAGGCGAAGGCCCGCGGCAGGCGGGCGCGCAGCGCGGCCGGCAGCCAGGGCAGCAGGCTGGCGCGTTCCAGCCACACGATGAGCAGGCCCATCAGCAGGGTGAAGCAGGCCTCCTTGAACAGCATGGCGCCGTCATCGTAGGGGTCCACGCCCAGGGGCGAGGCGAGGTGGAAGAAGATGGCGCCGGCCATGATGCCCACGGTGAACAGGCCGCCGAAGGGGCGGGTGCGCGGGATGAGCACCAGGACCGCCGCGACGATCTCCATGGCGGCGACGAAGATCCGGAAGGGCTTCTCGCCGCCCGGCGTCCCCAGCCAGTCGGACAGGATGGTGAACAGGAAGACGCTGCCCTCGGCGCCCGTCAGCTTGAACTGGAGGTAGTAGAGGAACTCCCAGGCGATCCAGCCGGCGGCGAGCCAGAGGATGGCGGAGCGGAGGCGGTCGGCGGCGGTGGGCATCCTGGTCACTCCATGGGGTGTCTGCCGCCATGTCACGCCAAATCCGCTTTCGTTACGCACGCCCCCGCGCCACCCTGCCGCCGTGGATGACGATTCGGCCCTGCTGGTGCGCCTTCGCGCGGGCGAGCATGCGGCCTTCGCCGTGCTGGTGCGCCAGCATCACGGGCGGCTGCTGCGCCTGGCCGGCATCTTCTGTTCCGTGCGCGCCACCGCCGAGGAGGTGGTGCAGGAGGTCTGGCTGGCGGCGCTGACCGGGCTGGAGGGCTTCCGCGGCGAGGTGCCGGTGGGCGCCTGGCTGTCGGGCATCTGCGCCAACAAGGCGCGCACGCGGGCGGTGCGCGACGGGCGCTCCGTCTCGCTGGACGCGATGGAGGAGGAGCACGTGCCCGACCCGGCGCGCTTCCACGCCGATGGCCACTGGAAGGAAGGCTTCGCGCGCTGGGACGCGCTGACGCCCGAGCGCGTGGCCGGCGACCGCGAGCTGCTGGGGCGCATGGGCGCGGCGCTGGACGCGCTGCCGCCGGCCCAGCGCGCCGCCATCTGGCTGCGCGACGTGGAAGGGCTGGAGGCGCCGGCCATCTGCGATGCGCTGGGCGTCAGCGACGCCAACCTGCGGGTGCTGCTGCACCGCGGCCGCACGAAACTGCGTGACGCCGCGGCGGTTCTGGTGGAAGGGGGGCGTCACGAAACCGCCCCACGCAGGACATGACGGAAACCACCAGCGGAAACCTCGACATGCCGACCTGCCAGGAGGTGGCGCTTCGCCTCTCCGACCACCTCGACCGCGCCCTGCCGCTGCGGCGGAGCCTCGGCGTGCAGGCGCACCTGGCGCTGTGCCCGAACTGCCGCCGCTACGCCGCCCAGCTGCGCGAGACGCTGGGGCTGGCGCGCGCCGCCGGCCAGGCCGCGCCCGCCGACGAGGCCGGCGAGGCGGCGGCGCTGGCGATGTTCGACCGGCTGGCGAAGAAGGGCGCGTAACGGCGCCGGGGCTGGCGGGACATGGTGGCGTGGCGCCGTGCCACTGACCATCCCGCAAGGAACCCACCCGATGCGCAAGCTCCTCCTCGCCCTGCCGCTGCTCGCCCTCGCCATCCCGGCCGCCTTCGCCCAGACCGCCACCCGCCAGCCCACCCAGGTGATGATGGGCGAGCGCGTGGTGCGCGAGGTGATGATCACCCCCAATGGCGGCAGCGTGACGCTGGTCTACGACATGGCGCCGGGCGCCACGCAGTCCCGCCGCGTGGTGCGGCTGGAGAACGTGAACGGCATGCTGGAGGTGGTGTATGACGGCGCCGCCACCGACATGCCGCTGGCCACCGGCGGCACGCCGCGCCTGGTGCAGGACGGCGCCATGTACCGCGTGGAATACGACCGCCGCTGACGGCACGGCGCGGGTGGTGTAAAGGCCCCGGCAAGCAATCGCCGGAGACCGCCCCGATGACCACCCGCCGCCTCGCCCCCGCGCTGCCCAGGCGCCTCGCGCTATCGCTGCCGGGGCTGCTGCTGCCCGCCGCCGCCCGCGCCCAGGCGCCCTGGTCGCCCACGCGCCCGGTGCGGGTCATCGTGCCCTTCACCGCCGGCGGCGCCACCGACGCCACCGCGCGCATCCTGGCCGAGCGGCTGTCGCAGGCGCTGGGGCAGACGGTGGTGGTGGACAACCGCCCCGGCGCCGGCGGCAACCTGGGCACCGACATGGTGGCCAAGGCCGAGCCGGATGGCCACACCCTGCTGATGGGCACCATCGGCACCGCCTCCATCAACCAGTTCCTGTATCCGCGCCTGCCCTGGAACCCCGCCACCGACCTCGCGCAGGTGGCGCTGGTGAACAACGTGGCCAACGCCGTCGTGGTGCACCCCGGCGTGCGGGCGAACACCCTGCAGGAGCTGCTGGCGCTGGCCCGCGCGCGGCCGGGCGCGCTGAACTACGCCACGCCGGGCAACGGCACCTCGGGCCACCTGTGCGCGGAATACCTGAAGTTCCGCACCCGCACGGACATCACCCACGTGCCCTTCCGCGGCACCGGCGCCCTGATGCCCGAGGTGCTGGCCGGCCGGGTCGAGGTGGCGGTGGACAACCTGCCGGCCTACATCCCGCACATCCGTTCCGGCGCGCTGCGCATCCTGGCGGTGACCAGCCCCGAGCGCTGGTTCGCGGTGCCCGAGGCGCCGACGGTGGCGGAGGCCGGGGTGGCCGGCTTCTCGGCCGTGGCGTGGTTCGGGCTGCAGGCGCCCGGCCGCACGCCGGCGCCCATCCTGGCGCGCTGGGCCGAGGCGGTGCGCGCCGCCTGCGCGGAGGAAACCATCCAGGCGCGCTTCCGCGAGATCGGCGCGGCGGTGAGCTTCCTGGACCCCCAGGGCTTCGACCGCTTCATCGCCGCCGAGAACGACAAGTGGCGCGAGGTGGTGCGCGCCGCCGACATCCGGCTGGAATAGCGAAGGGGGGCTTTCGCCCCCCTCATGCGGCGCCGCGGCAACGCAGCGCGCCCATGCCAGGATCAGCGCCTGGACGCGCGCCCCACGAAACTGCGAAGCGGTTTCGCGGGGAGTGTCAGAACTCCCGCCGCGGCGGCCGGCGGTCGCGCGGCGGGGGCGGCGGGGCGGCCAGCTCCGCCTCCAGCTCCTTTATCTTCGCCTTCACGCTGTCGCGCAGCGCGGGCGTGGCGTGCGGCTTCATCGAAGCCAGCACCTCCTTCAGGTCGCGCAGCTGCTTCTCCTTCTCCACGCGGGTGCGGGAGATGGGGCGGTTGTCCGAGAGCTGGCCTTCGCGGGAGCGCATGGCCGCCTCAAACCGCCAGCAGGAGGCGGCGGGGGTCCTCGATCGCTTCCTTCACGCGCACGAGGAAGGAGACGGCCTCCTTCCCGTCCACGATGCGGTGGTCGTAGGACAGGGCCAGGTACATCATCGGGCGCACCTCCACCTTGCCGGCCACCACCATCGGGCGATCCTGGATCTTGTGCATGCCCAGGATGCCGGACTGCGGCGGGTTCAGGATCGGCGTGGACATCAGCGAGCCGTAGATGCCGCCATTGGTGATGGTGAAGGAGCCGCCGGCCATCTCCTCCAGCTTCAGCTGGCCGTCGCGCACGCGCTTGCCGAAATCGGCGATGCGCTTCTCGATCTCGGCGAAGCCGAGCTCCTGCGCGTTCTTCAGGACCGGCACCACCAGCCCGTTCGGCCCGCCCACCGCGATGCCCATGTGCACGAACTGCTTGTAGATCAGCTCGTCGCCCTCGATCTCGGCGTTCACCGCCGGGAATTCCTGCAGGGCGGCGACGCAGGCCTTCACGAAGAAGCTCATGAAGCCGAGCTTCACGCCGTGCTTCTTCTCGAAGTGGTCCTTGTACTCGGCGCGCAGGCCCATCACCGCGCCCATGTCCACCTCGTTGAAGGTGGTCAGCATGGCGGCGGTGTTCTGCGCCTCCTTCAGCCGGCGCGCGATGGTGACGCGCAAGCGCGTCATCTTCACGCGCTCCTCGCCGGCCTCCAGGCCACGCGCGGCCTTGGGCGTGGCGGCGGCGGCCGGCGCGGCGGCGGGGCGGGACAGGAAGTCCAGCACGTCGCCCTTGGCGATGCGGCCATCCTTGGCCGAGCCGGGGCCGACCTGCGCGGCCGTCACGTTGGCCTCGGCCATCAGCTTGGCGGCGGCGGGCAGCGGCGCGTGGGTGGAATCGGCCTGCGAGCCGCCGCCGGTGCCGGGCGCCTTGGCGGCGGCGTTGCCCGGGGAGGGCACGGTGGTGTTGCCCGGGGAGGGCACGGCGGCGTTGCCCGGGGCCGGCGCGGCGACGATGGGGGCCGGGCCGGGCGCCGGCGCGGCCGGGGCGGGGCTGGAGGCGGCGGCCTGGGCGGCGGCGGCGCCGGCCCCGGCGGCGATGTGGCCCAGCACGGCGCCGGGCTCGACCTCCGCGCCTTCCTGCACCGCGATGCCTTCCAGCACGCCGGCGGAGGGCGCGTTGACCTCGACCGTGACCTTGTCGGTCTCCAGCTCCACCAGCGGCTCGTCGGCCTTCACCGCCTCGCCGGCCTTCTTCAGCCAGCGCGCCACGGTGGCGCTGCTCACGCTCTCGCCCAGGGTGGGCACCAGGATCTCGGTCGCCATCGTCGTCTCGTCTCTCTCGATTTCTCTCAGAGGCCCAGCGCCTGCTTCACCAGCGCGTCCTGCTCGGCTTGGTGCACCTTGGCGAGGCCGGTGGCCGGGCTCGCCGCTTCCTCGCGCCCCACATAGACCGGGCGCTGCGCCTTGCCGCCCAGCGCGCCCAGCACCTTCTCGATGCGGCGGTCCAGGAAGGTCCAGGCGCCCATGTTCTCCGGCTCCTCCTGGCACCACACCACCTCGGCGTTGCGGTAGGGGGCCAGGGCGGGCGGCAGCGACTTCGCGGGGAAGGGATAGAGCTGCTCCAGCCGCAGGATGGCGACGTCGTTGACGCCCTTCTCCCGCCGCTCGGCCAGCAGGTCGTAGTAGACCTTGCCGGAGCACAGCACCACGCGGCGCACCTGCTCCTCCGGCACCAGCGCGTCCACCTCGGGGATCACGTGGCGGAAGCTGCTGCCGGGGCCGAACTCCGCCAGCGAGGACACCGCCAGCTTGTGGCGCAGCAGGGACTTGGGCGTCATCACCACCAGCGGCTTGCGGTAGTTGGCCTTCAGCTGGCGGCGCAGCGCGTGGAAGTAGTTGGCCGGGGTGGTGAAGTTGCACACCCGCATGTTGCGCTCGGCGCAGAGCTGCAGGTAGCGCTCCAGCCGGGCGGAGGAGTGCTCCGGCCCCTGCCCCTCGAAGCCGTGCGGCAGCAGCATCACCAGCCCGGACATGCGCAGCCACTTGGTCTCGGCCGAGGCGATGAACTGGTCGATGATGACCTGCGCGCCGTTTGCGAAGTCGCCGAACTGGCCTTCCCACAGCACCAGCGTCGAGGGGTCGGCGAGCGAGTAGCCGTAGTCGAAGCCCAGCACGCCGAACTCGGAGAGCAGGGAGTTGAAGGCCTCGAAGGTCGCCTGGCCGGGGCGGATGCCGTTCAGCGGGGTGTGCTCGGCCTGGGTCAGCTGGTCCACCAGCACGGCGTGGCGGTGGGAGAAGGTGCCGCGCTGCACGTCCTCGCCCGACAGGCGCACGCGGTGGCCTTCCAGCAGCAGGGTGCCGAAGGCCAGCGCCTCGCCGGTGGCCCAGTCGATGCCCTCGCCGGACTCGATGGCGTTCTTCTTGGCCTCCATCTGCCGGGCGATCTTGCCGTTGACGTTGAAGCCCTCCGGCACGGCGGAGATGGCGTTCCCCACCTCGCGCAGCACGTCCAGCCCCACCGCGGTGGCGTGGTCCTGCTCGCCCTCGCCCACCTTGGCCTGCAGCCCGGCCCAGTGGCCCTCCAGCCAGTCCGCCTTGTTGGGCTTGAAGGACTGCGCGGCCTGGAACGCCTCCTCCAGCGTGGCGAAGAAGCGGTCCTGGATGGCCTGGGCCTCGGCGGCGGGCAGGCTGCCCTCGGCGGCCAGGCGCTCGGCGTAGAGGGTGCGGGTGGTCTTCATCTCCCGGATGCGCTTGTACATCACGGGCTGGGTGAAGGCGGGCTCGTCGCTCTCGTTGTGGCCGTGGCGGCGGTAGCAGACGATGTCCAGCACGATGTCGGCGCCGAACTGCATGCGGAACTCGGCCACCAGGCGGGCGGCCCAGACCACCGCCTCCGGGTCGTCGCCGTTGACGTGGATGATGGGCGCCTGCACCGCCTTGGCGATGTCCGTGCAGTACAGCCCGGAATAGGCGTGGGCCGGGACGGTGGTGAAGCCGATCTGGTTGTTGGTGACGATGTGCACCGTGCCGCCGGTGCGGTAGCCCACCAGCTGGCTCATCGCCATCGTCTCATAGACGACGCCCTGGCCGGCGAAGGCGGCGTCGCCGTGCAGCAGGATGCCCATGACCGAGCGGCGGTCCTTCACGTCGCCCGCCTTGTCCTGCCGGGCGCGGACCTTGCCGGCCACCACCGGGTCCACCGCCTCCAGGTGCGAGGGGTTGGGCTGCAGGGAGAGGTGGACCTGCCGGCCGTTCACCTCGATGTCCGTGCTGGTGCCCAGGTGGTACTTCACGTCGCCCGAGCCCTGCACGTCGTCGGGCTTGAAGCTCATGCCCTTGAATTCGGAGAAGACCTGCACGTAGGGCTTCTTCACCACGTTCACCAGCATGTTCAGCCGGCCGCGATGCGCCATGCCGATGGCGATCTCGCCGCAGCCGCCCGCCGCCGCGGCCTCGATCACCGCCTGCACGGCGGGGATGGTGCTCTCGCCGCCCTCCAGGCCGAAGCGCTTGGTGCCGACATACTTCCTGGCGCAGAAGCTTTCCCAGCCCTCGGCCTCGGTCAGCTGCTGGAGGATGGTGCGCTTGGCCGCGGCGTCGAAGGCGCGGGTCCAGGGCGCGCCCTCCACCCGCTGCTGGATCCAGGACTTCTGCCCCGGGTCCTGGATGTGCATGAACTCCACGCCGATGGGGCCGCAATAGGTGGCGCGCAGGCGCTCCACGATCTCGCGCACGGTGGCCGTCTCCAGCCCCAGCACGTTGTCGATGAAGATGCGGCGGTCGAGGTCCTTCTCCTCGAAGCCCCAGAAGGCGGGCGACAGCTCGGGGTGCGGGGGTGGCACCTGCAGGCCCAGCGGGTCCAGCCGCGCCTCCAGGTGGCCGCGCACGCGGTAGGAGCGGATGAGCATCAGGGCGCGGATGGAATCCAGCGCCGCCTTGCGCACCGCCTCGGGGTCGGTGGCGCGGGCCTCGGCCTTCTTCGGGGCGGGCCTGGCGTCCTCGGCCGGGGCGAAGCCGCCGCGCGGGCGCGGGGCCCAGGAGGCGCCCATGGCGTCCGTCAGCACGGCGCGGGCGTCGTCGTTCAGCGTGGCGAACAGCTCGGCGAAGGAGGGGTCCACGCTGCCGGGGTCCTCGACCCAGCGGGCGTAGAGGTCGGCGAGGAAGGCGGCGTTGGCGCCGTTCATCGCGGAGGCGAGGATGTCCACTCCGGGCATTTCCGTTCCCACGGCCCGCCTTCCGGCGGCCGTTCCTTCTTCCTGCAACGATCGCCGCCCGCCGGGCGGGCCGGGGGCGTGCGGCGCCTTCATAGCGCCGATGGGGCGCCGGGGCACCCCCTCGCGCGCGGAAAACAGGCATGACCGGGAGGCGTGCGCGGCGACTAGGATGGTGGCTTGCCTGATACCAACTCGGCTCCCCCGCCCACATATGACGTGGACGAGGCCGAGCGCCGGCTACTGGAGGCGGCAGTGCAGGAGGTGCGTAAGAGCGGTCCGCCGCTGCCGCATGAGGTAGTACGGGCGGTAATGCTGGATGGGATCAGGCAGCTGCAAAACACTCAAAGGTTGGGCAGACTGTAGACGGAACACCTGATTAAAGCGCTCCGCCCAATCTTTTCAGTCAAAATCCTCAAGAAGGTAAGTAAACACAAACTACACCCTCCGCAGTATTGACGATAGCTTTAGAAAAATCACAGACCGTAGCAACAACATTCGCCAAACCACGATAGAGGAGGATTGTATCGCCGGCTCGACAATTTGTTACTACCGCCTGCACAGCTTGAATATAGCTTGAAGCGCTGTTTGCAGCCGATGAGCCTTGCGCACAGAAGCGTCCCGTATTTGGCTGCTGAGCCATCAGGTCATGGCTAGCTACTAGCCCAATAAACGCGACGAGTAGTGCAGAACGAAGTTGCATCGCTTAATCCTCGGGGTTTAGCGCTTTGAGATAATTATGGAAATCTTGTTCTTTTTCCTTCAGCGCCCGCACCATGGTCGAGCCCAGGCTGGCCGGGCTGTCGGCCACGTGGATGCCGGCGGCCTTCATCGCCTCCATCTTGGCCTCCGCCGTGTCCTTGCCGCCGCTGATCACGGCGCCGGCATGGCCCATGCGCCGGCCCGGGGGGGCGGTGGCGCCGGCGATGAAGCCCACCACCGGCTTGTTCGGCTTGCCGGGGCCGAAATTCTCGCGCGCCAGGAACTCGGCCGCGAGGATCTCGGACTGGCCGCCGATCTCGCCGATCATGATGATGGACCTGGTCTCGTCGTCCTTCAGGAACAGCTCCAGGACGTCGATGAAGTCCATGCCCTTCACCGGGTCGCCGCCGATGCCGACGCAGGAGGACTGGCCCAGCCCGGCCGCCGTGGTCTGCGCCACCGCCTCGTAGGTCAGCGTGCCGGAGCGCGACACGATGCCCACCGAGCCGCGGCGGTGGATGTGGCCGGGCATGATGCCGATCTTGCAGGCGTCGGGGGTGATGACGCCCGGGCAGTTCGGCCCGACCAGGATGGACTTGGAGGAGCCCAGGGCGCGCTTCACCTTCACCATGTCCAGCACCGGGATGCCCTCGGTGATGCAGATGATCAGCGGCACCTCGGCGTCGATGGCCTCCAGGATCGAATCCGCCGCGAAGGCCGCGGGGACGTAGATCACGGAGGCATCGGCGCCGGTGGCCGCGCGGCATTCCGCCACGGTGTTGAACACCGGCAGGTTCAGCGTCGGGTGCTGGGTGCCGCCCTTGCCGGGCGTGACGCCGCCCACGTAGTTCGAGCCGTAGGCGATGCCCTGGGAGGCGTGGAAGGTGCCCTGGGCGCCGGTGAAGCCCTGGGTCATCACCCGGGTGTTCTTGTCAACCAGAATGGCCATGGGTTCAGGCCCCCTTGACGGCGGCGACGGCCTTCTGGGCGGCGTCGGCGAGGTTGTCGGCGGCGATGATCTTCAGCCCGGATTCGGCGAGGATCTTCTTGCCCAGCTCCACGTTGGTGCCTTCCAGCCGCACCACCAGCGGCACCTTGAGGTCCAGGTTCTTGGAGGCCTGCACGATGCCGGTGGCGATCATGTCGCACTTGGCGATGCCGCCGAAGATGTTGACCAGGATGCCCTTCACGTTGGCGTCGCTCGTGATGATGCGGAACGCCTCGGTGACGCGCGCCGCATCCGCCGTGCCGCCGACGTCGAGGAAGTTCGCCGGGCTGCTGCCGTAGAGCTTGATGATGTCCATCGTGGCCATCGCCAGCCCGGCGCCGTTCACCATGCAGCCGATCTCGCCGTCCAGCGCCACGTAGTTCAGCTCGTGGCGGGTGGCGTCCAGCTCCTTGGGGTCCATCTCGCTGTCGTCGCGCAGCGCTTCCAGGTCCTTGTGGCGGAACAGGGCGTTGTCGTCGAAGCTGACCTTGGCATCCAGCGCGACCACTTCGCCTGCCTTGGTGACGACCAGCGGGTTGATCTCGACGATGGCGCAGTCCAGCTCGACATAGGCGCGGTACATCGCCTCGACGAACTTCACGAAGGAGGCGACCTGCTTGCCCTCCAGCCCGAGGGCGAAGGCGAGCTTGCGGCCGTGCCAGCCGCTGATGCCGGTGGCGGGGTCCACATGGACCTTGAGGATCTTCTCCGGCTGGTGCTCGGCGACCTCCTCGATCTCCATGCCGCCCTCGGTGCTCGCCATGATGACGATGCGCGAGGTCTCGCGGTCCAGCAGCAGGGAGAGGTAGAGCTCGCGCGCGATGTCGCAGCCGGCCTCGACATAGACGCGGCTGACCAGCTTGCCCTCGGGGCCGGTCTGCTTGGTCACCAGCGTCTGGCCGATCATCGCCGCGGCGGCGGCCTTGGCTTCCTCGGGCGACTTGGCGAGGCGCACGCCGCCCTTGCCGTCGGGGTCGTTGGCGAAGCGGCCGGCGCCGCGGCCACCGGCATGGATCTGCGACTTCACGACGAAGATCGGGCCGGGCAGCTTCTTCGCCGCGGCCTCGGCCTCCTCGGCGTTCCAGGCCACGTGGCCGTCGAGCACGGCGACGCCGTAGCGGCGCAGCAGCTCCTTGCCCTGGTATTCGTGGATGTTCATCCGGTCGTGCCTTCCT
Organism: Sabulicella flocculans; assembly: GCF_045449635.1. Taxonomy (NCBI): domain Bacteria; kingdom Pseudomonadati; phylum Pseudomonadota; class Alphaproteobacteria; order Acetobacterales; family Acetobacteraceae; genus Sabulicella; species Sabulicella flocculans. Next base: position 1,543 of record NZ_JBJJBR010000032.1, on the reverse strand, counting down.
AGGATACAGAAAGGGCCGGGGAGAGGCCCCGGCCCGGATGGGTGGTCAGACGCCGAGGCCCTTGAAGTCCTCGACCAGCTTCTTCACCGCGTCGCAGGACTTGTCGAAGGCGGCCTTCTCCTCGGGCAGGAACTCCACCTCGACGATGCGCTCCACGCCGCCGGCGCCGATCACCACCGGCACGCCGACGTAAAAGTCCCGCAGCCCGTACTCGCCGTTCAGCATCACGGCGCAGGGCAGCACGCGCTTCTTGTCCTTCAGGTAGGCCTCGGCCATCTGCACGGCGGAAGCGGCCGGGGCGTAGAAGGCGGAGCCCTTCTCCAGCAGCTTCACGATCTCGCCGCCGCCATTCGCCGTGCGGTGCACGATGGCGTCGATCTTCTCCTGCGTGGTCCAGCCCATCTTCACCAGGTCGGGCACCGGGATGCCGGCGACGGTGGAGTAGCGGGTCAGCGGCACCATGGTGTCGCCATGGCCGCCGAGCACGAAGGCGGTCACGTCCTCGACGGAGACGTTGAACTCCTGCGCCAGGAACAGGCGGAAGCGCGCGCTGTCCAGCACGCCGGCCATGCCCACCACCATGTGCGGCGGCAGGCCGGACTTCTGCTGCAGCGCCCAGACCATCACGTCCAGCGGGTTGGTGATGCAGATGACGAAGGCGCCCGGGGCGTGCTGCTTGATGCCCTCGGCCACCTGGCCCATCACGCCGGCGTTCTTGGTCAGCAGGTCGTCGCGGCTCATCCCCGGCATGCGCGGGAAGCCGGCGGTGACGATGATGACGTCGGCGCCGGCGATGGCGCTGTAGTCGCTGCCGCCGGACATGGCGCTGTCGAAGCCGTCAACGGGCGAGGACTGCATGATGTCCAGCGCCTTGCCGGCGGCGACGCCGCCGAAGACGTCGAACATCACGACGTCGCCCAGCTCCTTCAGGCCGATCAGGTGGGCGAGGGTGCCGCCGATGTTGCCGGCGCCGATGAGGGCGATCTTCTTGCGGGCCATTGCGCGTCCTTGCGTGCTGCTTTGCCAGATGCGCCGGGATGCCTAGCCGCTGGCGGGGCATCCGGCAAGGTCAGGGCGCCGCAACGGAAACGGGCGCCCCGAAGGGCGCCCGGACCGGTCCCGGCGATGCGGCGCCGCTCAGAGCGGGACGCAGCGCGTGACGTTGCTGTGGCCGATGGCGGTGGTGGCGATGGTGCCGTCCGGGCAGGTGCTCTGCGCCATGGTCGGCGGGCCGAGGTCGCCGCCCCAGCGGAAGGAGACGGTGCGCGCCTGCGCCGCGACCGGCCCGCAGGAGCGGCGGCCGTTGCGGGTGGTGCAGGCGGCCATGGCGGTCTGGCGCAGCCCGGCGGGGGCGGCCTGCTGGCGGCTGTAGGGGATGGCGGCCATGGCGCGGCTGCGCTGGCTGCTCACCGCCGCCAGGCGGCCCTGGCGGGTGGACAGGCTGGCCTGGGCGCGGCCGCCACGGACCACCGCCGGCAGGGCGCGGGCCTGGCGGGCCGGCGCGGCCACCGGGCGGGCGGCGGCGCTGCGGGCCGGGGCGGCG
>NZ_JBJJBR010000031.1:0-33388 GCF_045449635.1 Sabulicella flocculans | reverse complement strand
CCTCATTTGCAGGCTCAAGAACTGGCGACGCATCGCCACGCGCTACGACCGCCTCGCCCGAAACTTCCTCGCCGCACTCGCCCTCGTCACTGCCGTCACCGAATGGAGCAAATGAGTCCCCAACCTAGGCAGGGCTGAGGGAGGCCGCCGGCCCGTCCGGCAGCAGGTCGGGGAGGAGGTAGCCGCCCAGGCGCTCGTCCCAGACCAGGCGCTGCCACGCGACCTCATGCGCCTCGGTGCCCAGGCCCAGGAAGCCGCCGGCCTCGATGACCGCCGCGGTGACGAGGCCGGAGCGGTCGTTGATGAGGAGGTCGCTCACCGTGCCGATGGCGGCCTCGTCGGCGCCGAAGACGGTGGCGCCCAGCACCTGGGTCGCGCGGGTGAACATGCGGCGGCAATGCCGGGCGCTGGCGCCGGTTGCGCGGCGGTGGCACATCGGGCGCCGAGGGCATGGAGGGACGCATGAGGATCGGCATCGCGGGCATCGGCGGGCGCATGGGCGTGCTGCTGGCGGAGGAGGTGGCGAAGGCCGGCGCCACCCTGGCCGGGGGCACGAAGCGCGGCGACGACCCGCGCGCGCTGTTCGCCGCGTCCGAGGTGGTGATCGACTTCACCCATGCCTCCACCGCCGCCGCCCATGCCGCGCTGGCGGCCGAGGCTGGCGTGGGGCTGGTGCTCGGCTCCTCCGGCCTCGACGCGGCGCAGGAGGCCGCGGTGGCCGAGGCGGCGCGGCGCGTGCCCGTCGTCTATGCCGCCAACTTCGCCACCGGGGTGAACCTGGTGCTGGCCATCGCCGAGAAGCTGGCCGCCGCCCTGCCCCCGGACGCCTACGACGCCGAGATCGTGGAGATGCACCACCGGCAGAAGGTGGATGCGCCCTCGGGCACCGCGATCGCGCTGGGGCGCGCCGTGGCGGCCGGCCGCGGCACCACGCTGGAGCAGGCGGGCATCGAATCCGGCCGCGACGGCCACACCGGCGCGCGGCGCACCGGCGCCATCGGCTTCGCCGCGCTGCGCGGCGGGCAGGTGGTGGGCGAGCACACGCTGCTGTTCGCCGCCGCCTCCGAGCACATCGCGCTGACCCACCGTTCCTTCGACCGCCGCGCCTACGCCACCGGGGCGGTGCGCGCCGCGCTGTGGCTGCAGGGGCGCGAGGCCGGGCTGTTCGGCATGCGGGAGGTGCTGGGCCTGTGAGGATCATCCCCCCCGAACCCCGCCACCGCGCCGACTGGGACCGCCTGTTCGCCGGCTACGCCGCCTTCTACAAGGTGGAGCAGACCCAGGCGATGCGCGACACCGTGTGGGCCTGGTTGATGGACCCCGCGCATGAGCTGAAGGCCCTGGTGGCCGAGGATGCGGCGGGCCGCGCCATCGGCCTGGCGCACTACACGCCGATGGTGCGCCCCTCGCGCGCCACCTATGGCGGCTTCCTCAACGACCTGTTCGTGGACCCGGCACAGCGCGGCGGGGGCGTGGCGGATGCGCTGCTGGCCGCGCTGTCCGAACTGGGGCGGCAGAAGGGCTGGAACGTCATCCGCTGGATCACCGCGGACGACAACTACCGCGCCCGCGGCGTCTATGACCGGGTGGCGACGCGCACCATGTGGGTGACCTACGACATCGCCCTCTGAGGCGGGCGTTCCAGCTCCATCCGGATCTCGGTGGCGGGCGTTCCCCATTGGGTAGCGGTCAGCCGCTCCACCTCGCGGAAGCCGGCAGCGGCGTAGAGGCGCGCGGCCTCCGGCAGCCCTTCCAGCGTCCACAGGTAGATCAGGCGCTGGCCGGTGTGGCAGGCGTGCAGGATGGCCTCGTGCAGCCAGCGCCGGGCGATGCCCTGGCCGCGCAGCGACGCGTCGAGGATGACCCAGCGCAGGTGGCACACGCCCTGCCCTTCCTCCTCCAGCGCCAGCGAGCCCAGGGCCTCGCCCTCCCGCGACACGGCGCGGAAGAAGCCGTCGCCGCCCTGGAGGAAGGCGCCGAGTTCCCGCGCCACCTTGGCCTCGAAGGCCGGGCCGAAGCCGTGGGAGGCCGCGTAGTGCCGGGCATGCAGCGCGGCGATGCCGCCGATGGCGCCGGGGAACCAGCGGTCGTGGAAGGTCAGTTCCATCGCAGCGGCAGGGCCTCGGCAAGGGTGTGGTCGGCGATGGCGACGGGCGGGCCGCTGGCGGCGAGCCGCGGCTCGGCCAGCTGGGTGTCCAGCACCACCCAATGGTCGGCCAGGGCAGCATAGGCGGGGAAGTTCGCCACGGCACGCGCGAAGCGGCGGCGGGCGTCGGCCTCCGCCACGTCATGCCCGCCGGCGGCGACGCGGGCGCGGATGCGCGCCAAGGCGGCCTCGACCGTCGGCAGCAGGCAGAAGACCAGCCGCACCCCCATGCCGGCGGCGCGCGCGGCGGCGATCGAGCGGCGGTGGGTGTGGCCGGCCAGCGTCGTCTCCACCGCCACGGCGCGGCGGGCGGCGATGGCGGCGTGCAGGCGCGCGAGCGCGATGCGGCCGGCGGCGCCCGCGGTTTCGGCGTCGGGCGTCGGCTCCAGTGGCGACAAGCCGCGGCCGATTTCGTCCAGGTTCACGAAGGCGGTGCCGCCGGTCAGGCTGCGCAGATAGCGCCGCGCATAGGTGGTCTTGCCCACGCCGTTCGGCCCGGCAATGAGCCAGAGCGCGGGGGGCTTCACCGCTCGGCGCCCAGCTCCTGGCGGAAGGCGTCCAGCAGCTTCAGCGTGCCGTCGCGCTGCACCAGGTGCCAGAAGGTCCAGCCGTTGCAGGACGGCGCCTCCTGCACCGCCGCACCCACGGCGTGGATGGAGCCGCGCGCCTTGCCGCAGATGACCGAGCCATCCGGCAGCACCGTGGCGGTCCAGCGGCGGTGCCGGTCGGCCAGCGCCTCGCCGGGCGCGACCAGGCCGCGCTCCACCAGGGTGCCGAAGGGGATGCGCGGCTGCTCCCGCCTGGAGGGCGTGGGCGCGGTCATCTCGTCGCTCAGCGCCTCCACGGCGGCGATGCGCGCCAGGGCGGCGGCGGCGTAGGTGGGGTCGCGCTCGATGCCCAGGAAGCGCCGGCCGAGGCGCTTGGCGACGGCGGCGGTGGTGCCGCTGCCCAGGAAGGGGTCGAGCACCACGTCGCCCGGCTTGGTGCAGGAGAGGATGACACGGTGCAGCAGCGCCTCGGGCTTCTGGGTCGGGTGGACCTTGTTGCCGGCCTCGTCGCGCAGGCGCTCGTTGCCGGTGCACAGCGGGATGTGCCAGTCCGAGCGCATCTGCACGTCGTCGTTCAGCTGCTTCATGGCGGCGTAGTTGAAGCGGTACTTCGACGCCTCGCCATGCGCGGCCCAGATCAGCGTCTCATGAGCGTTGGTGAAGCGCCGGCCGCGGAAGTTCGGCATCGGGTTGGCCTTGCGCCAGATGACGTCGTTCAGGATCCAGAAGCCGAGGTCCTGCAAGGCCGTGCCGAGGCGGAACACGTTGTGGTAGGAGCCGATGACCCACAGCGTGCCGTCCTTGCGCAGCACGCGGCGGCATTCCCCCAGCCATTCGCGGGTGAAGGCGTCATAGGTGGCGAAGTCGGCGAAGCGGTCCCATTCGTCGTCCACCGCGTCCACCTTGGAGTGGTCGGGCCGGTGCAGCTCCCCGCGCAGTTGCAGGTTGTAGGGCGGGTCGGCGAACACGGCGTGCACGGAGGCCGGCGGCAGGGCGCGCAGCGTCTCGATGCAGTCGCCCACCAGCACCTTGTCCAGCGGCAAGTCCAGCCCTGCGCCCAAAACCCCTACCCCATCCCCGAGTCGCGGCCCGACAATGACGATGCCGCCGTTGCCGCGTCAACCGGGCCGAAGCCGCGGCGGTGATGCGGCGTGGCGCCCAGCGCGAGGAGCGCGGCGCGGTGCGCGGCGGTGGGATAGCCCTGGTGGCGGGCGAAGCCGTAGCCGGGGTGGCGGGCGCCAAGCCGCGCCATGGCGTGGTCGCGCACGGTCTTGGCGAGGATGGAGGCGGCGGCGATGGACAGGCTGCGCGCGTCGCCCTTCACCACGCAGCGCACGGCGCATGGCAGGGCGGGCGGCTGGTTGCCGTCCACCAGCGCCAGGTCGGGCAGCACGCCCAGTCGCAGCACGGCGCGGCGCATCGCCAGCTGGGTGGCGCGCAGGATGTTCAGCGCGCCGATTTCCTTCGCGCTGGCGGCGGCCACCGCCCAGCGCAGGCCGGAGGCTTCGCGCAACGCGGCGGCGGCGGCGTCGCGGCGGGCGGCGCCCAGCGCCTTGCTGTCATCCAGCAGCGCGGCCAGTGCCGGCGCGGGGGGTGCCAGAAAGACCACGGCCGCCGCCACCACCGGCCCGGCCAGCGGGCCGCGCCCGGCCTCGTCCACGCCGGCGACCAGCCCGCCGGCCTCGGCCTCCAGGGAGAAGTCGGGCATCGCTGCGGGTTACAGCAGGGCGGGCTGGCGATCCATGGCGCGGGCGTTGAAATGCTGCGTGGTCAGCGGCGCGTGGTCCTCGCGCGGGGGCAGGCCCAGCTTGCGGCAGGCCAGCAGGAAGCGCTGGCGCAGCAAGCCGGCCCAGGCGCCGCTGCCGGTCTGGCGCTGGCCGAAGCGCGCGTCGTAGAGCGCGCCGCTGCGGGTTTCGCGCACCAGCGCCAGCACGCGCGCCGCGCGGTCGGGGTCGTGCCGGTGCAGCCATTCGGTCACGAGGTCGCGCAGTTCATGCGGCAGGCGCAGCAGCACGTAGCCGGCGGAACCGGCGCCGTGGCGCTGGGCGGCGTCCAGGATGCGCTCAAGCTCGGCGTCGTTCAGGCCGGGGATCATCGGCGCGGCCAGCACCGCCACCGGCACGCCGGCCCCGCGCAGCGCCGCCATGGCGTGCAGCCGCCGCGTGGGCGTGGCGGCGCGCGGCTCCATGGCGCGGGCCAGCCGGGCATCCAGCGTCGTCACCGACATGTACACCCGCACCAGGTTGCGCGCCGCCATGCGGGACAGGATGTCGAGGTCCGCCAGCACGCCGGCGCCCTTGGTGACGATGCTGACCGGGTGGCCGAAGCGCTCCAGCACCTCCAGCAGCGCCCGCGTCAGCCGCAGCTTGCGCTCGATCGGCTGGTAGGGGTCGGTGTTGGCGCCCAGCGTCACTGTGCGCGGCACGTAGCCGGGCCTGGCCAGTTCCTTCTCCAGGATGGCCGGCATGTCGGGCTTGAACAGCAGCTTGGCCTCGAAATCCAGGCCGGGCGAGAAGCCGAGATAGGCGTGGGAGGGCCGGGCGAAGCAGTAGACGCAGCCATGCTCGCAGCCGCGATACGGGTTCAGCGAGCGGTCGAAGCCCAAATCGGGGCTGTCATTAAAGGTCAGCGCCTTGCGCGACGCCTCGCGGATCAGCTCGGTGCGCAGCGGCGGCAGGTCTTCCAGCCAGGTGCCCCAGCCATCGTCGAAGGCCTCCGCCGAGGCGGCCTCGAAGCGGTTGGCGGGGTTGGACAGGGCGCCGCGGCCTCGTTCCGCGCGCGGGGGCAGGCTTCCATCCGGCATGGCAGGTTCACCGAAAGTTCCATGCCACGATGAGGCTAGATGTTCCCGCCGTCAAGAACAAAACGTGAAAATCAGGGCAGGACCTTGCCGGGGTTCATCATCCCCGCCGGGTCCAGCGTGCGCTTGATCGCTTGCATCAGCGCCAGCGCCACCGGGTCCTTCAGCGCCGCCATCGCCCCGCGCTTGGACACGCCGATGCCGTGCTCCGCGCTGAAGGAGCCGCCGAGTTCCACCGCGATCTCGCCGATGCGCTCCTCGAAGCCGGCGCCGCGCGCGGCCCATTCGGCGTGGGTGGTGCCGGGCGGGGCTTGCAGCGACAGGTGGATGTTGCCGTCGCCCATGTGGCCCAGCGCCACCATCCGCCCCTCCGGCCACTTCGCCTTGATCAGCGCCGCGGCGGCGTCGAGGAAGGCGGGGATGGCGCTGACCGGCACGGCGGTGTCGGTCGGCAGGCCCGGCGCCTCCATGCGCGAGCAGGTGGGGAAGGTCTCGCGGATGTCCCACAGGTTGCGGCGCTGCGCCTCGCTCTCGCAGATCACCACGTCCTCGGCCTCGCCGGCTTCCAGCGCGGCCATCAGCGCGGCTTCCAGCGCGGCGCGCACCGGCAGGGCGGCGTGGGCGGCGCCGGCCTCCACCAGGCAGTACCAGGGCGCGGCGAGCTCCATCGGCTGGCGGATGTTCTGGCCGTGCCTGAGCGTGATCTCGATGCATTCGCGGCCGATCAGCTCGAAGGCCACCAGCTCGGTGCCGCTCGCCTGGCAGCGGGCCAGCAGGCGCAGCGCCTCGTGCGGGGAGCGCACGGCGACCAGCGCCGTCTCGCGCACCACCAGCGGCGGGAACAGCTTGAGCGAGGCGGCGGTGATGACGCCCAGCGTGCCCTCGGCGCCCATGAACAGGTGGCGCAGCGCGTAGCCGCTGTTGTCCTTGCGCACGCGGCGCAGGTCATCGAGCACGCGGCCATCCGGGAGCACGACCTCCAGCCCCAGCACCAAGTCGCGCGCATTGCCGTAGCGCAGGGTGCGGATGCCGCCGGCATTGGTGGACAGCGCGCCGCCGATCATGGCGGAGCCCTGCGCGCCGAAATGCAGCGGGAAGAAGCGCCCGGCCTCCGCCGCCGCATCCTGCACCGCCTCCACCGTGCAGCCGGCCTCGGCCACCAGGGAATTGTCCAGCGCATCCACCGCGCGCAGCCGGTTCATCCGCTCCAGCGACAGCACGACGGAGGGCGGGCCATCGGCCGCCGGCACCACCGCGCCGCAGAGCGAGGTGCGCCCGCCCGCCGGCACCACCGCCAGGCCGAGCTCGGCGCAGCGGCGCAGGGCGGTGGACACCTCGGCGGTGTCGGCGGGGCGCAGCACGGCCACCGGCGTGCCGCGATACACGCCACGCCAGTCCACGGCATAGGGGGCGATGTCGGCCTCCGCGCGCAGGCAGGCGGCGGGGCCGAGGGCGTCGGTCAAGGCATCGAGCGGTGGCATGGCGCGCATGGCACGTCTGGACGCGCCCGGCGTCAAGCCGCAGCATCGCCACCGGCGTCCGATCCGCGGAGGGCGAAAGCCCGCAGCGGTGAATCGGCCGCCCAACATCACGCGTCCGATCCGCGCGGGGCGAAGGCCCGCAGCGCTGAATCGGCCGCTCAGGAGGGGACGGGCGCCATGGCGGAGTGGGACGTGATCGTGGTCGGCAGCGGCTCGGCGGGCTCGGCCGTCGCCGGGCGGCTCAGCGAGGATTCCGCCCGCAAGGTGCTGGTGCTGGAGGCCGGCGCCCGCGACCGCAACCCGTGGCTGCACGTGCCCATCGGCTACGCGAAGACCATGTACCACCCCACTCTTTCCTGGAACTACGGCACCGAGCCGGAGGCGGCGCTGGGCGGCCGCTCCGTGCCCTGGCCGCGCGGGCGGGTGCTGGGCGGCAGCAGCGCCATCAACGGCCTGATCTACATCCGCGGCCAGCGCGAGGACTACGACACCTGGCGCCAGATGGGCTGCACCGGCTGGGGCTTCGAGGATTGCCTGCCCTTCTTCCGCAAGGCCGAGCGCAACGAGCGCGGCCCCGACCCCCTGCATGGCGGCGACGGCCCGCTGGCGGTGAGCGACCTGCGCGACCGCAACCCGCTCTCCGTCGCCTTCCTGGAGGCGGCGCAGGAGCTCGGCCTGCCGATGAACCCGGACTTCAACGGCCCGGTGCAGGAGGGCGCGGGCTGGTACCAGGTGACGGTGCGCAACGGCGTGCGCTGCTCCGCCGCCACCGCCTACCTCAAGCCGGCGCTGAAGCGCCCGAACCTGCGGCTGGAAACCGATGCCCACGCCACGCGCATCCTGTTCGAAGGCAGCCGCGCGGTGGGCGTGGAATACCGCCGCGGCGGCGCCGCGCAGGTGGCGCGCGCGCGCGAGATCGTGCTGGCCGGCGGCGCCATCAACTCGCCGCAGCTGCTGATGCTCAGCGGCATCGGCCCGGCAGCGCAGCTGGCCGAGCACGGCATCGCCGTGCAGCGCGACGTGCCGGCGGTGGGCCAGCACCTGCAGGACCATTTCCAGGCGCGGCTGATGTTCCGCGCCTCGCAGCGCGTGAGCGTGAACGAGGTGGTGAACTCGCTCTGGGGCATGGCGCGGATGGGGGCGCAGTACGCGCTGACGCGCGGCGGGCCGCTTTCCTTCGCCGCCGGCACCTCCGGCCTGTTCGCCCGCGTGCTGCCGCAGAGCGCCACGCCGGACGTGCAGTTCCACTTCATCCCCTGGAGCGCGGACAGCGTGAAGGAGGGGCTGCACCGCTTCCCCGGTTTCACCATGAGCATCTGCCAGCTGCGCCCGGAAAGCCGCGGCGCCATCACCCTCGCCAGCGCGGACCCGATGGCCAAGGCGCGCATCCACGCCAACTACCTGGCCACCGAGACCGACCGGCGCTGCATGGTGGAAGGGCTCAAGCTCGGCCAGCGGCTGGCGCGGACCAGGGCCATGCAGCCCTTCATCGCCGCGCCGCACGGTCTGGCCAGCCTGGAGACGCCGGATGGCGAGCTGCTGGACTACATCCGCGCCACCGGCGGCACGATCTACCACCCCACCTCCACCTGCCGCATGGGCGCCGACGAGGCGAGCGTGGTGGACCTGCAATTGCGCGTGCGCGGGGTGGAGGGGCTGCGGGTGGCGGATTGCTCGGTGATGCCCACGGTGGTCTCGGGCAACACCAATGCGGGCGCCATCATGATCGGCGAGCGCTGCGCCGCCTTCCTGCGCGCGGCGTAACCTCCCAGCGCGCCCGGGCGAACACGGCATGACATGCCCGACGCCGCCATGGCCCTGCCGCTGCCCATGCCCCGCGCTGCCCCGGTGAGGGACGCGCGCGACCAGCGCCTGGGCGCGCTGATGGAAGCCGCCCAGGCCGGCGATGCCGCCGCCTACCAGGCGCTGCTGCGCGAGTGCCTGCCCATCCTGCGCGCCCTGTGCCGCACCCGCCTGCGCGAACCGGCGGAGGTGGAGGATGCGGTGGGCGACGCGCTGCTGACGCTGCACCGCATCCGCCACACCTACGACCCCGCGCGCCCCTTCGGCCCCTGGCTGGCCGCCATCGCGCTGCGCCGCGCCGCCGACCGCGGCCGCCGCCTGGGCCGCGCCGGCCGGCGCGAAGCCCCGCTGGACGCCGCCGCCGAAGCCCCCGACGCCGCACCCGACGCCGCCGCGGCGCTGGAGGCCGGGCGCGCGGGCGCGGCGCTGCGCGCGGCGGTGGCCGCCCTGCCCCCGGCCCAGCGCGCCGCCATCGGCCTGACCAAGCTGGAGGAGCTGTCGCTGGCCGAGGCCAGCCGCCGCTCGGGCATGACGCCGGGCGCGCTGAAGGTCGCCACCCACCGCGCCATGGCGGCCTTGCGCCGCCGCCTGGGTCTGGGAGGACCGGCATGACCCCTGAGGAACTCGCCGCGGCCCTGGCGCGTGACCTGCGCCCGGTGCGCCGCCCCGCGCGCCCCGCCGCCGCGCTGCTGGGCTGGCTGGGCGCCGCCGGGCTGGCGGTGGCCGTCGCCGCCTGGGCGCATGGCAGCGCCTGGCCGCCCGGCCTGTCGCCCGAGGCCGCGCTGGCGGCCTTGACTGCCGTGCTGGCGGCGCTGGCGGCGCTGCATGCCGCCGTGCCGGGGCAGGATGCGCGCTGGGCCTGGCTGCCGCTGCCTGCCGCCCTGGCCTGGCTGGCCAGCATGGCCGCCGCCGGCGTGGCGGAAGGCGCGCCGCCCGGCCTTTCCTGGTCCTGCATCGGCTTCATCGCGGCGCTGGGGCTGCCGGCGGCGGCGGCGCTGCTCTGGCTGGCGCGGCGCGCGGGCGGCTGGCGGCCCGGCGCGGTGGCGGCGCTGGGCGGGCTGGCCGGGGCGGCGCTGGCGGCCGCCGGCCTCGCCTGCGTGCACGGGCCGATGGCGGCGGCGACCGTGCTGCTGTCCCATGGCGGGGCGGTGGCGGGGGTGGCGCTGCTGGCGGCGCTGCTGGGCCCGGCGCTGCTGCGGCGGCCGGCGTAACCTGCGGCCCCGCGCCGGCGAAGACGGTGCGGAACCCCTTGGAAGGACACCCGCCATGCTTCGCCGCACCGCCCTCCTCGCCCTGCTCGCCGCGCCGCTGGCCCGGCCCGCCGCCGCCCAGGCCGCGCGCCAGCCCTTTTCCGCCGCCGCCTTCGCCGCGGCGCAGGAGGCCGGGCGGCCCATCCTGGTGGAAGTCACCGCGCCGTGGTGCCCCACCTGCCGCGTCCAGCGCCCGCACGTGGACGCCGCCCTGGCCGACCCGCGCCTGGCCGAGGCCATCCTGTTCACCGTGGATTTCGACAGCCAGAAGGACGCGCTGCGCCAGCTTGGCGTGCGCCAGCAATCCACGCTGATCGCCTATCGGGGCCGGGAGGAGCGCGGCCGCGCCACCGGCGTGACGCAGGGCGCGGCGATCCGCGAGCTGCTGCTGCGGGCGGCCTGAGCCGCCATGGCCGCCGCCTTGCTCGCGGGGCTGGCCGGGGTGCTGGCCAGCCTGTCTCCCTGCGTGCTGCCGCTGCTGCCCGCCATCCTGGCGGCGGCGGGGGCCGAGCACCGCTTGGCGCCCTTTGCCCTCGCCGCCGGCCTCGCCGCCTCCTTCGCCGCGGCCGGGGTGCTGCTGGGGCTGGTGGGCGGCGCGCTGGGGCTGGAGGCGGAGGCGCTGCGCCTGGGTGCGGCGGCGCTGATGCTGGCGGCGGGCGCGCTGATGCTGGCCTCCGGCGCCGCCGCCCGCGTGTCGGTGGCGGCGGAGCGGGTGATGGCGCCGGTGGCCGCCTTGGCGGCGCGCATGTCCGGCCGCGGGCTGGGCGGGCAATTCGCGCTGGGGGCGGTGCTGGGCCTGGCCTGGGCGCCCTGCACCGGGCCGGCGCTGGGCGCGGCGCTGGGGCTCTCGGCCACCGCCGCCACCGCGCCGCAGGCGGCGCTGACCATGCTGGCCTTCGGACTGGGCGCCGCCACGCCCCTGCTGCTGCTGGGCACGGTGGCGCGCGGCGCCGTGCCGGCCTTGCGCCGCCGCCTGGGCGCGGCCGGCGGCGCCATGCGCCCGGTGATGGGCGGCGTGCTGGCCGGCTTCGGCCTGCTGGTGCTGTCCGGCTGGGACAAGACGCTGGAGGTGGCGCTGACCGCCGCCCTGCCCGATGCCTGGGCCGCGGCGGTGACGCGGTTCTGAGGCCTCAGCCGCCCGGGCGCGGCAACCGCCGCAGCCGCATGACCTCGGCACCACGCGCGTCCAGCAGGGCCATGGCCTCGCCGGTGCCGCCAGACAGGGCGCGCACCTCGGCCAGGGCCTGCACGAAGGCGGTTTCCTGCGCGTCCAGCGGCGGCGGGCAGGCCATGCGGGTCATCGCGCCGGGGCGGAAGGCCAGCGCGGTGCCCGTGCCCTCCCATTGCCCGGCGATGCGGTTGCAGCCGCCGCTGGCGGCGTAGCGGCCGGGCACGAAGTTGATCTCCGCCGGGCGGGGCACGGCGGGCAGCGCCTGGCCGCGCAGGGCTTCCACGCGCCAATGCCCCTCGGGCGGCGGCGGATGGGCAGGCGCGGCGGCGCAGGCGGCGAGGAGCAGCAGCGCGGGAAGGCTTCTCATGCGGGCATGATAGGGCTTGCCGCGCGCATCGCAGCGGGATTTCATCGCCCCAACGGCCCGGAACCGCGGGCCGGGGAGGAAGCACGATGTTCCGGACCACCCTTCTGGGCATGGCGGCCGCGATGGCCCTGCCCGTCCTCGCCGCCGCGCAGCAGGCGGCGCCGCCCGCATCGGCCGCATCGCCCCCCGCCTGGGCGCAGGGCCGCCCGCCGGAGATGGCCGCCTCCCCCCTGGCCCCGCACCCGCCGCGCCTGACCGCCACCCCGCCCGAGCGCATCCCGGTGGCGCGGCTGCGCCTGCCCGAGGGCTTCCAGGCCGAGCTGTGGGCGCATGGCCTGCCCGGCGCGCGCGTCATGGTGCGCGGCCCCAACGGCACGATCTTCGTCGGCACCCGCACCATCGGCCGCGTCTACGCCGTGCGCGACACCGGCGCTGCGCGGGAGGTGAGCGTGTTCATGCAGGGCCTCACCCAGCCCTCCGGCCTCGCGGTGCGCGACGGCGCGCTGTGGATCGCCGCCATGCACCGCGTGCTGCGGGTGGACAACGTGGAGGCCAACCTGGCCAACCCGCAGCCGGTGGAGCTGACGCAGGCCTTCGGCCAGGCGACCGAGCCGCACCACGGCTGGAAGCACATCGCCTTCGGGCCGGACGGGCGGCTCTACATCCCGCGCGGCGTGCCCTGCAACATCTGCGAGTTCGACGGCGAGCGCTTCGCGCTGATCGAGTCCTGGAACCCCGACGGCAGCGACCGCCGCATCGAGGCGCGGGGCGTGCGCAACTCGGTGGGGTTCGACTTCCACCCGCGCACCGGGCAGCTGTGGTTCTCCAACCACGGGCGCGACTGGGCGGGCAACGACAACCCCTCCGACACGCTGCACCTGCTGCGCGGCCGCGGCGAGCATTTCGGCTTCCCCTGGTGCGCCGCCGGCTTCCAGGACCCGGCCATCCCCAATGCCCGCCTGTGCAGCGAGTTCCCGGCGCCCGACGCGCTGCTGGGCCCGCACGTCGCGCCCATCGGCACGCATTTCTACACCGGCACCGCCTTCCCCGAGCGCTACCGCGACGCGCTGTTCATCGCCAACCAGGGCTCCTGGAACCGCCCGCGGCTGAGCGGCTTCAACGTGGTGGTGCTGCGCCAGGACGCCAGCGGCCGCTTCAGCATGGAGGAGTTCATGGGCGGGCTGCGCGACGACGCCACCCAGCGCTTCTCCGGCCGCCCGGCCGGGCTGCTGACCATGCCCGACGGCGCGCTGCTGGTGTCGGACGAGGACAACGGAGCCATCTACCGCATCACCTACCGGCGGTGAGGGCGCTGGCCCTGCTCGCGGGGCTGGCGCTGGCCGGCCCCGCCGCGGCGCAGGAGGCGGCGCGCGCCGCCCCGGTGGTGGAGGCGCGGCAATGCGGCGCCTGCCACGGCCCTGACGGGCGCAGCACCCTGCCGGAGATGCCCTCCCTGGCCGGGCAGCAGCCCGATTTCCTCGTCATCCAGCTCATCCTGTTCCGCGAGGGGCTGCGCGACGTGCCGGCGATGGCCGAGCCCGCGCGCGGCCTGACCGACGCGCAGGTGGAGGACATCGCCGCCTGGTTCGCCGCCCTGCCCTCCGGCCCCAAGGCGGACCGCGGGCCGCGCGTCGACGCGCTGGCGGCGCGGGGGGCGGAGGTCTCGGCGGCGCGCAACTGCAACGCCTGCCACGGCGCCGGCTATTCCGGCCGCGCCAACGTGCCGCGCATCAACCACCAGCGCGAGGACTACCTGCGCCACGCGCTGCTGCAGTACCGCGACGGCACGCGGGTGGGCATGGACACCCAGATGAACGGGGTGATGCACGGGCTGGGCGACGCCGACATTGCCGCCCTGGCGCACCACCTGGCGCACGCCCCCTGACGCGGGGCCGCCCGCACGCCTTGATGGCGGCCCGCCGCCGCCCGACATGGGCGGGATGCGCCTGGACAACTCCTATGCCCGCCTGCCGCCGCGATTCTACGCCCGGCTGGACGCCACCCCGGTGGCGCAGCCGCGGCTGCTGAAGCTCAACGCCCGCCTGGCGGCGGAGATGGGGCTGGACCCCGCCTGGCTGGCCTCCGATGCCGGGGTGGCGGTGCTGGCCGGCAACGCCGCGCCGGAAGGCGCCGAGCCGCTGGCCCAGGCCTATGCCGGCCACCAGTTCGGCGGCTTCGTGCCCTCGCTCGGCGATGGCCGCGCCCTGCTGCTGGGCGAGGTGCTGGCGCCTGACGGGCGCCGGCTGGACCTGGCGCTGAAGGGCTCCGGCCCCACCCCCTTCTCGCGCCGGGGCGACGGGCGGGCGGCGCTGGGCCCGGTGCTGCGCGAATACGTGGTGAGCGAGTCGATGCACGCCTTCGGCATCCCAACCACCCGCGCCCTGGCCGCGGTGGCGACCGGCGAGTGGGTGATGCGCGAGGACGCGCTGCCCGGCGCAGTGCTGGCGCGGGTGGCCGCCAGCCACATCCGGGTGGGCACCTTCCAGTACTTCGCCGCGCGCGAGGACCTGGAGGGCGTGCGGGCCCTGGCCGACCACGCCATCGCCCGCCACGACCCCGCGGCGGCGGAGGACCCCGAGCCCTACGCCGCCTTCCTGCGCGGCGTGGCCGAGCGCCAGGCCGACCTCGTCGCCGCCTGGATGGCGGTGGGCTTCGTCCACGGCGTGATGAACACGGACAACTGCACCGTCAGCGGCGAGACGATCGACTACGGCCCCTGCGCCTTCCTGGACGCCTACCACCCGGCGGCCGTGTTCTCCTCCATCGACCATGGCGGGCGCTACGCCTTCGCGCAGCAGCCGCGCATCGCGCTGTGGAACCTCACGCGGCTGGCCGAGTGCCTGCTGCCGCTGCTGGCGGCGGAGGAACAGCCGGCCATCGCCAAGGCCAGCGCGGCGCTGGACGCCTTCGCCCCGCGCTTCAACGCCCGCTGGCGCGAGGCCCTGCGCCGCAAGCTGGGGCTGATGGAGCGCGACGACGCCCTGGCCGACGCGCTGCTGCAGGCGATGGCGGAGAACGAGGCCGACTTCACCCGCACCTTCCGCCGCCTGGACGGCGACGCCCGCGCGGAGTTCCGCGACCCCGCGGCCTTCGACGCCTGGGCCGAGGGCTGGCGCGCCCGCGTGGCGGCGGAGGGCATGGACCCGGCGGCGCGCCGCGCCATGATGCAGGCGGCCAGCCCGGCGCGCATCCCGCGCAACCACCAGGTGGAGCGCGCGCTGGCCGCCGCCGCGCAGGGCGACATGGCCCCCTTCGAGACGCTGCTGGCCGCGCTGGAGCACCCCTTCGACGACGACCCGCGCTTCGCCGCCTTCGAGCAGGCGCCGCGGCGCGAGGAGCGGGTGACGGCCACCTTCTGCGGGACCTGACCTTCGCGCGGCGCCCGGCGTCAGCGCCCGGCCCACCACCCCAATGCGAAGCCGCCCAGCCCCAGCCCCAGGCTTGCCGCCACGTAGAGCGCCGCCTGCCACGGCGCGCGCTCCCACAGCAGGGCCGTTTCCAGGCTGAAGGCGCTGAAGGTGGTGAAGCCGCCCAGCACGCCGGTGACGAGGAACAGCCGCGCCGGGCCCGACACCCCCTGCGCCGCCAGGGCGCCGATGGCGGCGCTGCCCAGCCCGTTCACCAGCAGCGTCGCCCAGGGCCAGGGCAGCCACAGCGACACGCCCCAGCGCGCCGCCGAGCCCAGCGCCCCGCCCGCCATCACCGCCAGCAGGTTCACCGGCGCCGCCGCGCCCATTCGCGCAGGCGCTCGGCCACCGCGGCCTCGGCCCCGCGGCCGGTGGGGCGGTAGAGCGTCGGGCGGGCCATGCCCTCGGGGAAGTAGCCGGCGCCGCTGAAGCCGTCCTGCGCGTCGTGGTCGTATTCGTAGCCCTGGCCGTAGCCCAGCTCCTTCATCAGCCGGGTGGGCGCGTTGAGGATGTTGGGCGGCGGCATCAGCGAGCCGGTCTGCCGCGCCAGGGCCTGGGCTTCCTTCCACCCGGCATAGACGGCGTTGCTCTTGGGCGCGGTGGCCAGGTGCACCACCAGCTGCGCCAGCGCCAGCTCGCCTTCCGGGGAGCCAAGGCGCTCGAAGGTCTCCCACGCCGCGATGGCCAGCGGCAGCGCCGCCGGGTCGGCCATGCCCACGTCCTCCGCCGCGAAGCGCGTGAGGCGGCGGGCGATGTAGCGCGGGTCCTCGCCGCCCTGGACCATGCGCGCGAACCAGTAGAGCCCGGCGTCGGGGTCGGAGCCGCGCAGGGATTTGTGCAGGGCGGAGATGAGGTTGTAGTGCTCCTCGCGGTCCTTGTCGTACAGGGCAGCGCGGCGGGACAGCAGCGCCTGCAGGGCGGCCTCGTCCAGCAACTCCCCGCCCTCCGCCAGCACCTGCTCGGCCAGGTTGAGGGCGTAGCGGCCGTCGCCATCGGCCATGGCGCCCAGCAGGGCGCGCGCGCCCGCCGTCAGCGGCAGGGGGCGGCCCTCCAGCGCCTCGGCGCGGGCCAGCAGCGCCTCCATCGCCGCCTCGTCCAGGCGCTTGAGCACCAGCACCTGGCAGCGGCTCAGCAGCGCGCCGTTCAGGGCGAAGCTCGGGTTCTCCGTGGTGGCGCCCACCAGCACCACGGTGCCGTCCTCCACCACCGGCAGGAAGCCGTCCTGCTGGGCGCGGTTGAAGCGGTGCACCTCGTCCACGAACAGCAGGGTGCGCCGGCCGGCGCGGCGGCGGGCGCGCGCCTCCTCGAAGGCGCGCTTGAGGTCGGCCACGCCGGAGAACACGGCCGAGAGCGCGACGAACTCCAGCCCCGCCGCCTCGGCCAGCAGGCGGGCGATGGTGGTCTTGCCCACCCCCGGCGGCCCCCACAGCACCAGGGAGGACAGCGAGCCGCGCGCCAGCATGCGTGCCAGCGAGCCCTGCGGGCCCAGCAGGTGGTCCTGGCCCACCACCTCCTCCAGCCGGCGCGGGCGCAGGCGCTCGGCCAGCGGGGCGTCGGCGGCGGGGGGCGGCGGGGCCTCGCCGGGGGCGGGGCCGAACAGGTCGTCGGAAGGCGGGCGGCGGGCCATGCGGGCAGGGTAGCGCCCCCGGCGCGCCCGGCCTATGCCGCGCCGCCACGCAACCGTCGCTTGACGCCGCGCCGCCCGGGCGGGATGCCCGCGCCCATGCGTCGCCGCGCCCTGCCCGCCCTGCTGCTCGCCTCGCCCGCATCGCTGCTCGCCCGGCCCGCCCCGGCGCAGGAGCGCCCGCTGCGCCTGGTCATCGCCTGGCCGCCCGGCGGCTCGACCGACGCGCTGGGGCGGATGCTGGCGCCCCCCCTGGCCGCCCGGCTGGGGCGCGAGGTGGTGCCGGAGAACCGCTCGGGCGCCGCGGGGGCCATCGGCGCGGCGCTGGTGGCGCAGGCGCCGGCCGACGGCACGGCGCTGCTGCTGGATTCCGGCGGGCACGCCACCAACCCCTGGCTGATGCGCGGCCTGCCTTTCGACTACCTCGCCGCCTTCGCCCCGGTGGCGCTGCTGGCCACCCTGCCCCTGCTGCTGGTGGTGCGCGCCGGGCACCCGGCGGCCGATGCCGCCGCCCTGGCGGCGCTGCGGCCCGAGGCCTATGCCAGCGTCGGCGTCGGCAGCCGCACCCACCTGGCGGCAGCCGCCTGGGCGCGCCGCGGCGGCTTCTCCGCCACCCACGTGCCGTTCCGCGGCGGCGCCGAGCAGGTGACAGCGCTGCTGCGCGGCGACGTGCCCTTCGCCTTCGCCTCGGTGGCGCTGGCGGCGCCGCACCTGGAGGCGGGACGGCTGCGGGCGCTGGGCGCCAGCGCGGCGGGCACGCCCTGGCCCGCCCTGGGCCTGGACATCAAGGACTGGCTGGGGCTGCACGCGCCGGCCGCCACCCCGCCCGCCCTGGTGGCGCGGCAGGCCGAGGCGGCACTGGCCGCGCTGGCCGAGGTGGCGCCCCGCCTGCCGCCGCTGGGCATGGCGGCGGACGGGCGCGGCCCGGCCGGCTTCGCCGCGTTCCTGGCGGCCGACCGCGCGGCGATGGGCGCGCTGCTGCGCGCCGAGGGCATCGAGGCCGGCTGAACCCGGCCCGCGCTGCCGCCGCGCCGCGCGGCGTGCTGGACCATGGTCCAGCCTTTGCCGAGAGGACGATCCACCGCATTGACGATTCCCTCAAGGCGGATCGTGCTCTAGGGCTGGGCGCATGATGAAGCGCCGCACCGCCCTCGCCCTGCCCCTGCTCGCCCTGCCCGGCCTGGCCCGCGCGCAGGAATGGGCGCCGGCGCGCTCCATCCGCCTGGTGGCGCCCTACGCGCCCGGCGGCGGGGTGGACACCGCCGCCCGCCTGCTGGCCGGGCCGA
Source organism: Sabulicella flocculans (assembly GCF_045449635.1). Lineage (NCBI taxonomy): Bacteria > Pseudomonadati > Pseudomonadota > Alphaproteobacteria > Acetobacterales > Acetobacteraceae > Sabulicella > Sabulicella flocculans. Next base: position 15,505 of record NZ_JBJJBR010000031.1, on the reverse strand, counting down.
TGGCCGCCTTCCTGGGCCAGACCGTGGTGGTGGAGAACCGCGGCGGCGCCGGCGGCTCCATCGGCGCCGCCGAGGTGGCGCGCGCCGCCCCGGACGGCCACACGGTGATGGTGGACGCGCTGGCGCACACGGTGAACCCGGCGCTGATGCGCGGCCTGCCCTTCGACTACGCCGCCGCCTTCACCCCCATCAGCCAGATCCTGGTCTGGCCGCAGATCCTGATCGTCCACCCCTCCTTCCCCGCGCGGGACCTGGCCGGATTCGTGGCGCATGTCCGCGCCCGGCCGGGGCAGCTCTCCTACGGCTCCTCGGGCAACGCCACGGCGGCGCACCTGGCCTCGGCGCTGCTGCTCGCCCGCGCCGGGCTGGACATGGTGCACGTGCCCTATCGCGGCGGCGCGCCGGCCCTGCAGGACCTGGTGGCGGGCAACATCGCCTTCGTGTTCGGCACCGTCGCCTCCTCGCTCCAGCTGGCGCAGGAGGGGCGGGTGCGCGCCATCGCCGTGTCCTCCGCCCGCCGGGTGCCCGGCCTGCCCGAGGTGCCGACCGTGGCCGAGCAGGGCTTCGAGGGCTACGAGCTGAACGAGTGGAACGGCCTCTACGGCCCGGCGGGGATGGCGCCGGCCGCGGTGGCGCGCTGGCACGGCGCGGTGCGCCACGCCCTGGCCGACGCGGCGGTGCGCTCCCGGCTGGACGCGCTGGGCGCCCTGCCCCTGGGCACCGCACCGGCCGAGTTCGCCGCCTATGTGCCCGCCGAGCGCGCCCGCATGGCCGCCCTGGTGCGCGAGGCCGGCGTCACCATCGAATAGAGCACGATCCGCCTTGATGGAATCATCAAAGCGGTGAATCGTCCTCTCAGCAAAGGCTGGACCATGATCCGCGTCTGCGCACATGATCCAGGCGCTACTTCTCGCCCAGGTCCCACCACAGCCCGGCGAAGGCCAGCAGCCCCTCGCGCGCCGGGCCGGGCAGCAGGTGCTCGTCCGGGCCGTGCTGCTTGCAGCCATTGTAGGAGTGCGGCACCCAGACCAGCGGCGTGCCCAGGTGGTCCACGAAGACGTCGCCGGGCAGGCCGCCGCTGCTGTTGGGGATCACCTGCACCCGCCCACCCAGCGAGCGCTCCATGCTGCCCCGCGCCCATTGCACCCAGGGATGGTCCGGCGCGGTGCGCGATGCCGCCATGCGCACCCCGGCATTCTCGATCAGCACGCGGTGCAGGCCGTGCGCGTCCAGGTGGCGGCGCAGCGCCGGCTCGAAGCCCTCGGTGTCGGCGTCCACCGTGTAGCGGATCTGGCAATGGGCGCGGGCGTCGGGCGCCACGGCGTTCACCGGGTTCTCCGGCCGGCCCGACACCATCGCCAGGATGATGAGGCTGTTCCAGCCGTAGATCTTCTCCGCCGCGCTCAGCCCGGGCTCGCCCCAGGCCTCGTCCACGGTGGCGGCCTCGCCGCCGCCGCCCACCGGGCAGCCCTCCAGCACCGCCTTCACCGCGGGCGGGACGCCGCCGGCGGGCAGCCATTCGCGCACCAGGATCTTGCCGTCGCGGTCCATCATGGTGCCGATGGCGTGCGCCAGCAGCACCGCGGGGTCGGTGGTCAGCCCGCCCCAGTGGCCGCTGTGCACGCCGCCCGGGCGCAGCCGCGCCACCAGGTCGAAGTGGAAGGTGCCGCGGGTGCCGGTGGCAATGGTGGGCAGCGCCGGGTCCACCCGCGGGCCGTCGCTGGCCAGCAGCACGTCGGCGGCCAGCAGGTCGCGGTGGGCGGCCACGAACTCCCGCAACCCGCGGGAGCCGCGCTCCTCCGCCATCTCGATCACCAGCTTGACGTTGAAGCCCAGCCGGCCGCGGGTGGCCAGCACGGCCTCCAGCGCCAGCAGGTTGATGGCGTGCTGGCCCTTGTTGTCGGCGCTGCCGCGGCCGTACCAGGCGCCGTCCTTCTCCGTCAGGGTCCAGGGGTCCAGGCCGGGGGTCCACTGGTCCTCCAGCCCGCGCACCGTGTCGCCGTGGCCGTACAGCAGGGCGGTGGGGCGCGCGGGGTCCTCCAGGCGCACGCCGGTCAGGATGGGGCCGAAGCCGTCCTCCGGGTTCGGGTGCACCTGCACGGCGAAGCCCAGCCGCTCCAGCCAGGGGCGCAGCCCTTCCTCCAGGTAGCGGCCCAGGTGCGGCGCCCCGGCCGCGTCCTGCGAGGTGGAGGGGATGGCGACCAGCCGGGCCAGGGTGTCCTTCAGGCGGCCGGTGTCGAAGAGGGCGGCGGCGGCGGCGAGCGCGGCGTCACGGTCGGGCATGGCGCGCACCATGCCCCGGTGGGAGTCACGGCGCCAGACCCGCCCGGGCGCGCAGCCAGGCGCCCAGTTCGGGCAGGCGCACCGGGCTGGCGGCCGGGCCGTCGGCGCGCAGCGCCACCTCGGGCGCCGAGGGGAAGGCCAGGCGCAGCGCCAGCACCTCGCGCGGCAGGTCCAGCCGGCCGGAAAGGGCCAGCGCCAGCCCGCCCTCGGCCAGCAGCGCGCCTTCCTCCACCGTCGCCACGCCGTCGGCGAGGGACAGGCGGATCTCCGCGCGCTCCAGCGGGGTGGCGCCGCCGGCCAGGGCGGAGCGCAGCGCCGCCTCGGCGCGGCGGGTGTCCTCCCAGCCCAGGGCGGCGGCGGCGGCGGTGGCGTCGAAGCCCTGCGCCACGGCGTCGCGCAGCGACAGGCGGGCGGTGCCCGACAAGGTCTCGCGCAGGGCCGCCGGGGCGTGGCCGCGCGCGGCCAGCCGCCATTCGGCGCCCAGCCGCCCGGCGGTGACGTCCAGCGGCGTGCCGAAGGCCGGGCCGGCCAGCACCGCGTCGGCCAGCGCGCCCTCGGCCTCCAGCGCGGCGCCGGCGCGGCGCAGGCGCAGGCTCGCCTCGCCGCCCAGCACGGCGGCGCGGCCCTCCTCCAGCCGCAGCGCCGCGGCGTCGGCGCGCAGCGCGGCGCTGGCGGCGGACAGCGCCGGCAGGCCGGGCGCCGCCACCGTGTCGGCGCGCAGCGCGAGGTCGAGGTCCGGCCACGCCTCGGGCAGCAGGGCGCCCCATTCGGGCAGCGGCAGGTGCTCGAAGTGCAGCCGCCCGGCCACGGCGCGCCGCGCCCCCCCGCGCGAGACGCTGCCCTGGCCGCGGGCGCGCAGGGCGCCGGCCACCAGGTCGAAGCCGTCGCTGGCCCAGGCGTCGGGGCGCAGCTGCCAGTTCGCCACCAGCGAGAAGGAACCCTCGCCCAGGAAGTCCGGCGCGGCGCCGCCGAAGGCGCCGCCCAGCAGCCGCACCGCGCCGGGGTGGCGGGCGGTCAGCGCGCCCTGGCCGCGCCCGGCGGGCCAGTCCAGCGTGCCCTGGCCCTCCAGCCGCGCTTCCGCCAGTTCCAGCTCGCCGCGCAGGGCCAGGGCGTCCAGCGGGCCGGCGGCGGCGGCGCGCAGCCGCAGCGGCGCCTGGGCCAGCGCCGGGCGGGACCAGCCCAGCCGGGCCAGCAGCGGGCCGGCCGGCCCCTGCGCCTCCAGCGTGGTGTCGGCCAGCCGCCCGCCGGCCAGCCCGCCGGCCAGGGTCCATTCCAACCCCAGGTGGCGCGCGGCGAGGCGGCGGATGACCCAGCGGTCGCCTTCCGCCGCGCCGTCCAGGCTCAGCGCGTCCCAGGTGCCGTCGGCCAGCAGCAGCGAGCCGGCGGCGAGGCGCAGCTGCAGGTCGGCGCCCGGGCCGCGCAGCGCCGCCAGCAGGGCGGGCGCGGTGGTTGGCAGCGGCAGGGCGTCGGCCTCCAGCCCCAGGGCCAGCATGGGACGCGCGCCGTTGCGCCGCCAGGTGAAGCCGCCCGCCAGCCTTGACTCGCCCCAGCGCGCCGCGAGGTCGGTGGCGGACAGCGCCGCGCCTTCGGCCGAGAGGCGCATCTGCGCGTCCAGCGCGCCGGGCGGCAGCGGCAGCGCCGCGGGCCAGCCCAGCGCCTCCAGCAGCGCGCGCGGCTCGCCCGCCGCCACCCGCAGCGCGAGGTCGAGGCGCGGGCCGGCGGAGGCGCCGGTGGCCTCCAGCCGCCCCTCGCCCGGAAGCTCGGCGGCGATGTCGGACAGGGTGAGCCGCTCGCCCTCCAGGTGGGCGGTGCCGCGCAGGCGGCGCAGCCGCAGCGGCCCTAGCGTCGCCCCCTCCGCCGCCAGGTCGAGCGCGACGGGCAGGCGCGCCGCCCCGGCGCCGCGCAGCGCCGCCAGCCAGGGCGCGAGGTCCAGGCGCGGCGCGGCCAGGCTGGCCTCCAGGCGCGGCGCGGCGGCTAGGCGCAGCGCGGCGGCACCGGACAGCGCCTGCCCCCCCAGCTCCAGCGTCAGGCCGGAGGCGGCCAGCACCTCGGCGGAGGCGGACAGGCGGGCGGCGGCGCGGAACGCCCCGGGCGGCGCCGGCAGGAAGGCCGCGAGGTCGGAACCGCTGGCCTCCAGCCGCCCCTCGAAGCCGCCGGGGCCGGGCAGGATGCCACGCGCGGCCACCATGCCGCCTTCGGCCGCCACCGACAGGTCCAGCGGCGCCGCGCCATCCTCCCCCGCGCGGCCCAGCGTGGCGGCGAAGCCCAGCGGCCGCCCGTCCCAGCGCAGCGTGCCCTCGGCCGACAGCGCCTCGGCGGGGCCGCCGGCCAGCAGGCGCGCCTGCACGCCCTCCAGTGTCACGCCGCCGACCAGGATGCGCCCGCGCTCCACCCGCGCATCCAGCGCGGTCAGCCAGGGCGGCGGCACCAGCCCGGCCAGGGATTGCGGCGGCCAGGGCAGGCGGATCTCGGCGCCGACCAATGCGGCCTCGCGCACCACCAGGCGGCCCAGCAGCAGGGAGGGGCCGTCGAGGCGCAGGTGCAGGGATTCGGTGGCGATGCCCAACCCATCCCCGCCCTCGCCGATCAGCACGCCGGAGGCTTCGAGCACCGGGCGCGGCAGCAGGGTGACGTGGAGCGGGCCGGACAGCGCCACCGGGCGGCCGAGGCGCTCGGCGGCGAGGCGCGCGACTTGGTTGCGCCGGGCGTCCCAGTCGATGAAGGCGGGGGCGGCCAGCACGCCGGCCATGGCTGCGCCGAGCGCCGCCACGCCAGCCATGAGCCACCACCGCCCCCGCATCTCACCCCTTCCGAAGCCTCGCATTCCTTGTGGGGGAGGAACGGGGCGCGTGGAAGGGGGGAAGTCCCTAGGCGGCGCCCCAGCCGCCGCCGCCGGGGGTTTCCAGCACCAGCACGTCGCCGGGCTCCAGCATCGCCTGGCCGGTGTTGCCGGGCATCCCGGTGCGGCTGCCGTCGGCGCGCTCCACCCATTGCCGGCCGGGCGCGCCATCCGCCCCGCCATGCAGCCCGTGCGGCGCGACGACCCGGCGCGAGGCGACGATCACCGCCTCCATCCGCCGCAGGAAGCGGATGCGCCGGCGGGAGCCGTCGCCGCCGCGCCACTTCCCCGCGCCGCCGGAACCGCGGCGGATGGAGAATTCCTCCAGCCGCACCGGGTAGCGCATCTCCAGGATCTCAGGGTCGGTCATGCGGGTGTTGGTCATGTGGGTCTGAACGGCCGAGGCGCCGTCGAAGCCGGGGCCGGCGCCGACGCCGCCGCAGACCGTCTCGTAATACTGGAACTCGCCATCGCCGAAGAGGAGGTTGTTCATGGTGGATTGCGCGGAGGCGCAGGCGTCCAGCGCCGCCAAGAGGGCGTTGCAGGTCATCTGCGAGACTTCCGTGTTGCCGGCCACCACGGCGCGCCCCGGCTCGGGCGAGAGGAAGGAGCCGGGCGGCACGATGATGCGCAACGGCTTCAGGCAGCCATCATTCAGCGGGATGTCGGCGCCGACCAGCGAGCGGAAGCAGTAGAGCACCACGGCGCGGCACACCGCGGCGGGGGCGTTGAAGTTGGTGGGGCGCTGCGGGCCGGTGCCGGTGAAGTCGATCACCGCCTCGCGCTTCGCGCGGTCGACGCGGATGGCGACGACCAGGGGCGTGCCGTCATCGGTGCGCGTCTCGAAATGGCCGTCCTTCAGGGTTTCCAGCACCTGGCGGACGGATTCCTCGGCGTTGTCCATCACGTGGCGCATGTAGGCCTGCACCGTGCCCAGGCCGAACTCGCGCACGGCGCGGCGCAACTCCTGCACCCCCGTCTCGTTCGCCGCGACCTGGGCCTTGATGTCGGCCAGGTTCACGTCCGGGGAGCGTGCGGGCCAGGTCGCGCCGGTGAGCAGCGCGCGGAACTCCGCTTCGCGGAAACGGCCGGCTTCCACCAGCAGGAAGTCGTCAATCACGACGCCCTCCTCCTCCAGCGTGCGCGCCGCCGGGGGCGTGCTGCCCGGCGTCAGCCCGCCCACATCGGCATGGTGCCCGCGCGAGCCGACGAAGAACAGGATGTCCTTGCCCGTCTCCTCGTCGAAGACCGGGGTGATGACGGTGATGTCCGGCAGGTGGGTGCCGCCATTGTAGGGGTTGTTCAGCGCCACCACGTCGCCCGGCCGCAGGCTGGCCCCGCGCGAGGCGATCACGGTCTTCACGCTCTCGCCCATCGCGCCCAGGTGGACGGGCACGTGCGGGGCATTGGCCACCAGATTGCCCGCGGCGTCGAAGATGGCGCAGGAGAAGTCCAGGCGCTCCTTGATGTTCACGCTCATCGCGGTGTTCTGCAGCACCACGCCGGTCTGCTCGGCGATGCTCATGAACAGGGCGTTGAACAGCTCCAACATCACCGGGTCGGGCTTGCCCGTCAGCTCGGTGCGGGCATTGGCGCGCAGGGCGGTGCGCCGCAGCACCACGTGGTTCAGCGCCGTGGCCTCGGCGGTCCAGCCGGGCTCGACGACGATGGTGGCGATGCGCTCGCGGATCAGGGCGGGGCCGGGGATGCGGTCGCCGGCGCGCAGGGCGTCGCGGTCCACCACCGGGGCGTCGTGCCAGCGGCCTTCGGCGAAGACGCGCACGCGGTCGAGTTCGGGGATGGCCTCGTCCGCGGCGCGCGGCGACAGCGGGGCTTCGGCCACCGCCTCGCCGGGCAGCGTCACCTCGGCGATGGCGGCCTCCACGATCACCGGGCGCTCGGGCGTCGCGAAGCCGAAGCGGGCGCGGTGCGCCTCGGTGAAGGCGTGCAGCACCGCGCCGTGCGCGCCCATCGGCACCGGCAGGAAGGCGTCGGTGCCCGCGTAGCGCAGGTGCAGGCGGTGGGTGGCGCGCAGGGCGGCGGGGTCGGCGCCCTGGCGCTGGAGCTCGGCGCGGCCCTCCGCTTCCAGACGCGCCAGGGTGGCGGCGATGGCGTCCATGCCGCCGGGCTCCAGCGGCGCTTCCACCGCGGCCTCGCGGATGGCGCTCTGGTCCGCCAGGCCCATGCCGTAGGCGGAAAGCACGCCGGCGAAGGGGTGCAGGAACACCGTCTCCATCCCCAGCTCGTCGGCCACCAGGCAGGCGTGCTGGCCGCCGGCGCCGCCGAAGCAGGTCAGCGCGTATTTCGTGACGTCGTAGCCGCGCTGCAGCGACACCTGCTTGATGGCATGCGCCATGTTGGCCACGGCGATGGTGAGGAAGCCCTCCGCCACCGCCTCCGGCGCGCGGCCGATGCGCTGGGCGAGTTCGGCGAACTTCAGGCGCACCGCCTCGGCATCCAGCGGCTGGTCGCCGCCGGGGCCGAAGATGGCGGGGAAATGCGCCGGCTGGATCTTGCCGACCATCACGTTGGCGTCCGTCACCGTCAGCGGCCCGCCGCGGCGATAGGCGGCGGGGCCGGGCACCGCGCCGGCGCTGTCCGGGCCCACGCGCATGCGCGCGCCGTCGAAGTGCAGGATGGAGCCGCCGCCCGCCGCCACCGTGTTGATCGCCATCATCGGCGCGCGCATCCGCACCCCGGCCACCACCGTCTCGAAGGCGCGCTCATACTCGCCGGCATAGAGGGCGACGTCGGTGGAGGTGCCGCCCATGTCGAAGCCGATGATGCGCTCGAACCCGGCCATGGCGGCGGTGCGCGCGGCGCCGACGATGCCGCCGGCGGGGCCGGACAGGATCGCGTCCTTGCCCTGGAAGCGCGCCGCCTCGGTCAGCCCGCCGGAGGACTGCATGAAATACAGCTTCGTGTGCGCGCCCAGCTCCTCCGCCACCTGCGCCACGTAGCGCCGCAGGATGGGCGAGAGGTAGGCATCCACCACCGCCGTGTCGCCGCGCGGCACCAGCCGCGGCAGCGGGCTGGCCTCGTGGGAGAGGCTGACCTGGGTGAACCCCTCCTCCCGCGCGATCTCCCCGATGCGCCGCTCATGGGCCGGGTGCTTCCAGGCGTGCATCAGCACCACGGCCACGGCGCGGATGCCATCGGCGAAGGCCGCGCGCAGGGCGGCGCGGGCGGCGGCCTCGTCCAGCGGCTCGATCCCGGTGCCGTCCACCGCCACGCGGCCGCCGATCTCGGCCACGCGCTCGTGCAGCAGTTCCGGCAGCCTGACGTGGAGGTCGAAGAGGCGCGGGCGGGCCTGGTTGCCGATCCGCAGCGCGTCGGCGAAGCCGCGGTTGACCAGCAGCAGCACGCGCTCGCCCTTGCGCTCCAGCAGGGCGTTGGTGGCGACCGTGGTGCCCATCTTCACCGCGTCCACCAGGCCCGGCGGCAGGGCGGTGCCGGGCTCCAGCCCCAGCACCTGGCGGATGCCGGCCACGGCGGCGTCGCGGTAGCGCTCGGGGTTCTCGCTCAGCAGCTTGGCGGTGGACAGCGCGCCGTCGGGGGCACGGGCGACGATGTCGGTGAAGGTGCCGCCGCGGTCCACCCAGAACTGCCAGCCCGCATGCCCGATCGCGCCCATGGTCCACACCCCTCGCCTGCCGGGCGACGGTGATAAATCGTCAGCGTTTTGTCAATGTCGCAAGGGGGCTATGCTGCGCGCCATGCCCAAGGCCCCCGTCTCCTCCGCCCACCTGGCCGCCGGTGCCTCCCCGGCGCTGAGCGAGTTCGAGTTCGGGCTGATCCTGTGCTCCGCCGCCTTCGGCCGCTGGATGACCGGCTGCGCCGCCGCCGCCGGCCAGGGGGGGCTGAGCCCGACCGAGGTGCTGGTGCTGCACACCGTGCGCCACCGCGACCGCCCGAAGCGCCTGGCCGAGATCATGCGCGTGCAGGGCATCGAGGACGCGCACATCGCCCGCTACGCCGTGCGTAAGCTGGCCGCCGCCGGCCTCGTCACCCTGGGCCGCCAGGGCAAGGAGCAGACGGTGACGGTGACGGAGGCCGGCCTCGCGCTCTGCGCCCGCTACCACGAGCTGCGCGAGGCGCTGCTGACCCCCGCCTCCGGCCAGGAGGAGGGGCGGCTGCGCGAGGCGGCGGCGCTGCTGCGCGCCCTCTCGGGCCATTACGACCAAGCGGCTCGGGCGGCGGCCACCATCTAAGGCCGCCGCGCGTTGGCGCGGGGCATGACCACCCCGCAGATCCTCGTCTTCTCCCTGCTGGCCACGATGATGGCCCTCTTCGTCTGGGACCGCTGGCGCTACGACCTGGTGGCGCTGATGGGGCTGCTGGCGGCGCTGCTGCTGGGGCTGGTGCCGGCCAAGGACGCCTTCGACGGCTTCGGGGACGACGTGGTGGTGATCGTCGCCTCGGCCCTGGTGCTCTCGGCCGGCATCGCGCGCTCGGGCCTGCTGCGCCGCTTCACCCGGCTGCTGGAGCCGCGGCTGCGCACCCCCGGCGCCCAGGTCGCCACGCTGACGGGCGCGGTGACGGTGCTGGCCATGGGCATGAAGAACATCGGCGCGCTGGCCATCTTCCTGCCGGTGGCGCTGCAGGTGGCCCGGCGCACCGGCACCTCGCCCTCGCTGCTGCTGATGCCCATGGCCTTCGGCACGCTGGTGGGCGGGGTGGTCACGCTGGTCGGCACCTCGCCCAACATCCTCGTCTCGCGCGTGCGGCAGGAAGTGTCGGGCGAGCCCTTCGGCCTGTTCGACTTCACCCCGGTCGGGCTGGGGCTGGTGGCGGCGGCGCTGCTGTTCCTGTCCTTCGGCTGGCGGCTGCTGGGGGCGGCCGGGCGGCGCGCCCCGGCGTCCACCGGCGCCACCGTGGCCTTCGTGGCCGAGGCCCGCCTGCCCGACCCCTGCCCCTTCGCCGGGCAGACCCTGGCCGCGCTGGAGGCCGCCGCCGAGGGCGAGGTGAGCGTTGCCGCCCTGCTGCGCGGCGGCACCCGGCAGGACCTGCCCGACCCCGCCACCGTGCTGGCGACGGGCGATGCGCTGGTGCTGCGCGGCGCCCCCGCGGCCATCCGCGCCCTGGTGGCCGAGGCCGGGCTGGTGCTGGCCCATGCCGACAAGGGCGGCCTGGCCGACCTGCCCGCCGAGGCGGTGGAGGTGGCGGAGGCGGTGATCCTGCCGGCCTCGCCCCTGGCGGGCCGCACCCCGCGGGACCTGCGGCTGCGCCACACCCACGGGGTCAACCTGCTGGCGGTGTCGCGCCGCGGCGCGGTGAACGCCCCGCGGGTGCGCGAGGCGCGGCTGGGCGTGGGCGACGTGCTGGTGCTGCAGGGCCCGGCCGACCGCATGGAAGCCGCCCTGGCCGAGATGGGCTGCCTGCCCCTGGAGATGGGCGCCGCCGAGCTCGGCCGGCGGCGGCTGGACTGGGCGCCGGTGCTGCTGCTGGCCGGCGCCATGGGCAGCGTCGCCCTGGGCTGGCTGCCGGTGTCGGTGGCCTTCTTCGGCGCCGCGGTGCTGACGGTGCTGCTGGGCGTGCTGACCCTGCGCGAGGCCTATGAGGCGCTGGACATCCCCATCCTTGTGCTGCTGGCGGCGATGATCCCGATCAGCGACGCCGTGTCCCGCACCGGTGGGGCGGAGCTGATCGCCTCCGGGCTGGCGGCGGTGGCGGTGCACCTGCCCGCCATCGGCGCGCTGGCCCTGGTGCTGCTGGCGGCCATGGCGCTGACACCCTTCCTGAACAACGCCGCCACCGCGCTGATCATGGCCCCGGTGGCGGCGCAGATGGCGCGCCAGCTCGGCCTGAACGCCGACCCCTTCCTGATGGCGGTGGCCATCGGCTGCGCCTGCGACTTCCTCACCCCCATCGGGCACCAGTGCAACACGCTGGTGATGGGCCCGGGCGGTTACCGCTTCGGGGACTACGCCCGGCTGGGCCTGCCGCTGTCGCTGCTGGTCGCGGCGGTGGCGACGGCGCTGATTCCCGTGTTCTGGCCGCTCAGCGGGGGGTGAGGCTGCCGCCCGCCATCCCCATGTGATAAGGGAAGCGGGCGCGAAGGGCGGGGTCGGCTTGAGCTTCTGGGGCAAGATCATCGGCGGCATCGCGGGCTTCGCCACGGGCGGGCCGCTGGGCGCCGTGCTGGGCGCCGCCGCCGGCCACGCGGCGGATGCCGGCGTCATGGGCGGGCGGCTGGGGCCGAACGCCGCCACCCTGGCCTCGCTGCTCGGCTCCAAGGAGCAGCTCTTCGCCATCTCGGTGGTCGTGCTCTCGGCCAAGCTGGCCAAGTGCGACGGGCCGGTGGTGCGGGCGGAGATCGACGCCTTCAAGCGCCTGTTCCGCATCCCGCCCGAGAACATGCGCGACGTCGCCCGCCTGTTCGACGAGGCGCGCGAGACGGCGGAGGACTTCGAGCCCTTCGCCGACAAGCTGGGCGAGGCCTTCGCCGACAACAAGGCGATGCTGGAGGACGTGCTGGCCGCCCTGTTCCAGATCGCCCGCGTCGATGGCCCGCTGACCAAGGGGGAGGTCCGCTTCCTCCAGCGGGTGCAGCTGGGCTTCGGCCTGCGCGCGCAGGAATGGGAGCGCGCCCGCGACGGCCAGGCCCGGCCGGGTGCGGGCGAATCGCCGGGGCTGGACCCCTACCGCGTGCTGGGCCTGCCGGCGGACGCGACCGATGAGCAGGTGCGCGCCGCCTGGCGCAAGCTGATGCGCGAGAACCACCCGGACACCCTGGCCGCCCGCGGCGTGCCGCCCGAATTCGTCAAGCGCGCCACCGACAAGGTCGCCGAGATCAACGCGGCCTGGGACCGCATCAAGCGGGACCGCAAGCTGTGACGGGCGCGCGGGCGGCCCCAGGCCGCATGGCCCGCCTCGCTGGTCGAGCCCAGCGAGGGGACCGCATCAAGCGGGACCGCAAGCTGTGACGGGCGCGCCTTGAACATTCCCTTCCTGGGCGGGATGCGCGTCACCGAGGCGCCCTCCCCCAACCACGACCCGCGGCCGGAGGGCGCGGTGGTGGACAGCCTCATCCTCCACTACACCGGCATGCAATCGGGCCGCGCCGCGCTGGACCGGTTGCGCGACCCCGCCGCCGCCGTCTCCTCCCACTATCTGGTGGAGGAGGATGGCGAGGTGTTCCGACTGGTGCCCGAGGGGCGCCGGGCCCGCCATGCCGGTGCCTCGCACTGGCGGGGGCGGGAGGCGCTGAACGCCACCTCCATCGGCATCGAGGTGGTGAACCCCGGCCACGAATGGGGCTACCGGCCCTTCCCGGCCTTGCAGATGGCGGCGGTGGCCGACCTCTGCCTGGACATCCTGGGCCGCCACCCGGCCATCGCGCCGCGCAACGTGCTGGCCCACAGCGACGTCGCCCCCGACCGCAAGCAAGACCCCGGCGAGCTGTTCGACTGGCAGGGGCTGGCGAAGCTGGGCATCGGGCTGTGGCCGGCGGACGGCCCGGCGGAGGGCGACCCGATGGCCCTGCTGGGGCGCATCGGCTACCGCACCGGCCTGCCCCTGCCGGTGCTGGTGACTGCCTTCCAGCGCCACTGGCGGCCGGAGCGCGTGGACGGCGTGGCCGATGCCGGCACGCTGCGGCGGATGACCGGGCTGCTGGACGCCATCGGCGAGGCTTGACCCGCCCGCCGGCCCGGCGCATCACCCGCCGCGGTGCCGGGGGGCTGGGCGACCGCTGGTTCCGCGAGCGATCGCGGGGCTGGAGGAAAGTCCGGGCTCCACGGGAAGACGGTGCCGGTTAAGGACCGGCGGGCGGAGGTGTTTCCAGCGGTTCGCCGCTGGCGAGCCGAGGCCCAGGGAAAGTGCCACAGAGAACAGACCGCCGCGGCGCCGCGAGGCCCCGCGGCAAGGGTGAAACGGTGGGGTAAGGGCCCACCGCGCTTCCAGCAATGGCGGCGGCACGGCAAACCCCACCGGGAGCAAGGCCGAATAGGGAGGGCGGTGCCAGCAATGGCACAGGGGTTCCCGCCCCGTCCTCCGGGTTGGCCGCGCGAAGCCCGCGGCGACGCGGGCTCCAGAGGAATGGTCGCCCAGGCCCCGCGAGGGGCTGGACAGAACCCGGCTTACAGGCCCCCTGGCACCGCACATACCTTCCCAAGCATTCAACCTTTGGGTGCATCCCGAGTCCCGCATGCAATTCGCTTTTCGTTCCCTGTCGCCCGGCGGCCACAGGGGACTCTCCCATGCAGCGGCAGTTTGACCCAAACTTCATGACTTCGGGACAACCGCTTGATATGGCAGGATACCGCCTCGCGATCCTCCCAGGGGGTGAGTCCATTATCCCTTGCAGTCCCATCCCATCCCACGTAGAACCATGTCAGCCCGGTTGGAACCAATTCTCGCTCGGGGGGGCGGGCGGTTCGGCAGGGCTGGTCGGGCGAGCCGGCGAGGTCGGGGGGCCTCGTCGGCCGCTGCTCCCCTCCCCTTCAGGAAGGTGCGCAGACCGGTCGGGCCCCCGTGGATGAGGCTGGCAACGGGGGGCGTCCGGAAAAGCGATGACCCAGTTCCGGGGCAGGTTCACCAACAAGCTCGATGCCAAGGCACGGGTTTCCGTGCCCGCTCCCTTCCGCGCGCGCCTGGGCGGCGAGGGCTTGGTGCTGCGCCGCTCCCCCCGCCTGCCCTGCATCGAGGCCTGGCCCGCCGCCGCCTTCGAGGCCGTCGCCACCCCCGTCTCCCCCCTGGACGAGCCCTCGCTGGAGGACGACGCCCTGGCCTATGCCCTGTTCGCCGACGTGGTGGACATCACCCCCGACCCCGAGGGCCGCATGGTCCTGCCGCGGGAGCTGATGGAGCACGCCGGGCTGGACGGGCAGGTGACCTTCCTGGGCAAGATCAACCGCTTCGAGCTCTGGGCCCCCGAGGCCGCCGAGGCGCAGATCGCCGCCGCGCGCGAGATGCTGCTGGCCCGCGCCGGCGGAAAGCCCGGCGCATGAGCCACGTCCCCGTCCTGCTGCCGGAGGTGCTGGCCCACCTCGCCCCCGCCGCCGGCGAGACCCTGCTCGACGGCACCTTCGGCGGCGGCGGCTACGCCCGCGCCATCCTGGAAGCCGCCCCCTGCACCCTGTGGGCGCTGGACCGCGACCCGGACGCCATCGCCCGCGGCGCGGCGCTGGCGGCCCGCTTCCCCGGCCGGCTGCACCTGCTGCAGGCCCGCTTCGGCGACATGGCGGCGGAGCTGGCGGCGCGCGGCGTGACGGCGCTGGACGGCATCGTGCTGGACCTGGGCGTGTCCTCCTTCCAGCTGGACGAGGCGGAGCGCGGCTTCTCCCTGCGCTTCGACGGCCCACTGGACATGCGCATGGAGAAGGCCGGCCCCTCGGCCGCCGACCTGGTGAACACCCTGGGGGAGCGCGAGCTGGCCGCCCTGGTGTGGGAGCTGGGCGAGGAGCGCCATTCCCGCCGCATCGCCCGCGCCATCCTGGCCGCCCGCGCCGAGGCGCCCATCCTGTCCACCGGCCGCCTGGCCGAGGTGGTGCGCGCCGCCGTCCCGCGCGACCCGTCCGGGCTGCACCCGGCCACCCGCGCCTTCCAGGCCCTGCGCATCAAGGTGAACGACGAGCTGGGCGAAGTCTCCCGCGCGCTGGAATCCGCGATGGCCCTGATGGCGCCCGGCGCGCGGCTGGTCATCGTGAGCTTCCACTCGCTCGAGGACCGGCTGGTGAAGCGTGCCTTCCAGGAGGCGGCGGGGCGCTCCCCGCGCGCCTCGCGCCACGACCCCGGCGCCCTGCTGGGCGCACCCCCCGCGGCGGCGCCCTTCCGCCTGCTGACGCCGCGCTCCGTGCGGCCGACGCCGGCGGAATGCGCCGCCAACCCGCGCGCCCGCTCCGCCCACCTCCGGGCCCTCCAGCGCCTTCCCGAAAGCGCCGCCGCATGATCCATCCGCTGACCGCCGTCACCTTCGCCGCCTTCTTCGGCGCCGGCTTCTACGTCTACCAGACCAAGGAGGAGGTGGCGGGGCTGGACCGCGACCTGCGCGACATCCGCCGCCAGACGGAGGCCGAGCTGTCCCGCACCCAGATCCTGGGGGCGGAATGGGCCCGGCTGAACGACCAGGAGCGCCTGCGCGCCCTCGCCGCCGCCCATCTGCGCCACATGCAGCCGATGGAGCCCGCCCAGTTCCAGCGCCTGGACGACGCGCAGCGCCGCCTGCCGGTGGCCGCCGCCTTCGCGCCCCAGGGCACCGGCTTCGGCCCGCGCACGGACGTCGCCGCCGCCCCGGGCGAGGCGCTGGTGGTCACCCTGGCCGACATCCGCCCGGTGTCGCCGCCCGTGCAGCTGGCCCGCGCGCCCGAGCCCGCGCCGGCCCCCGTGGCGGCCCCCGTGGCGGCCCCCGCCCCTGCCGCGCCCGCCGCCGCCGCCTCTGCC
>NZ_JBJJBR010000030.1:0-34282 GCF_045449635.1 Sabulicella flocculans | reverse complement strand
CGCGGCCAGCAGCGGCACCACCTCGCGCAGGGCGGCCAGGCGCGCGGGCGCCCAGGCCTCGGGCGCCGCGAAGCGCCAGGGCGGGGCGGCGCCGTCCCGCCGCAGCAGGGCCAGGCGCTGCGCCACCTCGTGCGCCGGCAGCCCGGCGTATGGGGCGCGCATGGCGGCGGCGTGGCGGTTCAGCCGCCCGCGCAGCTCGCCCAGGCGCTGCAGCGCGGCCTCGCGGTCGGCGCGCGCGGGGGCGGGCAGGGCCAGGGTGGCGCGGATCTCGTCCAGCACGGCGCGCTTGCCGGCGGTCTCCTCGTGCAGGGCCAGCACGGCGGCGCCCAGGCCCAGCGCGTCCAGCCGGCGCTTCACCACCTCCAGCGCCGCCGCCTTCTCGGCCACGAACAGCACGGAGCGCCCGTCCAGCACCGCCTGGGCCAGGATGTTGACGATGGTCTGGCTCTTGCCGGTGCCGGGCGGGCCCTGGATGACCAAGTCCTGCCCGCGCCGCACCGCCTCCGCCGCCAGCGCCTGGGAGCCGTCGCACATCACCGCGTGGTCCAGCCGCTCCACCGGGATCTCCGCGTCCACGTCGGCGTCGTCGGCGAAGGGCGGCGGCGTGGCCGGGGCGGGCTCGCCGCCCAGCAGGCGGCGCAGCGGCGCGTGCTCCAGCAGGCCGGGGTGCAGCGCCGGGTCCAGGTCGCGCCACATCAGGAACTTGCCCTGGGCGAACAGGCCCAGCGTCACCGCGCCCTCCTCCACCCGCCAGCCTCCGGGCAGCAGCGGCGCCAGGGCGGGCGCCCAGGAAAGCGGCTGCTCGGGGTCGAACTCCGGCAGCTCCAGTCCGCGGGCGGCGCGCAGCAGCTCGCGCAGGGGCAGGTTCTCCTGCGGCTCGCCCGGCGCCAGGCGCAGGCGGAAGCGCGACGACACGCCCTCGCGCTCCAGCGCCACCGGCAGGAAGGCCATCGGCGCCTCCCGCGCGCCGCCGCGCTCGTCCAGCCAGTGCGCGGTGCCGAAGGCCAGGAACAGGGCCGAGACGCCGCTCTCCTCCCGCGCGGTGCGGGCGTCCTGCAGGATCTGGCGCAGCCGCAGCGAGAGCTGGTCGGCCGGCAGGTCGGCGCGCAGCAGGGCGTCCTTGTCCCAGGGGCCGTCGCCCTTGGCCAGGGCCACGCCCTCGGCCGATCTCGCGCCGCGCCCGGCGGCCGCGCCGCGCGCCGTCGCCTCGAAGCCGAAGGCGCGGCCGGCCAGCAGCTCCGGCAGCAGGTGCGCCGGGTCCTCGCCCACCAGGCGCAGGATGCCGCGCGCGCGCTCCGTGCGCGGCAGGGCCAGCATGCGGTTGCGCGTCGAAAGGTCGAGCAAGGCCATGCGGGCCTGGTCGAGCGCGTCACGCATGCGAAGGAACTCCCCCTGGCGCGTCGGCGCGCCGCGGCGGCCAGACTAGATCATGATCCGCAAACGCGGATCGTGATCCAGCCTTTGCCGAGAGGACGATTCACCGCCTGGATGATTCCATCAAGGCGGATCGTGCTCCAGGGCGGGACGGGATCGCGGCCTGCCGCGCTCAGCCCAGGGCGCGCTTCAGCCGGCTTTCCTCCAGGTCCAGCTCCTGCGCCAGCTTGGCCAGCGCCTCCTCCGGCAGCTCGCCGGCGGCGTGGCGGCGCAGCAGGACGTCGCGCGCGGCGTCCAGCGATTCCAGCCGCAGGGCGCGGCGCGCCGCGCGCTCGGCCCGCGCCGCGCCGCCGCCCTGGTGCACCCGGCCCAGATGGGCGGCGCGGTCGCGGAACTCGGCCAGCATGTCCTGCGCCATCGGGCCGTAGAGGACGTCCTGCGCGCGGCGCTCCATCGCCGCCAGCATGGCCTCGGCGGCGGCGTGGCGGGCGGCGGCCTCCTCCGGCGCCACGCCGTCGGGGTGGGGGGGCTGCACCAGGCCCAGGCGCTTCACCAGCCATTCCAGCGTGGTGCCCTGCACCACCAGCGTGGCCATGATGGCGCAGAAGGCCAGGAACACCAGCAGGCCGCGCTCGGGGAAGTCCGCCGGCAGGGCCAGGGCGGCGGCGAGCGACACCACGCCGCGCATGCCCGCCCAGGCCACCACGAAGACCTGCCGCCAGGGCGGGAAGGGGTCGTGCCGCCGCACCGCCGGCACCAGCCGCGGCCCGTAGGTGGCCGGGAACACCCAGGCGAAGCGCAGCGCGATCAGCGCCAGCGACACCGCCGCCGCCAGCCCCGCCAGCTCCCACGCGCCGCGCCCGCCCAGCTCGTCCAGGATGGCGTTGAGCTGCAGCCCGATCAGGATGAACACCAGGGAGGTGAGCACGAACTCCACGAAGTCCCACACGGCGCGCGATTCCAGCCGCGTGCGGGCGGAGAAGGCGCGGTGCGCCGCCCGGCCCATGACGATGCCGCAGGTGACGGTGGCCATGACGCCCGACAGGTGCAGCGCCTCGGCCAGGCCGAAGGCGGCGTAGGCGGCCAGGAAGCTCAGCGCGGTTTCCAGCAGGGTGTCGTGCAGGCGGATCAGCGCCCACAGCACCGCGCGCGCCAGCGCCCAGCCCACCGCCACGCCGCCCAGCCCCAGCAGCGCGAAGGAGCCCAGGGCCGGCCCGGGCTCCAGCGCCGTGCCCGCCGCGGCCGCCACCACCGCGAGGCGGTAGAGCACCAGGGCGGTGGCGTCGTTCATCAGGCTTTCGCCCTCCAGCACGGTGACGATGCGGCGCGGCAGGCGCAGGCGCTGCAGCACCGCCGCCGCCGCCACCGCGTCGGGCGGGGCCAGGATGGCGCCCAGGGCGATGGCCGCCGCCCAGGGCAGCTCGGGCACCAGCCAGCGCGCCAGGGCGGCGACGGCGAAGGCGGAGAACACGACGAATCCCACCGCCAGCAGCAGGATGGGCCGCAGGTTGTGGCGGAAGGCGTGCCAGTCGGTGCGGTAGGCGCTGCCCATCAGCAGCGGCGGCAGGAAGAAGGCCAGCGCCACTTCCGGGTCCAGCGCCACGCGCGGCACGCCGGGGGCGAAGGCCAGGCCGCAGCCGGCGAGGACGAGGACCACGGCGTAGGGCAGGCGCAGCGCGCGGGCCACCAGCGCCAGCCCGATGCAGGCCGCCATGAGCCAGAGGACGGAATGCACGAGCGCCATCGGGGGCGCAGGCTAACGCAGTGTCAGCGCCGCCGCCACAAGGCCGCCACCACCACCACGGCGGCGATGAGCGCGATGGCCACCATGCCCTGCGCCACGGGGAAGACGTCGGATTCGGGTGCCACCAGCAGGGCGGCGACGGCGCCGGCCGCCGCCAGCACCACCCGCAGGATGAAGGACATGGGCGTGGTTCCTTTCGAGCCGCGCATCCTGCGGCGGGGCGGGGCGGCGCGCCTTGCGCCGGCGCAAGCGAAGGGCGCCGGTGCAAGCGAAAGGGGCGCCGCGGTCCCCCGCGGCGCCCCCATCAGCCTCAGTCCCGGCGGCGGGGCCGGGTCATTCCGCCAGGGCCTTGTCCTTGCCCTTGCGGATGGAGGGCAGCAGCATCAGCGCCAGCGCCGCGAAGGCGATGCCCAGCATGGTGGCGCTGATCGGGCGCTGGAGGAAGATCATCGCGTCGCCGCGGCTCAGCAGCATGGCGCGGCGCAGGTGCTCCTCCATCATCGGGCCCAGCACGAAGCCGATCAGCAGCGGCGCGGGCTCCAGCTTCAGCTTGTTGCAGAAGTAGCCGAACACGCTGAACAGGATGGTCATGTAGACGTCGAACACGTTGTTGTTCAGCGAGTACACGCCGATGCAGCAGAACACGAGGATGGACGGGTACAGGAAGCGGTAGGGCACCTGCAGCAGCTTCACCCACATGCCGATCATCGGTAGGTTGATGACCAGCAGCATCAGGTTGCCGATCCACATGGAGGCGATGAGGCCCCAGAACAGGTCCGGCTGCGCCTCGACCATGCGCGGGCCCGGCTGGATGCCCTGGATGATCAGCGCGCCCACCATCAGCGCCATCACGGCGTTGGAGGGGATGCCCAGCGTCAGCAGCGGGATGAAGGAGGTCTGCGCGGCGGCGTTGTTGGCGGCCTCCGGGCCGGCGACGCCCTCGATGGCGCCGTTGCCGAACATGGCGCGGCCGGCGGACATCTTGCGCTCCATCATGTAGGAGCCGAAGGCCGCGAGGCTGGCGCCGCCGCCGGGCAGGATGCCCAGGAAGGAGCCGACCACGGTGCCGCGCAGCACCGCCGGGGTGGCGCGGCGGAACTCCTCCTTGGTCAGCCACAGGTTGCCGACCTTGGTCTTCATCACCTCGCGCGCCTCGGGGCGCTCCAGGTTCAGCACGATCTCGGCGATGCCGAACATGCCCATGGCGATGGGCACGAAGCCGATGCCGTCGCTCAGCTCGGGGATGCCGAAGGTGAAGCGCTGCTGGCCGGTCTGCACGTCGGTGCCCACCAGGCCCAGCGCCACGCCCAGCACCACCATGCCGATGGCCTTGATGATGGAGCCCTGCGCGAGCACGCAGGCGATTACCAGGCCCAGAAGCATGAGCGAGAAGTAGTCGGCCGGGCCGAAGCTGAGCGCCACCTGCGTCAGCAGCGGGCCGGAGGCCGCGACCAGGATGGTGGCGATGGAGCCGGCGAAGAAGGAGCCGAGCGCCGCGGTGGCGAGCGCCGCCCCCGCGCGCCCGTTGCGCGCCATCTTGTAGCCTTCGAGCGTGGTGACGACGGAGGACACCTCGCCCGGCAGGTTCAGCAGGATGGCGGTGGTCGAGCCGCCGTACTGCGCGCCGTAGAAGATGCCCGCCAGCATGATGATGGCGGTGGTGGCCGGCAGCCCGAAGGTGATGGGCAGCAGCAGGGAGATGGTGGCCACCGGGCCGATGCCCGGCAGCACGCCGATGGCGGTGCCGATCAGCGCGCCCAGCAGCGCGAAGGAGATGTTCTGCAACGACAGCGCGACGCCGAAGCCGTGCGCGAGGTTGCTGAGGAGGAGTTCCATGGTCGTGTCGTCTCCCTAGCGCGCGCTCAGAACTGCGGCCACAGGTTCACGCGGATGTCGAGTTCGTAGATGAAGACCCAGTAGCAGAGCAGCAGCAGGAACACGAGCAGCCCGGCGGTGCCCTTCAGCGTCTGCGTGCGCTCGGCGGCGGCGGAGACGAGGATGGTGCCGGTCAGCGCGGCGAAGAATCCCACCTGGTCCAGCAGCAGGCCGAACACCGCCATGGCGGCGTTGATCAGCCCAAGCAGCCGCCAGCCGGGCGAGATGGAGATGACCAGCATGCCCACCAGGATGCCCACGCCCACCGCGTAGTAGGTCTGCCCGAAGATGGGCGCGAGGGAGGGAGCGATCTTCCAGGTGATCCAGCCCGCGGCGATGCCCGCGGCCAGGGTGCCCATGTCCAGCCCGGTCCACCTCTCCAGCGGGTCGGGGCCGCTGAACAGGCCCAGCAGCACCACCGCCGCGCCCAGCCCGACCTGCAGCCAGAACACCAGCATCGGCATGTAGCCGGGGCCCATGCGCCGCGCCGTGCCCAGGGAATGGTCCTGGTTCAGGTACAGCCCCGCCAGGGCGACGAGGATCAGGAAAACCCCCGATACCACGTCCTTGGTGTTGATCCTGAGCTGCATCCGCCCGTCCTCCTCAAGCCCCGCCGGAACATCCGGCATTCCTTACGATGTGCCAAGCACGCGCCGCCGCGCGTGTCAAAAGTGACGAACTAGTCAGGCTGCGCGCCAGATTCGCGCACCACGGGCCCCCAGCGGGCCGCTTCCGCCCGGACGAAATCGGTGTATTCCGCCGGGCTCATCCGCCCCGGGGCGCCGCCGATCTCGGCGAAGCGGGCCGCGATGTCCGGCTGGGCCAGGATCTCGCCCACCTCGCGCGACAGGCGCTCCGCCACCGCCGCCGGCAGCCGCGCCGGGCCGGACAGGCCGAACCAGGAGGAGGTGACGAGGTCGAAGCCCTGCTCGCGCAGGGTCGGCACCTCGGGGAAGGCGGGGTGGCGCGCCTCGCTGCTCATGCCGATGGCGCGCACGCTGCCCTGGCGGATGTGCGCCGCCGCGCTGGGCAGGCTGTCGCTCATCAGCGGCACCTGCCCGCCGATCACCGCCGTCATCGCCGGGCCGGCGCCGCGGAAGGGCACGTGGTTGATCTCGCGCCCCAGCAGCTGCCCCAGCCGCACGATCAGCATGTGGTTGGAGGAGCCGGCGCCGCTGCTGGCCATGTCCAGCGCGCGCTCGCGGTGGCGGCGCGCCAGCTCGGCCATGCTGTCCGGCCCGCCGCGCGGGTGGGCGACGATGACGGAGGGGTTGAGGGTGAGCAGCGCGAGGTGGGTGAAGTCCGCCACCGGGTCGTAGCGCAGCTGGGGATACAGCGCGGGCGAGATGGCGTGCGAGGCGATGTTGCTCAGCACCAGCACGTGCCCGTCGGGCGGCGCCTGCGCCGCCAGCAGGGAGCCGACGCTGGCCCCGGCGCCCGGCCGGTTCTCCACGATCACCGGCTGGCCCAGCCGCTCGCCCAGCGGGGTGCCGACCAGGCGCGCCACCAGGTCGGTGGTGCCGCCCGGCGCGAAGGGCACGATCAGCCGGATGGGCTGGGTGGGCCAGCGCCCCTGCGCGCGCGCGGGGGGCGGCGTGGCCAGCCACAGGGCAGGGGCCGCCAGCGCGGCGCGGCGCGTCGTCACGGTTTCCCCCTTTCCTCGCCCAGGATGTCGCAATCTTGCCATGTTCTGGCATGCGGGTCCGCCCCCCGCAAGCGGCTGGACACCGCCGTATCCCACCCGGAGGATGGCGCCCCATGACCTCCAACGACCCCGCCGACCGCATCCGCGCCGCCGCCGCCGCGATGCAGCCCCGCCTCGTCGCGCTGCGCCGCGACCTGCATGCCCACCCCGAGCTCGCCTTCGAGGAGCACCGCACCGCCGGCATCGTGGCGGCGGAACTCGCCCGGCTGGGCATCCCGCACCGCACGGGGGTGGGCGGCACCGGCGTGGTCGGCGTCATCGAGGGCGCGCGGCCCGGGCGCCACCTGGGCCTGCGCGCCGACATGGACGCCCTGCCCATCCAGGAGGAAACCGGGCTGCCCTTCGCAAGCCGGGTGGAGGGCAAGATGCACGCCTGCGGGCACGACATCCACACCGCCACCCTGCTGGGCGTGGCGGAGCTGCTGCAATCCCTGCGCGGGCAGCTCGCCGGCCGGGTGACGCTCATCTTCCAGCCGGCGGAGGAGACGCTGGAAGGCGGGCCCGCCATGGTCGCCGCCGGCGCGGCGGCGGGGCTGGACGCGGTGGTGGGCTTCCACAACCACCCGCACGCGCCGGTGGGCAGCTTCTCCTTCGTGCGCGGGCCGTCGCTGGCGGCCTCCGACACCTTCGCGCTGACGCTGCGCGGCAAGTCGGGCCACGCCGCGCATCCCTATGCCGCGGTGGACCCGGTGGTGGGGGCGGCGCACCTGGTCACCCAGCTGCAGACGGTGGTGAGCCGGGAGCAGAAGCCGCTGCACCCCTGCGTGGTGACGGTGGGGATGCTGCAGGCCGGCACCACCCACAACATCATCCCCGAGCGCGCCCTGCTGAAGGGCACGGTGCGCACCCTGCACGCCGAGGCGCGCGACGTGGCCGAGGCCGCCATCCGCCGCCTGGTGGAGCACACCGCCGCCGCCATGCGGCTGGAGGCCACGCTGGACTACCGCCGCATGATCGGCTCCCTGGTCAACGACGACCGGGTGCTGGAGCCCGCGGTGGCCGCGGTGCGCGCCCAGCTGGGCGACGTCATCGCCGAGGGCCAGCCCTCCATGGGGGCGGAGGACTTCGCCGCCTTCGCCGAGGTGGCGCCCGCCTTCCACCTGGGCGTGGGGGCCGGCGCCCCCGGCCGCGCCGACCGCCTGCACAACGCCGACTACCAGCCCGACGAGCGCTGCCTGGAGCTGGGCGTGCAGGCGCTGGGCCGCATCGCGCTGGAGATGCTGGCGTGACGCGGCTGTGCGTGGTCGGCGCCGGGGCCATCGGCGGGCACCTGGCGGCGCGGCTGGCGCGCGGCGGGGCGGAGGTCTCGGTGGTGGCGCGCGGGCCGCACCTGGAGGCGATGCGCGCGCGCGGCATCACCGTGCGCGCCCCGGGCGGCGCCTTCACCCAGCCGGTGCGCGCCAGCGCCGACCCGGACGAGCTGGGGCCGCAGGACGGCGTGCTGGTCACGGCCAAGACGCCCGCCCTGCCGGGCATCGCGCCGCTGCTGGCGCCGCTGCTGCGCCCCGGCACGCCGGTGGCCTTCGTGGTGAACGGCATCCCGTGGTGGCACGAATCCTCGCCCCCGCACCCGCTGCACGACGCGGTGCCGATGGAGCAGGTGCTGGGCGGGGTGGTGTGGTCCGCCTGCACCGTCACCGCCCCGGGCGAGGTGACGGTGCAGACGGAGGCCAACCGCCTGATCCTCGGCGGCACGCGGCCCGGCCCGCGGCCGGACGCCGCGCCCATCCTGGCGGCGCTGGAGGCCGGGGGGATGGCGGCGCGCGCCGCGCCCGACATCCGGCGCGACATCTGGCTGAAGCTGGTGAACAACCTGAGCAACGGCCCCATCTGCCTGCTGACGCGCGCGCACATGCAGGCCAGCTTCGCCGAGCCCGCCCTGCGCGACGCCGCCCTGCGGGCGATGCGCGAGGGCCTGGCCATCGCCGCCGCCGAGGGGCACGACGTCAGCGAGGGGGCGGAGGAGCGGGTGATGCGCGGCGTCGGCCTGCCGCACAAGCCCTCCATCCTGCAGGACCTGGAGGCGGGGCGGCCCACTGAGTTCGACACGCTGCTGGAGGCGCCGCTGCGCATCGCGCGCGCCCGCGGCGTGCCGGTGCCGGTGCTGGAGCTGCTGGTGGCGCTGGCACGGGTGGCGGTGAGCCAGCCGGGCCAGGGGGGGCGGTGAAGCGGGTCGGGCCTAGCGCGGCATCGCCCGCTGCCCCAGCACCCAGCCTTCCCAGCGGCGCACCATCGGGTCCTCCGGCGCGCCGTCCCAGGCGTGGCCATCCAGCACGGCGACGAGGTTGAGCAGGCCCAGCAGGCTGTCCAGCCGGTCCTCGCCCGCCGCATCCTCGCCGAAGCCGGCCTCCAGCCCGGGGGCGCCGCGCACGCCCAGCCCGGCCATCGCCGCGCGCAGGGCGGGCGCGAAGGCGCGGCGGTCGGCGGCGCGGCGCTTGGAGCCCGCCAGGCGCAGCCCCAGCACCCGCAGCGCCTGGGCCGGGTACACCTCGGCCAGCACCAGTTGGCCGGGCGCCAGCAGGGCGCGCAGCCCGGCGCCGTGGAAGGGCCACAGGGCATAGGGCGCGCCCGCGG
Source organism: Sabulicella flocculans (assembly GCF_045449635.1). NCBI lineage: Bacteria > Pseudomonadati > Pseudomonadota > Alphaproteobacteria > Acetobacterales > Acetobacteraceae > Sabulicella > Sabulicella flocculans. Next base: position 25,010 of record NZ_JBJJBR010000030.1, on the reverse strand, counting down.
CCAGGGCGGGGGCCAGCCAGTCCCGCCAGCAGGCGATGGCCGCCTTGCCCGACTGGTTCGCCCCCAGCGTCCAGAACACCGGCGCGCCGGCCGGGCGCTCGGCGGTGGCGCGGTCGCACCAGCGCGACAAGGCGGCCGCGCCGTCCAGCCCCAGCGCGGCGGCGTGGGCGGCGCGCGTCATGCCGCGCACCCCGCGCGCCGGGTAGAAGGGGGCGGCGGGCGACACCGCGTCCAGCCCCGGCGCCACCGCGAAGAAGCGCGCATCCCCGGCGCGGCCGCGCAGGAACTCCACGAAGCCGGGCTCGGGCCGCCCCGCCGCCCAGCCGCGCGGCACCCCCAGCGGCACGTCCAGGCCCAGCACCGCCGGCGCCCCGGCCAGCAGCGCCGCCGCCAGCGCGGCGGGGTCGCCCACCGGGGCGGGGTCCTGCGCCAGCCAGCCGGCGCCGTCGCGCCGCGCCACGCTCACCCAGCGCTTGCCCGGATGGGCCGACCAATCCGCGTGCGCCGCCACCCGGGCCGTGCCATGCTGCGCCAATGGGATACGCCCCCGCCGCCAAGTGGTTCCACTGGCTCACCGTGCCGCTGCTGCTGGGCGCGCTGGCCTTCGGCCTGGTGATCGGCCACGTGCGCGACGCCGACAAGATGCGCTTCTACCAGATCCACGAGAGCCTGGGCGCGCTGGTCTTCCTGCTCACCCTGGCGCGGCTGGCGGTGCGGCTGCGCCACCCGCCGCCGCCGCACCCCGCCATCCCGGCGCCGATGCGCCGCGCGGCGGATGCGGTGCACGCCACGCTCTACCTCGCGCTGCTGGCGCAGCCGCTGCTGGGCTTCATCGGCTCCAACGCCTGGGGCTTCCCCATGGCGGGGGCGACCGCCTTCCTGGGGTTCATCCACCAGCCGCCCTTCATGGCGAAGAACGAGGCGCTGGGCACGCTGCTGCTGCAACTGCACCAATGGCTGGGCTGGACCATCGCCGCCCTGGTGGCGCTGCACGTCGCCGCCGTGGTGTTCCACCAGGCCATCCGCAAGGACGGCACCTTGCTGCGCATGGTGTAGCGCCACCTTGCCCAGCCGCGGGGCCCAGCGCGCGGGCAGGCCGGGCGCCGGCGGCCCGCGCGGCGGCGCGCACCCGGTTGCGCCCGCGCCGCGCGCGTCGTCACATGCGTCCCGGCATGGAAAGTCCCCGCGCATGACGCCCCACCGAGTCCTCGTCGCCGGCGCCGGCCCCGTGGGGCTGGTCGCCGCCGCCGCCCTCGCCGCCGAGGGCATCCCCGTCCTCGTCATCGAGGCCGAGCGCGACCTGCCAGATGGGCTGCGCGCCTCCACCTTCCACCCGCCGACGCTGGACATGCTGCAGCGCTTCGGCGTGGTGGAGGCGATGGTGGAGCAGGGCCTGGTCTGCCCCACCTGGCAGTTCCGCGACCGCGCCGCCGGCCCCGTGGCCACCTTCGACCACGCGATGATCGCCGGCGACACCGGCCACCCCTACCGCCTGCAATGCGAGCAATGGCGGCTGACGCGCCTGTTGCGCGACCGGCTGGCCGCCGACCCGCAGGTGGAGTTCCTCTACGACGCCCGCGCCGCCGAGGTGGCGCAGGATTCCGACGGCGTGACCCTGACCGTCGAGCGCCCGGACGGCACGCGCGAGCCGCTGCGCGGTGCGTGGCTGGTCGGCGCCGACGGCGCGCGCAGCGCGGTGCGCAAGTCCCTGGGCATCGGCTTCGAGGGGGAGACCATCCCGGAACTCTACCTGACGCTGTCCACGCCCTTCCCCTTCCACGACCACGTGGAGGAGCTGACCAACATCGCCTACATCAGCGACCCCGACGAATGGTTCGTGCTGCTGCGCACGGCGTCGCTCTGGCGCGTGCTGCTGCCCACCGATGCGAACGAGCCGGAGGAGTACATGCTGTCCGACGCGCGCATCGAGGAGCGGATGCAGCAGGTGCTGCCCACCGCCGCGCCATACGAGATCCGCCACCGCACCGCCTATCGCGTGCATGAGCGCGTCGCCGACCGTTACGTGGCGGGGCGCGTGCTGCTGGCGGGCGACGCCGCGCACGTCAACAACCCGCTGGGCGGCATGGGGATGAATGGCGGCATCCATGATGCGCTGAACCTGGCGGAGAAGCTGGCCCAGGTGTGGCGCGGCGCCGACCCTGCCCTGCTGGGCCGCTACGAGCGCCAGCGGCAGAAGGTGGCGCGCGAGGTGGTGCAGCAGCAGGCGCTGCGCAACCGCGCCCTGCTGAACCAGAAGGACCCCGCCACCCGCCAGGCCTTCCTGGACGATTTGCGCGCCACGGCGGACGACCCCGCGCGCCACCGCGCCCACCTGCTGCGCACCTCCATGATCCAGTCCCTGCGCGACCTGGAGGCGGTGGCGTGAGCGATGACGCGGCGCTCTACGCCCGCCAGGGCATGGGAAGGCGGCTGGAGCCCGGCGTGGCGCCGGCCCTGGTGATCGTGGATTTCGTGCATGGCTTCGCCGACCCCGGCGTGCTGGGCGGCGGCAACATCGCCGAGGCCATCGCGCAGACCCAGGCGCTGCTGGGCTTCGCGCGCGGCAAGGGCTGGCCGGTGGCGCATACCCGCGTGGTCTACGCCGCCGATGGCAGCGATGCCGGCGTGTTCACCCTGAAGGCGCCCAGCCTGCTGGCGCTGACGGAGGAGGCGCATGATTCGCAGATCGTGCCGGGGCTGGCGCCCGCGCCGGGCGAGCTGGTGGTGCGCAAGCGCGGCGCCTCGGCCTTCTTCGACACGCCCTTGCAGGGCTGGCTGGGCTTCCGCCGGGTGGACACGGTGGTGGTGGCGGGCTGCACCACCTCCGGCTGCGTGCGCGCCACGGTGGTGGACGCCATGCAGCACGAGTTCCGACCCATCGTGGCGACGGATTGCGTGGGCGACCGCGCCCTGGCCCCGCACGCGGCCAACCTGTTCGACATGGGCCAGAAATACGCCCAGCTGATGAGCCGTGCCGAGATCGAAACGCATTACGCTTGGTGACGGCGGCGGGGGCATCAGCCCCCCGTTAACTTTCGCGGGGCAAACCTTCCGGCGATGACCGACGCCCCGGCCCCCCGGCGAGACCCCGCCATCGCCGTCGCCCACGCCGCCATGCAGGCCATGCTGCGCCACGGCGTCAGCCCGACTCCCGCCCATTACGAGCTGTTCTTCGCCCGCCACGCCCCCGGCGCCCCGCCCTGGCGCGCCGAGATGGACGCCCTGCTGGCCGCCGGCGCCCCGCTGGATGCCCTGCATGAGCGCCTGTTCGGCCCCGCCCGGCGCGAGGCGGAGGTGGAGCGCGTCTCCGCCGCCCTGGATGCCACGCTGGAGGACGCGGCCGGCGCGATGACCGGGGCGGTGGACGACGCCTCGCGCTACGGCGAGACGCTGGCCGGGCTGTCCCAGGCGCTGGCGCGGCGCGGCGCCCAGGCCCCGCCGATGATCGCCCGGCTGGAGGAGGAGACGCGCAGCCTGCGCGAGAAGGGCGAGGCGATGGCCCGCCGCCTGGGCGAGATGGCCGAGCGCACCCAGTCCCTGCGCGCCGAGCTGGAGGCCGCCCGCCGCGACGCCGAGAGCGACCCGCTGACCGGCCTGGCCAACCGCCGCGCCTTCGACGCCGCCCTGGCCGCCGCCGTGGCCGAGGGCGGCGCCGTGCTGCTGCTGCTGGACGTGGACCACTTCAAGGCGGTGAACGACCGCCACGGCCACGCCACCGGCGACCTGATGCTGGCCGAGGTCGCGGCCCGCCTGCGCGAGGCGCTGCGCCCCGGCGAGCTGGGCGCGCGGGTGGGCGGCGAGGAGATGGCCGCCATCCTGCGCCGCCCGGGCGCGGAGGACGCCGCGGCGGCGGCAGAGGCGCTGCGCCGCGCCGTCGCGCAGTCCGCCGTGCTGCCGGGCGATGAGGGCGCGCCGGTGCGCGTCACCGTCTCGGTCGGCGCCGCGCGCGCCCGCCCGGGCGAGGCGCCGCGCGCCCTGTACGAGCGCGCCGACCGCCTGCTCTACGCCGCCAAGCAGGCCGGCCGCGACCAGGTCCGCGCCGAGCTGGAGGCCGGGGCGCTGGCCTGGTGACCTCAGTCCGCCGTGGCGCCGGTGGCCTGGATCACCGGGCGCCAGCGGGCGCTCTCGGCGGCCATGAAGCGGGCGAACTCGGCCCGGCTGGGCGAGGGGCGCGGCACCGCGCCGCTCTGCACGATGCGCGCCACCGTGTCCGGCTCGCGCAGCGCCGCCAGCGTCTCGGCGTGCAGCCGCTCCAGGATGGGCTCGGGCACGCCGGCGGGGGTGCACAGGCCGAACCAGCCCATGGAGACGATGTCCATGCCGGATTCGCGCAGGGTCGGCACCTCGGGGAAGGCGGGCAGGCGCTCCTCGCCGGTCACTGCCAGGGCCCGCACGCGGCCCGCCCGCGCCAGCTCCGCCACCGCGCTGACCGACTGGAACAGCACCTGGGTGCGGTTCTCGATCAGGTCGGTGTTCATCGGGCCGGCGGCGGAATAGGGGACGTGCGTCATGTCCAGCCCGTTGGCCAGCGCGAACTGCGCCGCCGCCAGGTGCTGGGAGGAGCCGGCGCCGACCGAGCCGTAGTTCACCGCCCGCCCGCGCGCGAAGCGCACGAACTCCGCCACGGTGGACACGCCGATGGACACCGGCACCACCATCAGGTTCGGCACCAGCGCGATGAGCGAGACGGGGGCGAAGTCGCGCTCCGGGTCGAAGGGCAGGTTCCGGTACAGCCAGCGGTTCACCGCGTTGGACGCGATGGAGGCGATGCCCAGCGTGTAGCCATCGGGCGCGGCGCGGGCCACCGCGGTCATGCCGATGTTGGTGGCCGCGCCGGGGCGGTTCTCCACCACCACCTGCTGGCCCAGGCGGGGCGACAGGCGCTCGCTGATCACGCGGCCCATGAAGTCGCCCGCGCCGCCGGCCGGGCCGGGCACGATGCAGCGGATGGAGCCGCGCGTGGGCCACGGCGCCTCCTGCGCCGCGGCGGCGAAGGGCAGCAGCGCGGCGGCGCCGAGAAATCGTCTCTTCATCATCCCAAGGGATCCCCCAGGCGCTTCCCGCGCGCCACGATGGGCGCTTACGCTGCGCCGTGCAATGCGGGAGCAGCGATCGAATGCGTGACGTCCTCGGCTGGCGCGGCAAGTTCGGCGTCATGGGGCCTTCCACCAACACGGTGGTGCAGCCCGATTTCGACATGCTGCGCCCGCCCGGCGTCACCGCGCATTACGCGCGCATCTTCACCCCCGACGCCCAGGCGGTGAGCAACGAGAGCTTCCGCGCCGGGGCGGAGCTGATCGGCGCCAACACCATGGACGCCGTGCGCTCCGTCATGACCTGCGCCCCCGACCGGCTGGTGATGGGCATGAGCGCGGTGACCTTCTTCGACGGCGCGGCCGGCGCCGACCGCTTCCAGCGCGCGGTGGAGGCCGAGAGCGGGCTGGGCGTCTCCATCGGCTCGCACGCCTGCGCGGCGGCGCTGCGGGCGCTGGACCCGGGCATCCGGCGGCTCTCGGTGCTGTCGCCCTACTGGCCCTCCATGAACAGCGAGGTCGCGCGCTACTTCACCGACATGGGCTTCTCCGTGGTGCGCGACCGCGCGCTGCAATGCCGCCGCTGGACCGCCATCGCCGAGGTGACGGAGGCCGAGCTGGTGCCCGTGCTGCGCGAGCTGGACGGCGAGGAGGTGGACGCCATCGTGCAGGTGGGCACCAACCTGTCCATGGTGCGGCTGGCGGCGGAGGCCGAGCGCTGGCTGGGCAAGCCGGTGCTGGCCATCAACGCCACCACCTGGTGGCACGCCCTGCGCGAGCACGGCATCCCCGACCGCGTGGCCGGCTTCGGCCGCCTGCTCGAGCGGCACTGAACCTCAGCCCAGCAGGGCCTCCAGCGCGGCGGGGCGCAGCAGCGCCAGCCGGCCGCCGCGCGCCTCCACCAGCCCGTCCTCGCGCCAGGCGGCCAGCTGGCGGTTCACCGCCTCGCGCGTCGCGGCCACCATCGCCGCCAGCTCGCCCTGGCTCAGCCTCGCCGGCAGCAGCACGGCGCCGCCGGCCATGCCGGTGCCCTGCTCGCGCGCCACCCGCAGCAGGGTGGCGGCCATGCGCTCGGGCAGGCGCAGGGTGGCGATGCCCTCCATGCCGGTGGAGGTGTCGCGCAGCCGCCGGCACAGCAGCCGCACGAAGGCCGCCCCGACCTCCGGGTGGGCGGCCACGGCGCGCCGCACCGCCGGGCCGGGCAGGCACAGCACGCGGCAGGGGCCCAGCGCCTCCACGTCCGCCGTGCGCGGCCCGCCGTCCAGCACGGAGATCTCGCCCACCAGCTCCACCGGCTGCACCACGCGGAAGGTGACGCTGCGCCCCTCGGGCGAGGTGGCGCCGACGCGCAGCGCGCCTTCCAGCAGCAGCAGCGCGCGGTCCTCCGCCGCGTCGCGCCGCATCAGCGCCGCGCCGGCGGGGAAGGCCATCTCCTGCGCGCCCTCGCCCAGCGCGGCCAGCGCGGCCGGGCCCAGGGCGGCGAAGGGGGGGAATCGCAGCAGCGCGGACATGCGCGGCAGGATAGGCGCGGCGTGACGCCGGTCACAGCCCGTCCTTGCCCTGCGTGGCAGGATGCGGGAGCCTCCGCGGCGCGGGGTCCAACAGCGGGAGACGGGGCATGCGGCGGCGCGCGATGCTGGGGCTGGGGGCGGCCTGCCTGGCCTGCCGGCCGCTGGCGGCCACCCCCCTGGCCTGCCTGGACGGCGACGACGGCGCCGCCGACCCCGCCGCGCAATCCGTCCCGCCCCGGCTGCACGCCGCCGCGCGCGGGGCGGACCGCGCCGAGGCGCGCTGGTACCCCGGCGACCCGGTGCATGGCGGGGCCGACGCCGCCACCGCCCGCGCCGCCGCGCAGGCCGGGCTGGACGCGCTGGGCGCCTTCCGCCGCGCCGGCTTCCCGCCCGCGCGCCTGCATGGCGGGGTGCTGCGCATCGAGCTGCGCAACCTCCAGGGCGCGCGCGGCGGCGCCTCGCCGGCCTGGCGGCACATCGTGGTGGAGCGCCTGCTGGCCGCCGACGCCCTGCGCGAGACGGTGTTCCACGAGGTGTTCCACCTGGTGCAGCACGCCTGCAACGCCACCCCCGCCACCCTGGTGCCCGAGGGCGCCGCGATGGTCTTCACCCCCATGCAGCGCGAGGGCGGGGCGCGGGTGATGGAGCGCCTGGCCGGCACCGGCCGGCTGCGGCTGGAGGAGGACGCGCAGGACTGGTTCCGCCCGGAGGGGCTGAGCCTGGGCAGCCGCCGCCGGCCGCCGCGCGGCGGGCTGCAGGGCCCGAACTATGCCGGCGGGCTGTTCTGGCACCACGTCGCGGCGCGGCACGGCGGCGCGGTGGCGACGCAGCGCGCCCTGCTGGAGGCCACCCGCGCCCCCGGCCCGGTGACGCTGGAGGTGCTGCGCGCCGCCCGCGCCCGCATGGCCGGCCCCGGCGACTTCGACCGCTTCCTGGCGGTGGGCGGCGACCCCGCCCTGCCGGCGGGACAGGAAACCTGCTGGGGCGACTTCCTGGTGGCGCTGGCGCTGAACGGCACCGCCGGCGGCGACGGGCGCTTCCGCCTGGACGGCGCCGAGGGCTGGCGCGGCATCACCGGCCGGCGCGCCCGCCCGGCGCGGGAGGCGGAGTGGGACGCGCTGCCCCTGGCATGGGAGACGCCGGACCTGCCGCCCTTCGGCTTCCGCATCCTGCGGCTGGCCCTGCCGCCCGGCCCCGCCACCCGCCTGCTGCGCCTGCGGGTGGAGGGCCCGCCGGGCGCGCTGGCGCAGCTGGCCCTGCTGGACCCGGCGGCGGAGCTGCGCGACCTGCTGCGCTGGCAGGGCGCGGTGGACCGCGTGGTGCCCCTGCGCGACCTGTCGGAAGCGGTGCTGGTGCTGGCCACGCGGGAGGCGGGCGGGAGGCTGCGGGTGACGCTGGAGGAGGCGCCCGCCGCGCCCGTGCTGTTCAGCGCCGGCTGGAACGCCCAGGACGGCCGCCACCTGACGCACGACCCGCTGGTGCGCGCGCACGACTTCCGCTCGCCCGACGTGGGGTTCGACCCGGTGCCGGTGCGCGAGGCGGGGGCGGAGCCCTTCTGGCTGCTGCTGCTGTCGCTGCGCAACCGCGGCACGCTGGACTGCCCGCCGCCGGAGGCGCGGGCGGAATGGCGCCCGCTGGAGGGCGGCGAATGGCGCCCGCTGCCGCTGCACCGCGCCCCGCCCGCCCTGCGCACCGCCGACCACTGCGCCGCCCTGCTGGACAGCGAGGCCCCGGTGACCCGCGCCGACCTGCCCTGCGTGCTGGAGAACGGCCGGCTGAGCGACCCCGAGCCGCGCTTCGACCGCGCCACCGCCATCTTCCGCTGGACGGGCGGCGACGTCCGCCGCGCCCTGCTGCGCTTCACCGCCCGCGCCGGGGGCGACCCCAACGGCGCGCTGACCGTGCTGGCCTCCTTCGGCGGGCCGCCGCCCCTGTCCCCCCTGCCCTGAACGAGGAGATCGCGATGCCCAAGCCCCTGCCCAACGGAAAGGAGGGCTTCCCGCCCGGCCACCACTACAGCACCGCCCGCCCGGACGAGCCGCACCAGGTGACGGTCGGCCCCGATGGCTGGACGCCGCCGACCTACTACGTCCACGGCTACGTCGCGAAGTTCAAGGTGACGGTGGGTCGCACCGAGACGGTGACGGTGCGCCACTACGACCCGCAGACCCACGCCCTGGTGCGGGAGGAGGAGGTGGAGCTGGACGGCCCGACCGACATCGAGCGCCCCGCCGGCTCCTATGTCAGCGTCAAGGGCGCGGTGGGCGCCTCGGTGGACGTGGACAAGGATTTCGGCGAGGGCTGAGCGGCCAGCGCAGCGGCCTCGCCCGCGGCGTCGCCCTGCTGGCGGGCCAGGGCCAGGGCGCGGGCGGCGCAGTCCGCCGCCTCCCCGGCGCGGCCCAGGCGGCGCAGCGCCTCCGCCCGGCGCGCCAGCTTCAGCGGCTGGTGCACCAGGAAGCGCATCGCCTCGCCCAGCGCGATGGATTCCCCCAGGTGGCGCTCCGCCGCCGCCCAGCGCCCGGCCTCGAACTCGGCCAGGCCCAGCAGCAGCAGGCCGACCACGCGCATCAGCTCCGTCTCGGCGCGCACGCATTGCTCCAGCCCTTCCGCCGCGCGGGCCGCCGCCTCCGCCGGCCGGCCCTCGCCGCGCAGCACCACGCATTCCGCGTAGGCGGCGAAGATCCAGGAGAAGGGGCGCTCCACCTCCCGCGCCTTGGCGGTGGCGGCGTCGGCGGCGGCGCGGGCGGCGGCCACCTCGCCCAGCTCCACCAGGCAGCGCGCCTGGTAGCCGCGCGCCACCACCACCAGCGGCGCGTCCAGGCCGAAGCGCCCGCCATGCGCCTCCGCGCCCGCCGCCACCTCCGCCATCAGCGCCGCGCATTCGCCGAAGCGGCCGACGCCCAGCGCCCACAGGCCGCGCTGGAAGCGCGCGCGCAGCGCCAGCGCGGCGTCGCCCTCCTGCGCCGCCTGGGCGGCGACGTCCTCCACCGCCGCCAGCGCCTCGGCGTAGGCGCCGCCCAGCCAGGCCTGGTGGGAGCGGAAGATGCGCAGCTGCGCCAGCTGGGCGCTGTCGCCCGCCAGGGCCTCGGCGCGGCGCAGGGCGGCGCGCAGCGGCTCCATGCGGCCCAGGCGGAACAGCGGCTCGCGCAGCAGCAGCAGCAGGGGCAGTTCCGCCGCGGGGTCGGCGTGGCGGGCGGCCTCGATGGCCTCCTCCAGGAAGGCGGCGGCGTCGCGGTGGGCGAAGCGCGCCAGCGCGCCCTCGGCCGCGGCGCGGGCATGCACCAGCGCCTCGGGCCACAGGCAGCCCAGCCGGGCGTGGCGGGCCAGGAAGGCCGGGTGCGCGCCCCCGGCGGCGGCGCAGATGCGCGCGTGCAGCGCCACGCGCCGCCGCGCCGTCAGCGCGCCGTAGGCGACCTCGGCGAACAGGGCGTGGCGGCAGGCGGCCAGCGCGCCCTCGCGCCGCAGGAAGCCGCCGGCCTCCAGCGCCTCCAGCAGCGGCGCCGCGGGCTCGCCGGCGCAGGCGTCCAGCAGGGCGGGGGCGCAGGGCTCCTCGATGGCGGCCAGCACCGCCATCAGCCGCTTGGCCGGGGCGGGCAGGGCGTCCAGGCGCTGGGCCAGCAGCACGCGGATGTCGGGCGGGATGGCGCGCGGGTCGGGCGCCAGCGCCGCCTGCTCGATGCACAGCGGGTTGCCGCCGCAGCGCGCCACCAGCGTGCCCACCACCTCGCCGGGGGCGGAGCCGCCCAGCCCCCACAGCGCCAGCTCCCGCGCCGCCGCCTCGGCCAGGGGGGGCAGCTCCAGGCGCTCGGTGGCGTCCAGCCAGGGCGGCGCCTCGCCGGAGCGCGCGGCGAAGGCCAGCAGGGCGGGCAGGGGGGCGGCGCGGCGCAGCAGGGCGCGCAGCGCCTCGGCGCTGCCCTCGTCCAGCCATTGCGCGTCGTCCACCCACAGCGCGGCGCCGGGGGTGCGCAGCCGCGCCTCCAGCGCCGCCACCGCAGCCTCCACCAGCGCGGCGCGGCGCTCGCGCGGGGAATGGGCGGGGTCGGGCGGCGGGGCCCAGTCCTCGCCCAGCGCGCCTTCCAGCGCGGCGAAGTCGTGCCGGGCGCGCAGGCGCAGCGCCACCACGCGCAGCAGCGGCGCGGCGGGGCGCAGCGCCTCGCCCAGCAGCCGGGTCTTGCCCAGGCCGGGCTCGCCCAGCACCAGCAGGGCGCGGCCGCGCCCGGCGCGCGCCTCGGCCAGGGCGGCGCGCAGGCGGCGCAGCTCCGCCGCCCGGCCCAGCAGCGGCGCCTCCTCCCGCGCCGGGCGGCGGGCGGCGCGGGCGCCCAGCAGCCGGTGCAGCCGCGCCGGCGCGCGCTGGCCCTTCAGCGCCACCTCGCCCAGCGGCGCCGTCGTCGCGGCCTCGCCCGCCAGGGCGCGCGTCGCCTCGCTGACCCAGCATTCGCCCGGCGCGGCGGCGGCCTGGATGCGCGCGGCCAGGTGCGCGGCGCTGCCGGTGGCGTCCAGCGCCGACAGGTTGCCCGACTGCACGGCGTGCACCACGAACTCGCCCGAATGCAGGCCCACGCGCAGGGCCAGGCCGGGGAAGCCCGCCCCCACCGCCTCCAGCATCTCGCGCGCCGCCAGGCAGGCGGCCAGGGCGTGGTCCTCCCGCGCCTGGGGGGCGCCGAACAGCGCCATCACGCCGTCGCCCATCACCCGCGTCACCGTGCCGCCGTGGCGGGCGACGGCGGCGCCCATCGCCTCCAGCGCGCCGCGCAGCACGTCCAGCGCGGCGTCGGCCGGCAGGTCCTCCACCACGGCGGAGGAATCCACGATGTCGGCGAACAGGATGGTCGCGAGCTTGTTCTCGTCCTCGACGTCGTGGAACATGAGAAAGACCGCCCCCAGAGCGGGTCATTCAAGCCACGCGCTTGCCCGGCTGGCAAGATTCCCTCAGTACGATTTGGGCAGGCCCAGCACCTTCTCGGCGATGAAGGAGCGGATCATGTTCGGGCTGACCGGGGTGATCCAGGGGATCATCGCCTCGCGCAGGTAGCGCTCGACATGGTACTCGCGGGCGTAGCCGAAGCCGCCATGGGTCATCACCGCGTCCTGGCAGGCCTTCAGCCCGGCCTCGCCGGCCAGGAACTTGGCGGCGTTGGCCTGGGCGCCGCAATCCAGCCCGCGGTCGTAGCGCCAGGCGGCGTTCATGGCCATCATCCAGGCGGCCTCCAGCGCCATCCAGTCCTCGGCCAGCGGGTGCTGCACCGCCTGGTTCTGGCCGACGGGGCGGCCGAACACCACGCGCTCCTTCGCGTAGGCGGCGGCGCGGCGCAGCGCGGCGCGGCCCAGCCCCACCGCCTCGGCGGCCAGCAGCACGCGCTCGGGGTTCAGGCCATGGAGGATCTGGCGGAAGCCCTGGCCTTCCTCGCCGATCAGGTCCTCGGCCGGGACCTCGTAGCCCTCGAAGAAGATCTCGTTCGAATCCACCGCGTGGCGGCCCATCTTGGGGATGGCGCGCACGGAGCAGCGCGTGCGGTCCAGCGCGGTGTAGAACAGCGACAGCCCGGCCGCGCCCGGCCCGCCGGTGCGCGCCAGCAGCAGGATGCGGTCCGCCACCTGGGCGGTGGAGATCCAGACCTTCTGCCCGTCCACCACGTAGCGGTCGCCGCGCCGGACCGCGCGGGTCTTCAGCCGCGTGGTGTCCAGGCCCGTGGTGGGCTCGGTGACGCCGAAGCAGGCCTTCTCCTCGCCGCGCACCAGCGGCGGCAGGAAGCGGCGCTTCTGCTCGGCGCTGCCGAACACCACCACCGGGTTCAGCCCGAAGATGTTCATGTGCACGGCGGAGGCGCCGGACATCCCGGCGCCGGAGGACGCGATGGCCTCCATCATCACCGCCGCCTCGGCGATGCCCAGGCCGGAGCCGCCGTATTCCTCCGGGATGCAGACGCCCAGGAAGCCGGCCTCGGCGATGGCGCGGTGGAAGGCGTGCGGAAACTCCCCCGCCTCGTCCTGCGCGTGCCACCAGGCGTCGTCGAAGCGCGCGCAGATGCCCGCGACCGCCTCGCGGATCGCCTCCTGCTCCGGCGTCGGTGCGAAATCCATCCGTGGTCCCCTGCTGTTCCCCGGGGTGGATGGTGCCGTCAGCCGGGGCGGGCGTCCATCAGGCGGCGGCGCGCAGGCGGGCGCGGCGCATCACCTCCAGCCGCCGCACGCCGATCACCTGGGACAGGTTGCCCTCCACCAGGTGCAACTCCTCGGCCGGCATGGCGTCCACGCCCAGCTCCACCAGCAGGGTGTCGCCGGCGCGGCGCGCCTTCACCTGGTCGGGCACCAGGTCGCGCCTGGCGAAGGGCTGCAGCAGGCGGGGCAGGGTGCCGGGCGCGGCCTCGGCGTGCAGGGTGAACAGGACGGAGACGGTGTCGGTCATCGGAAGGGTTCCTGGAATGCGGGGCAACGGGGAAGCGACCCGGACGGCGCGGCGCGCCGAGGCCTCGGCGCGGATTCAGCCGGCCGGGCGGGTAATTCGCTTCGTGGTCCGCATCAGGTGCATCGCCTCAGCGTAGCAGCAGGGGCAGCAGGGAGTCCAGCCGCACCCGGCCTTCCGCCGTGGCGCGCAGGCGCGGGCCGCGCCATTCCAGCCAGCCCTCCTCCATCAGCGCCTCCAGCACCGGCAGGTCCACCGCCTGCGCCCAAGGCAGGGCGCTGCGCGCCTCCACGCGCGCGGGGTCCACGCCCTCGTCCAGGCGCAGGCCCATCAGCAGCGCCTCGCGCGCGCGCTCCTGCGGGGACAGCGCCGTTTCCTCCACCGCGGCGTGGCCGTCGCGCTCCACCCGCGCCGCCCATTCCTCCGGCGCGCGGTGGCGGCGGGTGGCCCACATGCGCCCGCCCAGCAGCAGGCGCTGGTGCGCCCCGGCGCCGATGCCCAGGTAGTCGCCGTAGCGCCAGTAGGCCAGGTTGTGCCGGCTTTCCGCGCCCGGGCGGGCGTAGTTGCTCACCTCGTAGGGGTGCAGGCCGAAGCGCGCCGCCTCCTCGGCCGTGGCGTGGTACAGACGCGCCGCGTCGTCGTCGGCCGGCAGGGCGAAGGCGCCGCGGGCGTGCTCGGTGGCGAAGCGCGTGCCGGGCTCGACCGTCAGCTGGTAGAGGCTGAGGTGGTCGGCCGCCAGGGCCAGGGCGCGGCGCAGCTCGGCCCGCCACGCCGCCTCCGCCTGGCCGGGGCGGGCGTAGATGAGGTCGAAGCTCAGGCGCGGGAAGGTGGCGCGCGCCAGCTCCAGCGCCGCCACCGCCTCGCCCGCGTCGTGGCGGCGGCCCAGGAAGCGCAGCGCCGCCTCCTCCAGCGCCTGCACGCCCAGGCTCAGGCGGTTGACGCCGGCGGCGCGGAAGTCGCGCAGCCGGGCGGCCTCCACGCTGGTGGGGTTGGCCTCCAGCGTCACCTCGCAATCCGGCGCCACCTCGAACAGGGCGGCGGCGTCGGCCAGCAGGTCGGCGACGTCCTGCGGGCGCATCAGGCTGGGGGTGCCGCCGCCGAGGAAGATGCTGCCCAGGCGGCGCCGGCCGGTGCGCGCGGCCTCGTGCGCCAGTTCCCGCCGCAGGGCGCCGGCGAAGCGGGCGTGGTCCACGCCGGCCTCGCGCACGTGGGAGTTGAAGTCGCAATACGGGCATTTCTGCGCGCAGAACGGCCAGTGGAGGTAGAGGGCGAGGGGCTCCGGGGTCACGCCCCCGGTGTGGCCCCGATCATCCGCCGCCGCAACCGGGCGCTGATGGCGTCGATGGCGGCCACCATCAGCAGGATCAGCAGCACGATCAGGCTCACCGCCTGCCATTCCAGCGTGCGGATCATCTCCGCCAGCACCAGCCCGATGCCGCCGGCGCCGACGATGCCGATGATGGTGGAGGAGCGCACGTTGCTCTCGAACATGTAGAGCACCTGCCCGGCCATGACGGGCAGCACCTGCGGCAGCACGCCGAAGCGCACGCGGTGCAGCCCGTTGCCGCCGGCCGCCACCACGCCTTCCTGCGGCCGGCGGTCGGCGCCCTCGATGGCCTCGCTGAACAGCTTGCCGAAGGTGCCGGTGTCGTTGACCATGATGGCCAGCAGGCCGGCGAAGGGCCCCAGCCCGACGACGCTGACCCAGATGAGCGCCCAGATCAGCGCATCCACACCGCGCAGCCCGTCCAGCCCGCGCCGGCACAGGAAGCGCAGCACCTGGCTGAGGGTGGTGTTGCGCGCCGCCAGGAAGCCCAGCGGCAGCGCCAGCAGGGCGGCACCCAGCGTGCCGAGGAAGGCGATGGCCAGCGTCTCGGCCAGGGCGCGCAGCACCCCGGGCAGGGAGGCGCCGCGCGCCTCGGCCGGGGGCAGCATCTCCAGCAGGAAGCCGCCCACCTGCCCCAGGCCGGGCCAGATGCGCGCCCACTGGATGTCCAGCCGCCACACCCCGAAGGCGAACAGCGCCGCCATCGCCGCCAGCGCCAGCGCCATGCCCAGGCGCGCGACGGTGAGCACCCGGAACTGCCCGGGATGCGCGGCGCGCAGCACCGGCAGGCGCGCCCGCGCGGCCTCGGCCAGCGGACTCATGCCGCGCCCAGCAGGCGGCGCCGCAGCGCGGAGGTGGCGAGGTCCATCAGCGTCACCGCCAGCACGATGAGCAGCAGGATGGCCGAGACGTCGGCGTAGTAGAACTTGCGCACCGCCTCCACCAAATCCTGCCCGATGCCGCCGGCGCCGACGAAGCCCAGCACGGCGGCGCCGCGCACATTCACCTCCAGCCGCAGCAGCGCGTAGGAGGCGAAGCCGGCCAGCACCTGCGGCACCACCGCGAAGCGCGCCACCTGCGCCCAGGAGGCGCCGGCCGCCCGCGCGCCTTCCACCGGCTTCATGTCGATGTTCTCCACCACCTCGGCGAACAGCTTGCCCAGCGCGCCCGCCGAATGGATGGCGATGGCCAGCACGCCGGCCAGCGGCCCCAGCCCGAAGGCGATGACGAAGACCAGGGCGAACACGATTTCCGGCACGGTGCGGCCGAACTCCGCCACCCGCCGGGCGGCGAAGCGCGCCGCCGCGCCCGGCCCGGTGTTGGCCGCGCCCAGCAGCCCCAGGGCGAAGCCGCCCAGCGCCCCCAGCACCGTGCCGACATAGGCCATCAGCAGCGTGTCGCCGAGCTGCGCCAGCCACCGGTCCAGGCCCCAGAACCACTCGCCGGGGTCGGTCCAGGCGCGGGCGCCGGTGTCCAGCGTCAGCGTGCGGTCGAAATAGCCCAGGAAGCGGTCGCCGCGCTCCCACAGCAGGGCGGGGCGCACCTCCGCCACCCAGGCGGAAAGCAGCACCAGCGCCAGCAGCAGCGCGCCGCCGGCCAGGGCGCGGCGGCGCGCGGCCAGCCGCGCCTCCTCCACCTGGGCCAGCAGCGGGCCCAGGCGCGCGGGTTCCAGCAGCGCCGGCATCAGCTCCGCTGGCGCCGCAGCCCGTCCACGAAGCGGTTCAGCTCGATGATGGGCTGGTAGGCGGCGTTGGTGACCGGCTGCCAGGGCTGCTGCTGGCCGTCCGTCATGCGCTGGAACAGGGCGGGCTCGCGCTGCGGCAGCTCCAGGTAGGCGGTGCGGATGGCGGCCTTCAGCTCGTCGGGCAGGGTGGACAGCATGGCGGTGGGCGAGTTCACGATCTGCTCGGAGCGGAAGATGACGCGGAAATCCTCCACCCGCGCCATGTTGCGCCGGGCCATGCGCGCCAGGTTCGATTCCTGCTCGTCGTTCCACCAGTTGGCGGCGACGTCCACCGTGCCCTGCTGCAGCGCGATGACCGCGTTCTCGTGGCTGCCGGTGTAGACCACGCGGGCGAAGAACTGCTCGGGCACGATGCCCATGCCGTGCAGGGCGAAGCGCGGCACGTTGTTGCCCGAGGTGGAGTTGGGGTCCACCAGGCCCAGGTTGCGCCCGCGCAGGTCCTGGATGGCCTGGAAGGCGCTGTCGCGGCGCACGTAGAACACGCTGTGGTAGCCCTTGGTGCCGTCGCGGTTGACCTCGATGGCGAAGGCCTCGATGGGCGCGCCGGTCATCAGCGCGCGGGCGAAGGCCGAGGGGCCGTACTGCGCGACGTGGATGTTGCCGGCGCGCTGGCCCTCCACCACCGCGGCGTAGTCGTTGGCGATGCGCAGGCGCACCGGCACGCCCAGCGTGCGGGACATGTACTCCACGAAGGGGCCGAAGCGCTCCGTCACGCCCGCGCTGTTCTCCGCCGGGATGGAGGCGAAGGTCAGCTCGGGGAAGCGCGCGCGCCAGGCGGGGGCGGGCTGGGCGGCGGCGGGCAGGGCGAGCGCTGCGGCGCCGGAGCCGAGCGCGAGGCGGCGGGTGATCATGGCGGTGTCCTCAGGCGGGGTGGGGGAGCAGGGATTCGGGCGCGACGATGCCGGGCCCGGCGGCGGCGGGGCCGAAGGCCTCCGCGGCCTCCATGCCGTACAGGGCGCGGGCGGCGGCGTCGGTCAGCGCCTCCGGCGGGCCGTCGAACACCACCCGCCCGGCCGCCAGCCCCACCAGCCGCTCGCAGTAGGAGCGCGCGAGGTCGAGGCTGTGCAGGTTCACCAGCACGGTGATGCCGAAGCGGCGGTTGATGGCGGCCAGCGCCTCCATCACCAGCAGGGCGTTGCGCGGGTCCAGGCTGGCCACCGGCTCGTCGGCCAGGATGATGCGGGGCTCCTGCACCAGGGCGCGGGCGATGGCCACGCGCTGCTGCTGCCCGCCCGACAGGCTCTCGGCGCGCTGGGTGGCCAGGGCGCCCATGTCGAACTGCTCCAGCGCCGAGAGCGCGATGGCGCGGTCCAGCTCCGGCCACCAGCGCAGCAGGGCGCGGGCGGTGCCCACGTGGTTCAGCCGGCCGACCAGCACGTTGGTCAGCACGTCCAGCCGGCCCACCAGGTTGAACTGCTGGAACACCATGGCGCAGTCGCGCCGCCAGCGGCGCAGGGCGGCGCCGCGCAGGGCCGTGACGTCCCGCCCGCCGAAGCGGATGGTGCCGGCGGTGGGCTCGGCCATGCGGTTCAGCAGGCGCAGCAGGGTGGACTTGCCGGCGCCGGAGCGGCCGATGACGCCGACCATCTGCCCCTGCGGGATGGCCAGGGTCACGTCCTCCAGCGCCGTGCGGGGGCCGAAGCGGCGGGTCAGCCCCGCGATCTCCAGGGTGGCAGCATCCATGCGCGGGGCTGTAGGCGCGCGGTGTTGCAGCGGCGTGACGCTTGCGTGGCGGCGCGGCGAAAACGCTTCCTTCATCCCTTGCCGCCATGCTGCCGCCCGATGTCGCCGATGCTGGAACCCCTGCGCCGCCACGGGCTGCTGGACGGCCCGCCGCGCACCCGCGCCGCCGCCGCGCGGCGGGCCGCCGGGCAGGACGGCCCGGCCGGGCTGGCGCTGCTGCGCCGCGCCTGGGCCCTGGGCCTGCGCGACCACGCGACCTGGCGCCGCCTGCTCGGCGAGGTGCGGGACGGGCGGGACCTCGCCGCCCTGGCCGGCGGCCTGCGCGACCGCGCCATCGCCGCCGCCCTGGCGGAGGAGGCGGACGCGCTGCTGGTGGCCGCGCTGGACTTCCAGGGCCTCGCCATGCTGCACGACCTGCCGCCCTGGGAGGGGTGGCTGGCGCCGGCGCTGCGCCGGGTGCTGCCGCCCGCGCCGCTGCCGCCCCCCTTGCCCGGCCCGCCGGTGGTGGCGCACGTGGTGCCCTTCCCGCTGGAGCCCGACAGCCCCCTGCCGGCCCTGCCGCTGGAGGTGGCGGCCCTGCACGCCACCCTGCCGGCGCGGGTGTTCATCCCGGCCCCGCGCGCCCTGGTGGCGGCGCGCAACCCCGCCCTGCTGGAGCTGGCGGCGCGGCTGGGCCTGGCGCCCACCTTCACCGCGGCCGACCCCGCTGCCCCCGCCCCCCTCCGCCTGCGCGCCTGGCGGGAGGAGATCGCCGCCCTGGGCGCCGCCTGCGCCTGCTTCCACTACGCCACGCACGAGATGGGCCTGCTGGCCGCGCTGCGCCCGGCGCCGCTGGTGGTGGGCTTCGACCACGGCCACCCGGGCCGCTTCGCCGCCCCGGTGCTGGACCTGTGCTTCGCCACCCACCCGCACGGCGCGATGGAGGGCGCCTGCCCGACGCTGTTCCTGCCGCTTGGGCTGACCCGCGCGCATGAGGGCACGCCGGGCGCGCTGCCCCGCGCCGCGCTGGGCCTGCCGGACGGCGCGCCCCTGCTGATGACCTCCGGCAGCGCGGACAAGCTGCGCGCCCCGGCGCTGGCCCGGGTGCTGGCGGCGGCGATGCGCGCCGCGCCCGGCCTGCACGTGCTGGCGCTGGGCGACGACGCCCTGCCGCCGCCCGGGCCCGGGCTGGCGGGGCGCTGGCACCCGCGCGCCCGCCGGCGGGACTTCGCCGCGGTGGTGGCGCTGTGCGACCTCTACCTGGACACCGTGCCCACCGGCGGCGGCTTCGCCCTGGCCGAGGCGATGCGCCAGCGAAAGCCCTGCGCCGCGGCGCACCACGACCTGTCCGGCGCCTTCGACCGCGGCCGCGGCTTCGGCGCCTTCTGCTACCTGGCGCCGGACCCCGCCATCGCCGTCCCGCCGGGGGACGAGGCCGCGCTGGCCGCCCGCGTGGCGGAGATCCTGGCCGACCCGGCGCCGCAGCTGGCCCGCCAGGCCGGGCTGCTGCCGCTGATCACCGACCCCGCCGCCCAGGTGGCGCGCATGGAGGAGGAGGTCTGGCGCCGCCTGGCGTGACGGGCCAGCATGCAGGCCGGAGGACAACGCCCATGACCCATCGCCGCGCCCTGCTGGCCGCGCCCCTGCTGCTGCCCACGCTGGCGCGGGCGCAGGATTTCCCGTCCCGCCCGGTGTCGGTGATTTCCGGCTACGCGCCGGGCGGGCTGACCGACATCGTGTCCCGCGCCGTCGCTGCGCGCATGGAGCGCGAGCTGGGGGTGCCCCTGGTGGTGGAGAACCGGGTGGGCGGCGCCACGGCGGTGGCCAACACCCATGTCGCGCAATCCCGCCCCGACGGGCACACGCTGCTGATGGGCACCTCCACGCTGGCCATCAACCCGGCGCTGCAGCCCACGCTGACCCCGCGCGAGCCGCAGCGCGAGCTGATGCCGGTGGGCATGGTGTTCCGCTCGGCCTTCGTGCTGCACGTGCATCCCTCGCTGCCCGTGTCCAATGTCGCGGAGTTCGTGGCCTATTGCCGCGCCAACCCGGGGCGGCTGAATTTCGGCAGCAGCGGCACCGGGGCGGTGAACCACCTGGCCCAGGCGCTGCTGGCGTCGCGCGCCGGCATCGAGGTGGTGCACGTGCCGTTCCGCGGCGGCGTGCCGGCGCTGGTGGAGCTGCGGCAGAACCGCATCCAGGCGATGTTCCAGGCGGTGCTGGAAGCCGCGCCCGTGCTGCGCGAGGGCGCGACCAAGGGCCTCGCCATCTCCTCCGCCCGGCGGTCCGCCCTGCTGCCGGAGCTGCCGCCGGTGGCCGACACCCTGCCGGGCTTCGAGGCGGTGTTCTGGCAGGGGCTGTTCGTTCCCGCCGGCACGCCCGAGCCGGTGCGCGCCCGGCTGGCCGCCGCCCTGCGCGCCGCGACGGAGGACGCCGAGCTGCGCGCCCGCATGGCCCAGCAGGGGGTGGACATCGAGACGGGGGATGCGGCAAGCCTGCGCGACCTGCTGGCGCGCGAGACGGTGCAATGGGGCGACCTGATCCGCAGCGCCAACATCCGCCCGGAGTGAGCCCGATGCGCGCCTTGGCCCTGATTTTGCTGCTGGCGGCCTGCGACGCCCTGGACACCTCCCAGGGCGCCTCGGGCTTCCCCGACACCGGCATCGGGGGCACCGGGCGCTATGTCGGGCAGATCACCACCGGCGGGCAGATGATCCTGAACCGGGACCTGCCGCCGACCTCGCAGATGCGGGTGCGGTAGGCCCCGGCCCCGCGCTCAGCGCGAGGGGACCGGCGGGTCCTGCCCGTAGTCGTAGAAGCCCTTGCCGGTCTTGCGGCCGTGCCAGCCGGCCTCGACATACTTCACCAGCAGCGGGCAGGGGCGGTACTTGCTGTCGGAAAGCCCGTCATACAGCACCTGCATGATGCTCAGGCAGGTGTCGAGGCCGATGAAGTCGGCCAGTTCCAGCGGGCCCATCGGGTGGTTGGCGCCCAGCTTCATCGCGGTGTCGATGGAGCGGATGTCGCCCACGCCCTCATACAGGGCATAGACGGCCTCGTTGATCATCGGCACCAGGATGCGGTTGACGATGAAGGCCGGGAAGTCCTCGGCCACCGCGGTCTGCTTGCCCAGCTTCTTGGCCAGCGCGTCCACCGCCTGGAAGGTGGGCTCGTCCGTGGCGATGCCGCGGATGATCTCCACCAGCTTCATCACCGGCACCGGGTTCATGAAGTGCATCCCGATGAACTTCTCGGGACGGTCGGTGCCCGCGCCCAGGCGGGTGATGGAGATGGAGGACGTGTTGGACGCCAGCATCGCCGAGGGCTTGAGGTGCGGGCAGAGCGCCTTGAACACCTCGCGCTTCACCGCCTCCTTCTCCGTGGCGGCCTCGACGATGAAGTCGGTGTCGCCGAGCGAGGCGTAGTCGGTGGAGGTGGTGATGCGGCCCAGCGCGGCGTCGCGGTCCTCCGGCGTGATCAGCTTGCGGCCGATCTGGCGCTCCATGTTGCGCGCGATGGTGCCCAGCGCCTTGTCCAGCGCGGCCGGGTTGATGTCCACCATCGCCACCGGCAGCCCGGCCAGGGCGGCGACATGGGCGATGCCGTTGCCCATCTGCCCGGCGCCGACGATGCCCAGGGAGGCGATCTCCGGCACCTGGACCACGCCTTCGGGCGTGGGCGCGACGCGGATGGTCATGTTCTGTCTCTCCGTCAACACGCGATGGGGTGCCTCATGGCGCCCCTGTGGTCAGAACCAGCGAAATCCCTTGGCCATCAGCCCGGCCAGGCCGAGGGCGGAGGCGATGATGGCGCCGAACAGGATGCGGAAGTCGCGGTCCTGCTTGTCGCGGAGGTCGCGCGCGCCGTCCTTCAGTTCCTTCAGCGTGGCGTCGGTGGAGCGGGCGATCTGCTCCAGCACGGCCACGCGCTCGCGGGTGTCGTCGGGCGGCATGCCGCCAACATCGCCCCCGCCGCCACCGCTTTCAAGCGGTATGCGTGCCTCGGCGTTCCGCCGCGCGTCCTCCGCCTCGACCAGGCGCAAGTGGTCCGGCTGCCGAATGCCGCTCACGCAAGGGAATCCAAGACGCCCTTGGCGCGGTCCAGGGCGTCGAGCGCCCTGTTGAACGCATCGTCGGCCCGGGTCTTGTCGCTGTTGTCCATGGCCACCTTCAGGTTCGCCACGGCCAGCGCGACATCCATCTGTGCGATGGCGAGCTGCCGGATCGCGCTTGCCCAGTTCGGCGGCTGCGGCTGGTTCAGCAGCGCCATGGCAAGGGCGTCCGGCGGCAGGCTCATCCCGTCTACTTCGCCAGCTCCGCTTCCAGCTCCGGGATCACCTTGAACAGGTCGCCCACCAGGCCGTAGTCGGCCACCTGGAAGATCGGCGCCTCCTCGTCCTTGTTGATGGCGACGATGACCTTGCTGTCCTTCATGCCGGCCAGGTGCTGGATGGCGCCCGAGATGCCGATGGCGATGTACAGCTCCGGCGCCACGATCTTGCCGGTCTGGCCCACCTGGTGGTCATTGGGCGCGTAGCCCGCATCCACCGCGGCGCGCGAGGCGCCGACGGCGGCACCCAGCTTGTCGGCGATGCCCTCGATCAGGTGGAAGTTCTCGGCCGAGCCCATGGCGCGGCCGCCGGAGACGACGACGCGCGCGGCCGTCAGCTCGGGGCGCTCGCTCTTCTGCACCTCGGCGCCGACGAAGGCGGACTTCGCCTCGCCCGCCACGGCGGCGACGTTCTCGACCGGGGCGGAGCCGCCGGTGGCGGCCACGGGGTCGAAGGAGGCGGCGCGCACCGTCATCACCTTCTTGGCGTCGCTGCTCTTCACCGTCGCCAGCGCGTTGCCGGCATAGATGGGGCGAACGAAGGTGTCGGCGTCCACCACGCCGGCGACGTCGCTGATCGGCTGCACGTCCAGCAGCGCGGCGACGCGCGGCATCACGTTCTTGCCGGCGGCCGAGGCCGGGGCCAGCAGGTGCGAGTAGCCGGGCGCGAGGCTGACCAGCAGCGCCGCCACCGGCTCGGCCAGGCGGTGCGCCAGGGCCGCGTCCTCGGCCAGCAGCACCTTGGCCACGCCGGGCAGCGCGGCGGCGGAGGCGGCGGCGGCGGCCGCGCCCTCGCCCAGCACCAGCAGGTGGATCTCGCCCAGGGATTGCGCCGCCGCGACGGCCGAGCGCGTGGGCTGGGAGACGGCCGACCCGTCGTGGTCGGCGAGGATCAGGACGGCCATGCTCAGATCACCTTCGCTTCGTTGCGCAGCTTCTCGACCAGCTCCTGCACCGTGGCGACGCGCGCCCCGGCCTGGCGCTTGGCCGGCTCCTCCACCCGCAGCACGGAAAGCCGCGGGGTGGGGTCCACGCCGAGGTCGGCGGGCTTCACCGTCTCGATCGGCTTCTTGCGCGCCTTCATGATGTTGGGGAGGCTGGCGTAGCGCGGCTCGTTCAGCCGCAGGTCGGCGGTGACGATGGCCGGCAGGGCCAGCTTCACCGTCTCCAGCCCGCCATCCACCTCGCGGGTCACCACGGCCTCGTCGCCGCTGACCTCGATCCTGGAGGCGAAGGTGCCCTGCGGCCAGCCCAGCAGCGCGGCCAGCATCTGCCCGGTCGCGTTCATGTCGTCGTCGATGGCCTGCTTGCCGAGGATGACCAGCGCCGGGCCTTCCTTCTCGACCAGGGCCTTGAGGATCTTGGCGACCGCGATGGGCTCCAGCACGCCGTCATGCTCGACCAGCACGCCGCGGTCGGCGCCCATGGCCAGCGCGGTGCGGATCTGCTCCTGCGCGGCGGCGGGGCCGGCGGAAACGGCGATGATCTCCGTCGCCACGCCCTTCTCCTTCAGGCGCACCGCTTCCTCGACGGCGATCTCGTCGAAGGGGTTCATGGACATCTTGACGTTCGCCGTCTCGACGCCCGTGTTGTCCGCCTTGACGCGCACCTTGACGTTGTAGTCCACCACCCGCTTCACGGGGACGAGGAGCTTCATGGGCCGTTCCGCCTTGTCCGACTGACGATTTGTGCAGCGCGGAACCTAGCCCCGCCCCCCTCAGTGGGCAAGCGCCGGGCCGCGCAGCCGCTTCCAGCCCAGCACCAGGGCCGTCACCACGCCCCCGGCCAGCAGCCCCAGCACGCCCGAGCCCGCGGCCACCACCAGCCAGCCCAGGAAGCCGCCGCCCACCGCCTCGGCCCAGCCTTGTAGCAGGTGCTCCGGCCCGGCCAGCCCGTATCCGGCCAGCCCGTGCAGCAGGATGCCGCCGCCGACCCAGATCATCGCCGCCGTGCCCACCACGGACAGCGCCTTGAACACGGCGGGCATGGCGTGCACCAGCCCGCGCCCCAGCGGCGCCGCCGGGCCGCCGCGCGCCGCCAGCGCCACGCCGGCGTCATCCGCCTTCACCAGCAGCGCGACGGCGCCGTAGACCACGACGGTGATGCCCACCCCCACCGCCAGCAGCACGGCGGCCTGCATCCAGAACCCGGCCTCGGGCACCGTGGCCAGGGCGATGGCCATGATCTCGGCGGACAGGATGAGGTCGGTGCGGATGGCCTGGGAGATCTTGGCCTGCTCGATCGCCGCCGGGCCGCCGGTGATCTCCTCCGCCGGGCCATGATGGGCGATGAGGCCCAGCGCCTCCAGCGCCTTCTCCGTGCCCTCGAAGGCCAGGAACAGGCCGCCGGCCATCAGCAGCGGCGTGATCGCCCAGGGCGCGAAGGCAGACAGCGCCAGGGCGGCCGGCAGCAGGATCAGCAGCTTGTTGCGGAAGGAGCCGAGCGCGATGCGCCAGATGATCGGCAGCTCCCGCGCCGGGGCCAGCCCCACCACGTAGCGCGGCGTCACCGCGGCGTCGTCGATCACCACGCCGGCCGCCTTGGCGCCGGCCTTGGCGGCCTGGGCCACCACGTCGTCCAGGCTGGCCGCCGCCAGCTTGGCGATGGCGGCGACGTCATCGAGGAGGGCGAGCAATCCGGTGGCCATGCGCGTCCTAACCCTGGTCCCGCGCCAAGGTTTGCGCGCCGGTGGGGCAGAGGTCCAGCACGGCGCATTCCCCGCAGCGCGGGCGGTGGAAGTGGCAGGTCTTCTGCCCGTGCCGCATGAAGACCTGGTGGTCGTCATACACCGCCTGCGCGTCCCATTCGGGCGGCAGCAGCGCCTCCAGCACCCGGTGCGCCGGGCCGACCGCGAGGCTGGCGGGGATGATGCCCAGGTAGGGAACCAATACAACCCATTGAATCGTTTGTGCGTTTCGCCACTGATTGAGGTTCAGCGGTGGAGATTGGCCATGGCGCGGTTGTTCTGGTTGTCCGAGCAGGCGTGGACGGTGCTGGAGCG